>CP090851.1:0-313574 GCA_041879415.1 Vibrio chagasii | reverse complement strand
CGCATTGGGGTTTTTGCATCTCGAGCCACATTCAGGCCCAATGGAATTGGCATGTCTGCGGTGGAGTTAAAAGGCGTATCTCAAGATCAAGGGCAAACTTGGCTAGACCTTGGCAGTGTCGATTTAGTCGACGGGACACCAATTATCGACATCAAGCCTTACATCCCCTACTCCGATTCGATTCCGGATGCACAGGGAGGGTTTGCAGCCGAAGAGCCAGAGGTGTTAGAGGTTAACTTTTCACAGCAGGCACAAAGCAAACTGGCACAGCACCCAGAGGCGCGCCATATTATTCAAGTGATCAAAGAGGTATTAGGCCAAGATCCTCGCCCCGCCTATAAGAAAGGCAAGCCAGACAACAAGGAATATGCGGTAAATTTGTTCGATCTTAACGTGAAATTCGTTGTTGAGGCGTTTTTCATCAATGTAACTGACATTGAACGCTTTTGAGATCCCAAATAGGCTGATATTATATGCGGCTATATCGGATTTACTGCTGCCAATAGCGGCAGTAAATTTACTTTTATTAATGATGAAACGGATACCATAGAATGCGTACCAGTAACTATCTTCTTTCTACTCTGAAAGAGACTCCAAACGACGCAGAAGTTATCAGCCACCAGCTGATGCTACGTGCAGGTATGATCCGTAAGCTAGCTTCAGGTTTATACACTTGGCTACCTACCGGTCTGCGTGTACTGCGTAAAGTCGAAAACATCGTTCGCCAAGAGATCGATAATGCAGGTGCAGTTGAGACTTTAATGCCCGTAGTGCAGCCGTTTGAGCTATGGGAAGAGACTGGTCGTAGCGAAAAAATGGGCCCAGAACTACTGCGCTTTACTGACCGTCATTCTCGTCCGTTTGTTCTTAGCCCAACAGCTGAAGAAGTAATCACTAGCCTAGTTCGTAACGAAGTAAACTCGTACAAACAGCTACCACTGAACTTGTACCAGATTCAAACTAAGTTCCGTGATGAGCGTCGTCCACGTTTCGGTGTTATGCGTGCTCGTGAATTCTCTATGATGGATGCGTACAGCTTCGACATCGACAAAGAAGGCCTAGAAAAGTCTTACCAAGCGATGCACGATGCTTACTGTAATGCATTCGACCGCATGGGTCTTGAGTACCGTCCAGTACTAGCAGACTCAGGCGCTATCGGTGGTAGTGGTTCTCAAGAGTTCCACGTACTAGCGGAAAGCGGCGAAGACCTAATCGCATTCTCTACAGAATCTGATTACGCAGCAAACATCGAGAAAGCTGAAGCACTAGCTCCAACTGAAGAAGCTGCTGCACCAACTCAAGAGATGGAACTGGTTGATACTCCAAACGCGAAAACTATCGCAGAATTGGTAGAGCAACACGGTCTAGCAATCGAGAAAACAGTTAAGACTCTATTCGTTAAAGCTTCTGATGAAGTAGATGCAGACATCATTGCTCTAATCATCCGTGGCGACCACGAACTGAACGAAGTGAAAGCGGAAAACCTTCCACAAGTTGCTTCTCCACTAGAGATGGCTTCTGAAGAAGAAATTCGTGCACTCGTTGGCGCTGGCCCAGGTTCACTTGGTCCTGTAGGCCTAGAGCTACCATTCATCGTTGACCGCTCTGTTGCTGTAATGAGCGACTTTGGCGCTGGTGCAAACATAGATGGTAAGCACTACTTCGGTATCAACTGGGGTCGTGACGTTGAGCTTGCTCAAGTAGAAGACCTACGTAACGTAATCGAAGGCGACCTAAGCCCATGTGGTAAAGGTACACTTCAGCTTAAACGTGGTATCGAAGTTGGTCATATCTTCCAACTAGGTAACGTTTACTCACAAGCGATGAACTGTGGCGTGCTTGGTCCTGACGGTAAGAACGTTATCCTAGAGATGGGTTGTTACGGTATCGGTGTATCACGTGTTGTTGCTTCTGCAATCGAACAGAACCACGACAAATACGGCATCATCTGGCCAGACGCACTAGCACCTTTCCAAGTTGCTATCGTTCCTATGAACATGCACAAGTCTGAAGAAGTTAAGGAAGCGGCTGAGAAGCTATACGCTGAACTAACAGCTATGGGTATCGAAGTACTATTCGATGACCGTAAAGAGCGTCCAGGCGTAATGTTCTCTGACATCGAGCTAATTGGTATCCCTCACACTATCGTGATCGGCGACCGCTCAATGAAAGAAGGTAACTTCGAGTACAAGAACCGTCGTGCTGGTACTAAAGAAGCTGTTGCTATCGATTCAATCGTTGAACACGTTACTTCTCAATTTGCTAAATAAGCAAACTCTGCAAAGTACGTGATCTTGCAAAGCAAATAATAGAAGGCTGCCATCTGGCGGCCTTTTTTATTGCCCCTCTTCACCTTCACTCACTCTCTCATTTCTCGATAAAGTAAATAACGTAAGTTAATCCCCGGTTCATCTTTAAATACGTATATTGGATTCATCAACTCATTAGACGCGTTTACCATTGGAGGTATCGATGGATCTTAAAAGCCTACTTAACCAAGCACTTAAGTCAGACCTTGTTAAACAAGGCACTCAGAAACTCTCACAAAGCTCATCTGGCCTAAGCGGTCTTACACAAGACAGTAAAGGCAGCAGCAAAAGCACACTTGGCGCATTAGGTGCGGGAGCCGTTGGCGGCGGGTTGCTAGGAGCTCTAATGGGCTCAAAGAAAACCAAAAAGATCGGCAAGAAGGCCGTGGGTATTGGCGGAGCAGCAGCACTTGGTGCATTGGCATACAAGGTATATAACGATTACCAAGCCAAACAAGGCACACCAGACTCATCTCCACAAGCCACCTTTGATGAGCAAGATGCTTGTCATAATCTACTTATTCTACGATCTATGATTGCGGCTTCTAAAGCGGACGGTCATGTCGATGAGCAAGAGATGGCTAAAATTGAACAAGCCGTCGAAAACATGGGCGCGGATTATCAGCTGACTAAGTTAGTGTCTGAAGAGCTGCACAAACCGCTCGACCCAAGCGAAATCGCTCAACTCGCAAGCTCACCGCAACAAGCTAGCGAAATCTACTTGGCTTCCTTGATTGTGGCCGACGAGCAGAACTTCATGGAAAAGGCTTACTTGAAAGAATTAGCGAAGCAACTCAACCTTGCAGATGAAGTGAAATACCAGCTGGAACAGCAAGTCGCGGGCTAGTCGACCAATCATTGGTTAACTGGTCACCTCATAAAGTGACAAACTAAAGCGCAATAAAATGAGATATTGAGCAAGGACAAACTAACTCTGATCTTCATCAGATCCGCTTTGTTTTTGCTTATCTCTATGTGTATATTGAGAGCAGTTATCATTTGGTTAGGTATAAAAATGAAAGTATACGATTGTTGTGATTTGGTACGTGAACTGTACTCTCAAATTGGTAGTGGCGACCAAGGCTACATCCCTCAAGCGATCACCTGCGCAGTAAAAACATTAAACGACCTTGCAGCAGATGAATCTCTTCCTAAAGAAGCTCGCGAACGCGCGGCATTTGCAGCTGCTAACCTACTAATCTCAGATTTCGAGGACTAATATGAACCTCGCTAATTTTGAAAAGATGGATCCTGTTATGTTGATGAGCATCGTCAACATGAAGCTACGTGACGACTTCGGCGGAGATTTAGACCGAGTAGTTAACTTCTACGAAATCGACAAAGCCGCATTAATCGCTAAACTTGCCTCAGCGGGTTTTGAATACCTGCCAGAAGCAAAACAGTTTAGATAATGATGTAAATTCAGCTTGATAGACAAAGGCCAACTCGATGTTGGTCTTTTTTATTGGTGTCAACCTTAGCCAATACAGCCTTCAGAATATAAATTATCTCCTCCTTACTCTCTTTTTATATCTTAGACTCTAAGAACGCGCCTTGAATCGTAGCGTGTAGTTGTATAGGCTACCTCAAATAGCATATAAAAACTCATCACCCAACTTGATGATAGTGAAGGATTAACAATGAAAAGACTCGGACTTTTGGCAGTATTCGCTGCAACGCTTACTGCGGGTTGCGCTTCAAATACTCAGCAAGACAATTTTCGTGAAGCCTCTTTTGAGCTGTGTAATACCGAAGTCGATATTTACTCTGTAAGCCACGATGAAAGAGTACGTATCGTCTGTTCTGATGGCTCTAAATTCGCTTTAAACAGCGAAGATACGCTAGAAGTAATGCGTGACATCAACATCGACTACTGCGATGGCGAAGGCTTAGGTAAGTTTAATGAAAGCCGTCATTACTACTCGTTCAAGTGTAAATCAGGCACTCTACTTAGCATCAAAAAGTAAAACCAACACAAAAAATACAAAGGGTTAATGTGAAAGCATTAGCCCTTATTAATACCCGCCTTTCTTTACTCTTAGCCCCAAATCCACCAGCCACCAGCCACCAGCCACCAGATACAAAAAAGGCCCCAAAAGGGACCTTTAAAGCAATTCTATACCAATAAAAAAGGACTCAATGAATCCCTTTAAAAGTGTTTTTCAAAGTAGTTGTTTGAAATTCTAGGAGCGCACGCGGAGCTTACGAATGTAAGTGAGCATGGTCGACAACGCAGCACCTCAAAAACTAAAAAGGTCCCTATAAAGGAACCTTTCAAATCGTATTTTTCAATCAAATAGCTTTAGTTCAAGGAAAAGGCGCGGAGTTTACGAATGTAAATGAGCACCTTTGACACAGAAATTAAGCTATTTGAGCCAGAAAAATTAAGCGTAAACAGGTAGACGCTTACAAATTTCTAATACTTTTGCTTTTGTTGCTTCGATAACAGACTCATCACCCATGTTATCTAGGATGTCACAGATCCAACCTGCTAGCTCTTTCGCGTCTGCTTCTGAGAAACCGCGACGAGTGATAGAAGGAGAACCGATACGGATACCTGACGTTACAAACGGGCTGCGAGGGTCGTTTGGTACTGAGTTCTTGTTTACTGTGATGTTTGCTGCACCTAGTGCTGCATCTGCTTCTTTACCTGTGATGTCTTTGTTGATTAGGTCAACTAGGAACAGGTGGTTCTCTGTAGAACCTGAAACGATGTTGTAACCACGCTCAAGGAATTCAGCAACCATTGCTTTTGCGTTAGCAACTACGCGTGCTTGGTACTCTTTGAATTCTGGCTCTAGTGCTTCTTTGAACGCTACTGCTTTACCAGCGATAACGTGCATTAGAGGGCCACCTTGGCCGCCAGGGAATACTGCTGAGTTCAGCTTCTTGTAAAGATCTTCGCCTTCGTTAGAAAGGATTAGACCGCCACGTGGGCCAGCTAGCGTTTTGTGCGTTGTTGTTGTAACAACGTGCGCGTGTGGAACTGGGTTCGGGTAAACACCTGCCGCGATTAGGCCAGCTACGTGAGCCATATCTACGAATAGGTAAGCACCTACTTTGTCCGCGATTTCACGCATGCGCTTCCAATCACAGATTTGAGAGTAAGCAGAGAAACCACCGATGATCATCTTAGGCTTGTTCTCGATAGCCAGCTTTTCCATCTCTTCGTAATCGATTTGACCTGCTTCGTCGATACCGTAAGGGATGATGTTGTAAAGCTTACCAGAGAAATTTACTGGAGAACCGTGAGTTAGGTGACCACCGTGCGCTAGGCTCATACCTAGAACTGTGTCGCCTGCATTCAGTAGCGCCATGTATACAGCGTTGTTTGCTTGAGAACCTGAGTGAGGCTGTACGTTTGCGTACTCAGCACCAAACAGCTCACATGCACGTTCAATTGCTAGAGTTTCAACTTTGTCTACGTACTCACAACCACCGTAGTAACGCTTGCCTGGGTAGCCTTCAGCGTATTTGTTTGTTAGCTGAGAACCTTGAGCTTCCATTACACGTGGGCTTGTGTAGTTTTCTGAAGCGATAAGTTCGATGTGCTCTTCCTGACGAAGAGTTTCTTCTTGGATAGCTGCGAATAGATCCGCATCGTAATCAGCAATGTTCATGTCACGCTTAAGCATCTGTATCTCCTGACTCAGATTGTACTGAAAGTTTCAAAAAAACCACACAACGACCGAAAGCAAACGTTTCCGTCGCCGTTTTGATGTGACGCATTCTACATAATTTGATCTAGGTCATAAAGAGCTAATTGCAATTTTATCATGCAGTTTTTTCATAATCACAAATAAGATTCATCATGGTTATCGGGCTTATCCAACCAAAGATGCCCCTTACTGTCAATTTTACGATTTACACCCTGTAAAACGCAGATTACATAGGTTTACCTTAATTTTTCCCCTCTAGCTACCGAAAGCTTAAGTTTTTAACTACTATGCACGCCTTTATTGATTAGGTAATTATTAAAACGATGGAAAAACACTCACGTAAAGAAGATTGGATTGCAGTCCTGACGGGCACGTTTTTAGTAGCGTTAGGCGTCTTCTTTTTACAGTCTGCGAATCTGCTTACCGGAGGCACTACTGGTCTGGCTCTACTGTTGAGTCAATTTTTGCCTGTAACCTTTGGTATTTTATACTTTGCCGCTAACTGTCCATTCTATCTATTGGCGTGGAAACGTTTTGGTCGTAGCTTTGCGATCAGCAGTGCGATTTCTGGCGCTTTAGTGTCTGTGTTTGCCGATCATTTATACTTGGTTATTTCGCTCGAAGTTCATAATGAGATCTACTGTGCTGTTGCCGGTGGCTTATTGATGGGCTTAGGTATGCTGATTCTGTTCCGCCACCGTTCTAGCCTGGGTGGCTTCAACGTCTTGTGTTTGTTTATTCAAGATCGCTACGGCATCTCTGTGGGTAAAACTCAAATGGCGATCGACGCGTGTATTCTGTTTGCCTCGTTCTTCTTTGTATCGCCTTGGGTAATTGCAGTATCAGTACTAGGTACAGCGGTATTGAATATCGTACTAGCGATGAATCATAAGCCAACGCGCTATTCTGTGAACTACGCGTCTTAATACCAGCTATCCAATCAATGAATTACTAGCTGTTTTTCATAACGAAAACAGCTAGTATTTAGCTTTTACAAGCTATCCCTCTTTCGTTATGCAAGATTACCTCTCCAGCGCCAAAGACACTCAAACCTCGATCTTCATTGAAGGTTTAGAATTCAACCCAGCGACACGTGTCTTGAGTTGCAACGAGCAGGTCATCGATTTAGAACCTCGTTCTATCGAGTTACTTGAGCTCTTTCTCACGAGCGTCGGAGAACCATTAGCGGCAGAGCAAATTATCGCGGCGGTTTGGCAAAGTAATTTCATCTCCAAAAACGTACTCACCAATCGAATCAGCACACTTCGATCGGTACTACAAAAGCACTTGCCAGAGAGCGACGCGACCAAGATTTTGGTCACTTATCCGCGTAAAGGCTACTTCCTAAGCCCTAGCTCGGTCAGCTTATCTAACACAGCACGTGAAACAGCAGAAACAGCAGAAACAGTTTTAGAAACAGAACAACCTAAAGCGCGAAAAACTCCGACGCTAGTGACCTCTGTCCTCCTATTAACAACTCTGGTGTTACTGATCACAACAGCAAGCTTGGGCTATATGTTTTGGCAATCGTCGAATCATGCCTCTGAGGTTGAACGAGAACAGAGGTTAATTCCTAAGGTTGAGCTGCTACTCAATCGCATCGATGCGGTCGGTGACAACGCAAGACGTTATCGCAAGATGGTTAAAGCTCTGTTGCTTCAACAACAAATTGAGTACGCCTATACCGACTTAGCCAACCAAGATGCCCCGAGTTACTTCTTGGACCCAATAGATAGCTCTCCTTTCTTCCCTGGCGCAAAGAACATGCGTACCAGTGACTATCTGCTTAATATTCAGCTGAAGGACCAAGAGGTCGACAAACGACTCGCGGCTAAGGTTAGCCTTATCTACCCGAGCTCAGGTAAGCTTGCCTTTCGGGGCGTTTATTCTATTGAGATAGACAATCTCAGCGAAAGCTTGATGGAGATTAACCAAGAGCTTGCGAGCTACTTTGCTCTGCCTGCTCCTCTCTCTCCAGAATGGTCTGTCGATAATCACACATTAAGTGCTCTATTGAATGGCACAACTATCGATCTTGATAACGCACCACTCAACGTGATGACCTCAACGCTAATCGCTCGCCAGCTAGCGCTATTTGAGACAGACCACCAGCGACTGATTCGATTTACTAGCCTAGTACAAACCCGCTTTAAGCTGATTCCAGACGAACTTAAGCTGTGGCTGGGAATTATTCATTTCAAGTTGAGAGATCTGCAAACTTCGAAGGAATTCTTAACTAACACCGCAGGGAACTCGACTATCGAAAATGCTCTGGTTTATATGGTGGTATCTCACATCGCTTATAAGCAAGGAGACATGGATAAGTTTCGCCTCAACTACATGGAGTCTTTGGTTGCCTTACTACGAGTCGTTCCATCGGAAGAACTGTTTGCGCGCTTATCCAAGCCAGAGTCAAAATCGACCTGCCTTCAGCCTTGGAAAAATCTAAAACTCAGTGTCAAAGAGCCACTGATCATCAAGCAATGGGAGAATCTGATGCTAAATTACTGTACCGCTGTCGGGCACCAACTATCGGACTAAAAAATATAAAACCATTATTAACAGCAACTTAAATATAAATTAAGGTTTCATGTGTCTTCGTTTTTTGCCCTATAAACCCTCATATCAATAGCATTCCTAAAAACATCCGACCGCTCAAGGTCAACAACATTATTAGGAATGCTTCACATGAAAAAAACCATGACGCTGCTTGCGACTTCTCTTTTTGCTCTTTATGGATGTGGCGGCGGAGGCGGCTCTTCTTCTGGTTCAACTAATGGCAATAAAGGCCCAAGCAACCAAGTCGATTACCCAATCAACGACTCTCAATTCGCGCCTCAAGCAAGCACTGCATTAAAGTACGCATTTACCAAAGATGGTGAAACTGAAGGCTCGATGACAATGAACTTCACGCCGTTAAGTGGTGAGCTCATCATTGCAGCTTTAGAAAAAGAGTCAGGTAATGAAGCGGAAATTCAAGTTATCAACGACCTGGTCAATTACGGCATCACCGAGTTTTATGTCTCTGAAGACATCATGACGAACTCTGAAGGCACACAAGAAGGCGGCAGTATTTATTTTGCAGGTCCTGACCGCGGGTTACATGAAATCACCAACGCTTACTTCATTGGTAGCCAATACATCACAAGAATGATGTACAGCAGCCCACTATTCCGTTTGAAAGGAACTGACGTAAAAGAGAGCAACCCTATCATTGATATCAGTGAAGAAACGATTTCAATGCAAATCACGCTTGATGGAGAAGCCGTCGCGAATATGTTGAGTGATTTTGAGGATAATCAGTGGGTTGAAAACTTACCATCTAACGCCTCGTGCCAAGTCACTTGGCAGCAAATAATTAATGAAACCGGTGTTCGTAAAAGCTTCACTGTTTCGGGTAAATCGATCGAAGCTGCGAATCTTACGGAGAAAAACACTTACTACATTGGCTGTGTCGGTATGGATTCAACAGAGTTTGGCACGTCGTCTGAGCGTTGGTTCAACCCAACAATTGGCCTGATAGAGCAAATTGAATTGATGTCAGTGGAGCAATCCACCATCGAGGAATCAGCAGCTAAACTGACTGCAATCGAGAAGGCGTAGTTTTACCAACTACCGCACATTGATGTAAAAAAGGCTTTGGGGAGCAATCCAAAGCCTTATTGGCAAGCTTATGACCAACTGGGGTACTGAAGGTCATGAGCTTTATTCTGTGTTTAGATAGACCTTAATAAAGTGACCTGACTAGCTAGCCCTCAATCAACAAAATACGAGTCTCGTAAGGACGCAAGACTTGATGATGCGATGTTACTGAATCATCTGTCTCTTGATAGTTAGAAAGCAAACACTTGGCATTCGTCCTATCAAAACGCTCAGGTAACGCACATTCCGTCTCTTCACCATAATAGTTATTAATACAGAGCAGAGTCTGCTCTTCACTCTCACGAGAATACGCAAATACTGATGGGTGCTCAGGTAGCAAATCTTGATAACTACCATGAGTAATCACAGGCACCTCTTTACGAAGTTCAATCAAACTCTTGTAGAAATAGAAAACCGAATCTCTGTCTTCCAGTGCTTGCTCTGCATTGATCTCAGGGTAGTTGCTCGCAACATCCAGCCATGGCTGAGCTTTTGAAAAGCCCGCATATGCTTCGCTATTCCATTGCATGGGTGTACGAGAATTATCACGAGACTTCTGCGCTAGAATCGCCATCATATCTTGATGCTCCACACCATCGCGATTGACCATGATGTCGTACATATTAGTACTCTCTACATCACGATACTGGCTAATTTCGGTATAACCTGGATTCGTCATACCAATCTCTTCACCTTGATAGATATAAGGCGTGCCTTGCATCATGTGGACAGACGCCGCCAGCATTTTAGCCGACTCAACACGGTAGTTCTTATCATCACCTAAACGGCTCACCACTCGCGGTTGGTCATGGTTACACCAAAACAGCGCGCCCCAACCTTTTCCATTTAAACCTGTTTGCCAATGGTTGAAGATCGATTTGAGTTGTAAGAAATCAAATGGTGCATTGGTCCACTTCTCACCATTGGTGTAATCCACTTTAAGATGGTGAAAGTTAAACACCATCGATAGCTCGCTGTTATCAATGTTCGAATACTGCTGACAGTGCTCCAATGTAGTTGAGGACATCTCGCCTACTGTCACGCTGCCATATTTCTGGAATACCGCTTCGCTGATCTCTTTTAGATATTCATGCACACGTGGGCCGTCTGTGTAAAAACGGCGACCATCACCGATATCATCATTAGGGAAATCTTGCTGCTTTGAAATCAGGTTAATCACGTCCAAGCGGAAGCCATCGACGCCCTTCTCAGCCCAGAAGCTAATAACGTCTTTCACTTCTTCACGTACGACCGGATTCTCCCAGTTCAGATCGGCCTGCTCCTTGGCAAACAGGTGAAGGTAATATTGACCAGTCGCTTCGTCTAACGCCCATGCATTACCGCCAAACTTGGATTGCCAGTTAGTTGGTGCTTCGCCGTTTACAGGATCTTTCCAGATGTAGTAATCACGGTAAGGGCTGTTTTTATCACCCAATGCGGATTGAAACCATTCATGCTCAGTGGAGGTATGGTTAACCACAATATCCATCACGATACGAATACCACGCTGATGCGCTTCAGCCAGCAACTGGTCGAAATCTTCCATGGTGCCAAATTGAGGATTAATCGCGTAGTAATCTGAAATATCGTAGCCGTTGTCGACCATTGGTGATGCGTAAACTGGGGTTAACCATATCGCATCGACACTCAAGTGTTTGAGGTAATCCAGTTTCGAAATGATCCCTTTGATATCACCAGTACCTTTACTGCCGCTGTCACAAAAGCTCTTTGGGTAGATTTGATAGATGGTTGCGGTTTTCCACCAGCTTTCATCATGTTCAGTCATCGCCATCTCTAACACTCACTTACCAAAAAATAATAAATAAAAATCACCATGTTCACATGGTCGATAGAAGTCGTACCTAAGGAAAAAAGCGATGACTGGATTGAGTCACCGCTTATAAGATGCGCTACGCGTTTGCTGTTTCGAGATCACCTTTTGACTGTGCACGCTTGTAGAAGAACAGCGTTAAGGTCACTGGCAATACAATCGCTACCAACATCGCCACTAAATAAACAGACCAATATTGCGGTTGAATCGACAAGATACCTGGCAAGCCACCCACACCGATGCCGTTCGCCATCACACCTGCGCTACCACAAATAGCAGCCGCTGCGGCACTACCTATCATGGCGCTCAACATTGGGAATTTGTATTTCAAGTTGATGCCGTACATCGCAGGCTCTGTCACGCCTAAGTAGGCAGAGATTGCTGCTGGTACCGAGATGTCTCGCTCACCTTCACGTTTACTTAAAATAATGATGCCAACAACCGCTGAAGCTTGTGCAATGTTAGATAGCGCAATCAGAGGCCAAATTGGCGTGCCGCCTAAGTCTTGCATCAACTGCAAATCCACTGCGTTGGTTGTGTGGTGAATACCCGTGATAACCAAAGGTGCGTAAAGGAAACCAAATACCACTGAACCAAGAATTGCGAAGTCACCAGTCATGGCTGCTTTCGCTGCGAATGCGACGCCATCACCTAGCATACGGCCGAATGGACCAATAAAGGCGTGAGCCAGAATCACAGACAAAATGATCGATACAAATGGCACAACCACAAGGTACAAGTAAGCTGGCACGATGCGCTTAAGATTGGTTTCAATGAAGGCTAATGCCACACCCGCGAGCATCGCAGGGATCACCTGTGCTTGATAGCCAACTTTCTCAATCACGAAAAAGCCGAAGTCCCACACTTCAGGAACGGCTTTACCTATCATGTAAGCGTTCATCAACTGCGGCGACACCAAAGTCACACCCAGAGTTATACCCAAAATTGGGGTTCCGCCGAGCTTCTTAACCGTCGCCCAACACACACCAACCGGAAGGAAGAAGAAAATCGCTTCGCCAATCAGCCATAAGAAAGAGTGAACGGTTGCCCAGAATTGGCTGATTTCAACTAAGGTTTTGCCGTCGAACATGCGAATGTCGCCAATCACATTACGGAAACCAAGAATCAAACCACCAGTAATAATGGCAGGCAGCAGTGGCACAAAAATTTCGGCTAAATGGGAGATACCACGCTCAAGGAAGTTCATGTTCTGACGAGCAGCCAATTTCGCTTCATCTTTTGATGAGGCCTCTTTGCCCGTTTGCTCAATCAGCAGTGCATACACTTCGTCAACTTCGGTGCCAATCACCACTTGAAATTGGCCTGCGTTAGTAAAGCAGCCTTTTACTAGTTTGAGCTTTTCGAGTTCAGCTTTATTCGCCTGCTCTGTCTCATTCAATACGAAACGCAGTCGAGTCAGACAGTGGCTGACACTCGCAATGTTCTCTTTACCACCAACTAACTCGATAAGACGCACAATGTCTTGCTTGGCTATCTTACTCATACTACCCCACCCTGGTTTTATTCAATGACTCATCTAAATCATTGAGTAATAACCACTCAGATTTAGATTTATGGGAACATTCCCAAAACTGGTTATTATAATGCCTAGCTGAATGAAAAATTAAAATGGGAACAGTCCCATTAATTGAAAGAGATCACAGTCTAATTTTAATCTAAGCGGTTCAGTTTCGCTTAGTTGAATGGATTATTGAATCGGTGATTGGGTGTGATGAGAGATCTCTGTGTTACCTAAAAGTTGAGAGATCAATAGATTAGCAGCTAGTTTACCCGCTGATTGGTAGCCCGGATCAATACTAAAGACCCGAGGGAATAGGAAAGAAAGAAGATCGTTACCGCCGACACCAGTCACCACCACATCTTCACGTTGTCGTTCTTGCAAGCGTTTGATGACCCCAAGAGCAAGAGTATCACTGGCACAAACAATCGCTTGAGTCGTTGGAGTCAAAACTTCATCCACTAACTGATAAGCGCTTTCATGATGAAGTTGACCAGTACGATAGTTCGCTATCACTCCACTGTTCTCGCACCAATCGAGGTAAGCCTTTAGACGAAGTTCACCGGTTGATTTATCGCTAGGATCCACTCCAACAAAACCGATATCAGAGATCCCCTGATCCATTAAATACGCCAACGCACGATTGATCACTTGTTGGTTGTCATAGTTAATAGACGTTACGTTCTCGGTATCCAGCGCAATGACTACTGCTTTATGTCCCCAAGCTTCAATCGCGGGAATATCGCAATCCGTGAAACCAAACACAATGATCCCATCAACGTTACGACGCTTTAGAACTTGTAGGTGCTCGTTGGCTTTTTCTCGGTCGAGCTGGCTTTCCATGATCACTACATCGTAGCCCGCTTGGTACAACTCAGACAGCATGGTGCTGACGGCTTTGTTTTCAGAAGGAGAATCCAAACGAGAGATGATTACACCAATCACTTTTTGGCTACCACCACGCATCGATTGCGCAGACTTTGAAGGCGTATACCCAGATTCTTGAATTACTCTTTCTACCCTTTCACGGGTTTCAGGTTTCACTTTAGGATCATTGGTCAGAACGCGAGATACGGTCGACTTACCAACACCAGACAGCTTAGCAATATCAAGAATAGTGAGTTTTTTGCTCATAAAAAGTCTAACGTCAAAGGAAGGAAAAGAAGCAGTGAGGGTATATCCCCTCACTTAACTGTTTGTAAATCTTAGCGATTAAAGATGGCTTACTTGCTGCAGTTTCGATACACCACACGACCAAGTTCTAGGCGTGCGTTATCACCTTTAGTACGTAAAGTAACGCTGTTGATTAGCTCTCCAGTGCCATCATCTAAGATGTACTTGGTTCCAGATCCAGCCGCTACTTGAGTCAGGCGATATTCATTTTCAGGTAAACGTAATACTGCTTTTTCATTATCAAGGTAAGCCACTTCAAATGAAACGTCAGACTCACATTGATAAGTCACGAATTGATTGTCCGATGTAGTAGTGTCAGGCGCTGCTGACTTAGAGCAACCCATTAATGCTACCGTACATAGAGATGCTACTAACATAGCTTTCATACTTCGTTCCTCATCTTTATACCGTTGAAGGTAGTGAAATGTCTTAGCCTTTTAGGAAAGCAGGTACGTCCGCAATACTATCAAGGACAACACTTGCCAAGGCTTCACCCTTTTCAGTGATTGGTTTACCGGTTCTTACCAATACCTTAGTGCCAACACCTGCCGCTTCTGCAGCCATCATGTCTTCAGCTTTATCGCCGATCATCACGGAGTTAGCCATATCAATCTTTAGAAAGTCACGCGCGGAAATGAACATGCCAGGCTTTGGCTTACGACAATCACAATCTTGCTTGTAGTCACCAATACCGTGTTCAGCATGGTGAGGGCAATAGTAAATACCATCTAACTCAACACCATTATCGACAAAGTTCCAATCCATCCACTGCGTTAAAGAGAGAAAACGGTCTTCACTAAACATGCCGCGAGCAATACCAGACTGGTTCGTCACAAGCACCAATAAATAACCCATATCTTTAAACGCTTTCGCCGCTTCAAACACACCATCGATGTATTCAAAATCATGCTCATCATGTACGTAGCCATGATCAACGTTAATCACACCATCACGATCTAAAAAAACAGCAGGTTTAGACAAAATTTTGTTCTCTATCAACTCTCTATTAATCATTAATTATTACACGCTTTATTTGCTTCATCACTATCTATTTAGTTTTGCGTCCGTTAACGATTTGTTTCCATCTCAGCAATACAATCGACGTTTAGCCGTCTAGACGTAAAAATATCTATTGACTTAGATCACGGAACACCATAGCATCATCTGTAAATCGAGCGAGCTATCGACATATTATTCTGTTCTACCTGCACGGGTTTCTCTATGATTAAAGTGAATCAAGTCAATAAGGTTTTTTATCAAGGCACTAAAGAAATCAATGCCTTAATTGATATCAACCTCCACATTCCTCAAGGTCAAATCTTTGGAGTCATCGGCTCTTCAGGTGCAGGCAAAAGTACCCTAATCCGCTGTGTAAATATGTTGGAAGCCCCAACTTCAGGTGAAGTGATTGTTGACGGTATCGACCTAACAAAACTGAGCAAATCAGAACTTAGCGAAGCACGCCGTAACATCGGCATGATTTTCCAGCACTTCAATCTGCTGTCTTCTCGTACTGTATTTAACAATGTAGCACTACCTCTAGAACTAGCAGGTAAAGATAAAGCGGTTATCGAAGCGAAAGTCAGTGAGCTACTTGAATTGGTTGGTCTTGCAGACAAGCGTGATACTTACCCTGCAAACCTAAGTGGCGGTCAAAAGCAGCGTGTCGCGATTGCTCGTGCACTGGCATCAGACCCGAAAGTACTGTTGTGTGATGAAGCGACCAGTGCTCTGGATCCTGCAACCACTCAATCGATTCTTGAGCTGCTGCGTGAAATCAACCGCAAGCTACACATTACTATCCTGCTTATTACGCATGAAATGGATGTGGTTAAGAGCATCTGTCACGAAGTGGCGATCATCGGTGGTGGTGAATTGGTAGAGAAAGGCACGGTTGGCGATATCTTTGCGCATCCTAAGACTGAGTTAGCGCATCAATTTATTCGTTCAACCTTAGATCTAACAATCCCTGAAGATTACCAAGCGCGCTTACAAGAAACTCGAGTAGATGGCAGTTACCCTCTGGTACGCCTTGAGTTCACAGGTGCAACCGTTGATGCTCCGCTAATGACGCAAATCGCTCGTAAATTTAATATCGATGTCAGCATTCTAAGTTCTGACCTTGATTACGCTGGCGGCGTGAAGTTCGGCATGATGGTGGCTGAACTGTTCGGCAACGAAGCAGATGATAATGCTGCTATCCAATTCCTACGCGATAACAATGTAAAAGTAGAGGTGCTTGGCTATGTCCTTTAGTTTCAACGAGATTGCTGACTGGATCAGCCTTAACGGTAACCTTCTATTAGAAGCAACTGGCGAAACACTTTACATGGTTGCTGTGGCAGGCATTGTTGGCTTTGCTGTCGGTATTCCCCTAGGCGTGATTCTACACACCACCAAAAAAGGCGGCTTGCTAGAAAACACTAAGCTTAACCAAATTCTTGGTGCGGTAGTCAACGTAGGCCGTTCAGTACCTTTCTTGGTATTGATGGTTGCGATTATCCCACTGACTAAGATGCTGATTGGTACCTTTATCGGTACAACAGCGGCAATTGTTCCACTGACTATTGGCGCAATCCCATTTGTTGCTCGTCTTATCGAAAGTGCACTGCTTGAAGTACCAACAGGTCTTGTAGAAGCAGCGCAATCAATGGGCGCGACACCAACACAAATCATTAGCAAAGTTCTGCTTCCTGAAGCACTACCGACTATTATCAACTCAGTAACCATCACACTCGTTACCCTAGTGAGCTACTCAGCAATGGCAGGTACGGTTGGCGGTGGCGGCCTCGGCGATGTGGCTATTCGTTACGGATTCCACCGTTACGATGTGACCATCATGGCAGTGACCGTAGTGATGTTGATTGTGCTTGTACAAATTATTCAATCGATCGGTGATTCATTAGTTCGCCGTGTTGACCACAGATAAGACTCAGCGTTTATACGCAAACAAACTAAAAACAGAGTCGTCTGAACCAAATTAAATAGATTTATTAAAAGGAGATTATTATGAAATTTAGCCTTAAAGGTTTACTAACTATCGCAGCGGCAGCTTCAGCGCTAGTTCTAGCAGGTTGTGGTGATAAAGAAGTCGACACTTCTAAAGTAAAAGTGGGCGTAATGGCAGGTGCTGAAGCTCAGGTTGCAGAAGTTGCAGCTAAAGTAGCGAAAGAGAAGTACGGCCTAGATGTTGAACTAGTGACGTTCACTGATTACGTAACACCAAACGCAGCACTAGATGATGGTTCTATCGACATCAACGCATTCCAACATGCACCTTACCTAGATCAGCAAGTAGCTGACCGTGGTTACAAACTGACAATCGCTGGTAACACGTTTGTTTACCCAATTGCGGGTTACTCGAAAGAAGTGAAATCGGTAGATGAAATCCAAGATGGCGCGCGCATCGCTGTACCAAACGATCCGACAAACCTAGGCCGTTCTCTACTGCTTCTTGAGCAGCAAGGTCTACTTGAGCTTCGTGAAGGCGCAGGTCTTCTTGCAACAGTGCGTGACATCGTTAAGAACCCTAAGAACCTAACGATTGTTGAGCTAGACGCAGCACAACTACCACGCTCTCTTGATGACGTAGCACTGTCTATCATCAACACAACTTACGCGAGCTCTATCAACCTGACTCCACAAAAAGATGGCGTATTCGTTGAAGACAAAGAGTCTCCATACGTGAACCTAATTGTGTCTCGTGAAGAGAACCTAAACGCTGAGAACGTACAAAACTTTGTTAAAGCTTACCAAACTGAAGAAGTGTACAAAGCAGCTTCTGACATCTTCCAAGGTGGCGTAGTTAAAGGCTGGTAATCTGCCTCACTTCACTACCCTATAGATACCAAAAGGGGCTGACATTGTGTCAGCCCCTTTTTCGATCACTCGAAGCTCATTCATGAGCCTACCGTGCTAAGAACGCCGTCGTTACTTTAGCTGATCCCAAGAGATGTTTGATACCAGACGGCAATCATCACACTTGAAATAGAAAATATCGTGGATCGGCGCATCTAGCAGCCATTCGCCACCACATTGCGGACATTTACGCTCTTTTTCGTCTTTCAAACTAATGCCACCCACACGGTACAAGTAGTAGTAAGTAGGAATCTTAGTCAGGTATTCGATACGCCCTCTTAAGCCCCAACCACGTTTGAACAGTACGCTTTTAGTATCACTGATTTCCGTCAAGGTCGCGTGTTCAGCTCGGCAACCACCACCCATTTGTACTTCATCACAGGCTTGCCATTCAGTCTGCCATTTCAGCACAGCTTTATGGTCGCCATTAAAGGTAGGTGGATTACGGTATAGTGGGATCGGCAACAAGCTATCACCACTGCGTAGCGGTGAACAGGTATGCACAAAGGTGGTGTACAGTACTTGCCAACTAGGCGCTTCATCTTCAGCCACTTCTTCTGAGTTCAAATCTCGGCCCAGCAAGCGCATTTTAGGAGTAAGCAGGCTCGCATTAGACAGACGATCCAAGCACACTTTCACAAAATCTGAGTGATTACGAGGGTGTAAGCTATCTTGCTCCGGGCAGACAACACGAACGTAAAACTCGCCGTCACCCATCACGATAGGAAACTCACGGCCTAGCACTTGTCCGTTATAACGTAGTGCATCCATTAAGCCATTCACCGCCTTGTCGACAGCGCTTACCGTTGTGTTATCAAAACACTCAAATTGAAGTTCTAGTACGTACATCTATCTATACCGCTGGTTGTAACTTTTCTAAAAACTCAGCCAATGTCTCAGCGAGTACATCACGATTTTTGGTGCCTAAGCGCTCTAAAATCACGTTGCCAGTTAAGTTACAGATAGAGATAACATCCAGCTCTGCATCAGTCGCTGCGATGAAAACCGTCGGTTTCAGCTTTAGACGACGCTGCGTTACCAAGTGACCTAGAATGTTTTCTTGCAGGCATTCGAAGTCTTCATCACTCCAAATCTGTAAAAGAGTCAGCTCATTACCGTCAAACGTCGCATTCATATCTGCGCTGTATTGAGCGCCATAGAAGGTTTTGATGTCTTCATGCAGCGTTAGCTCGATGCCTGTTTCTACGTTGGTAAAATCAGCAAATAGCTCACGTGGGTAGTGTTTCCATAACACAGCGTCACCGCTCTTTTCTTCTACGCATGGCGATACGATGTCCACCAACTCCTCATTGCGAGGTAAGCTTTGGTGTTGCTGTTGCCACGCGTCAACGTATCGCTGACTAAAAGAAACCAGTGCGTCTTGAGCACGTTGAGTCATGAAAATCTCCTAAACACATAATAATAAATAGAATCTGAGCCTTTCCTTGCCAAATAAGCTTGTCTAATAAGCGATGACGTAATGACAGGGTAAAGGGGATTCAGTAAAATCGACCCCATTCTAATCGAATTTGAAACGAAAGTATGAGCAAATATTCTGACGCAAAAGAACTAGCGGGCTTAACGCTGGGCCAAAAAACTGAGTACTCTAACCAATACGATGCAAGTTTGTTGCAACCAGTACCGCGTAGCCTGAATCGTGACGATCTAGCGCTAAACGGCGAGTTGCCTTTTGTTGGTCATGATATTTGGACTATGTACGAGCTTTCGTGGCTGAACACAAATGGCCTACCACAAGTGGCGGTGGGTGAAGTTTTCATCCCAGCAACGAGCCCAAATTTAATTGAATCAAAATCTTTCAAGCTGTATCTGAACAGCTACAACCAGACTCAATTCGAAAACTGGGAACAAGTGACTGAGCGCTTAACTCAAGATCTGTCGGCATGTGCGGGCGAAGCTGTGATCGTAAATGTTAACTCGGTAACTGACTACACCAACCAGCCTATCGTGACGATGGAAGGTGAATGTATCGATAATCAAGATATCCAAATCACTAGCTACGACTTTGAAGCGTCACTGCTTGAAGGTGCTGCTGGAGAGCAAGAGGTGGAAGAAACACTTCACAGTCATCTATTAAAATCGAACTGCTTGATCACCAATCAACCAGACTGGGGTAGCGTTGAGATCGCATATTCAGGCAAGCAAATTGACCGTGAAGCCCTGCTGCGCTATTTAGTTTCATTCCGTGAGCACAACGAATTCCACGAACAATGTGTTGAGCGTATCTTCACTGATATCATGAAATACTGCGCGCCTTCGAAGTTAACTGTGTTTGCACGTTACACACGTCGTGGTGGTCTGGATATCAACCCATACCGTTCAACAGAGCAAGATAGACCAAGCCACAATAAGCGTATGGCTCGCCAATAATCGGCAAACCACACACTTATTTGGCACCTACCTAATCTTTAAAGGACACTGAAATGCGTTGGTTATACGTTGTTAGCCTATTTATTTTGAGCTTGAGCACCTCGGTGAATGCGTCGGTCTATTCTTCGGCACTACTCAACGAAGCCAATAACTTGGTTGAGATAGAACCAAGCCAAGCAAAAAAAATGGCCAACAGCTATCTGACGCTGCGTGTCCTTTCTGATCAGCGCGAGAAAAGCCCTTCAGCGATTTCTCGCGAAGAGACGGACTCTTCGATTCGTACCCCAAACAGCAGTATTGATGCTTACAAGATCTTAGCGAAAGCAGAGTACAACCTTGGCAATATTCGTATTGCGATCAAGCACATCGAAAAAGCCTCTGAACTCGCTAAAACCTACAAGCTCGACTACCTAAAGGTAGATCTTGAGATACTAAAAGTTCGCTTAGTTTGGCTCAATGACAGAAAGTCAGACAAAGCCAAAGCCGAACTCGAAACTATCGAAGCAAATTTAGAATCAGTCAGCAAAACCTTGCGTTTAACGGAAGGCATCACCTACCGCTTAATCATGTTGAAAGCAGACATTGCGTCATACGACAACAAGATCGATGAAGCGGAGAAGTACTACCAAGAAGCCAAGAATTACCTCGACCAACGTTATTCAGAAAAAGTATCCATCGACTACCACATTGCAGTCGGTGAGTTTTACCTGAACCATAAAGAGTACAATCACGCGCTGTCTGAATTGTTATATGGCTACTGGAAGTCAGTAGAAGGCAACCTAAGTGCACGCTTAGCAAAAGTTAACCGTCTATTGGCACAGCTGTTCTTTGAGCGCCAAGTGTTAGACAAAGCACTAGAGCACCTCTCTCAAGCCGCTGATTTCTATGACAACTTTGAAAATTCGCCAGTATTAGCTCAAGTGCTCAAGAAAATGGGTGATGTGTACTTCTACCAAGGTAAATACAACCTTGCCCTAGTGCATTTCTTCAATGTGTTAGACCACGAAAGTACTGACCGAGATATCTATCAAGTCATCGATATTCGCTTAAGTTTATCAGCGACTTACCTGCGCCTTTATAATTACCCTCTTGCAGAACAGTACCTCTCCCGTGCTCTTGAACTGCTCGAGTATACCGATATGCCAAAACTGGAAGGCCGTGCTGCGCTGCTATCGGCTGGGCTGGCTTACCACCTGCAAGAGAGCGAAGATGTTATCAAGCATGCAACACGTGCACTCGAGATCTCACGCCAAGTCGAGAACTCTCGCTTGTCACAACGCTCATACTACTTGCTCTCTTTGGGTTACGAACAAGCCGGTCGCCCGCAGCAGGCGCTCGCTAACCTCAAGCAATACAATAGCCTAGTCTCTTTAGAGCAACAAAAACTCAACCGTGTTGGTGAAGATGCATTCCGCCAACAGAAAGAGTTTGCCGAGCAGACCTTGCACTATGCAGGTCAAGCGCAAGAACTAGAGAAATACAAACTTGAACATCGCAAGTTCCAGAAGATCGCCTTCGCGCTATTCCTATTCAGTATTGTGCTGTTCTTCTTCGTGCTACGCCGAGGCTACATCATTCAAACCTTGGCCAAAGAAGTCGATTCACTGCGCACCGATCTCTTCACACACTCGCGTTCCAAGCTGCCTAACTTAAGAATGCTTAACGCCAAGCTGTCGAACTCTTTGGAGCAAACTAGCCAAACCTTTGAGCAATGGCAGATGGGTGAACTGATTCATGAACCGCTGAACGACCGTTTGCGCTTCGTGATGATTGATCTACCTTTCCTACGTAATATGTACACCCAGAATGGTTACAAAGCCGGCCTAGAGCTCGAAGATGCATTCGGTGAGTTCCTCAAATCGAAATTGGAAGGCCCATCTCGCGTTTACCATTTCTCGGATGCCAACCTGCTCTACATCGAACCGAATTCAGATCGCGATTCATCGCCTGAAGCCATGTTCAGAAAGATTCAAGATTGGGTGAATGAGTTCGAGACCGAACGTAATATCAATCGTACCGTTCGCATGGGTATCGCTGACTACCCATTCTTGCCACGTGCGTACACCGCGATAAACGATCAAGAGCTATTAGATGTACTATTGATGTCGACAAACCTAGCGCGTGAGATAAGTCTCAAAGAGCGCAGCAGCCAATGGGTATACCTCAAAGCCATCGACAATGCACCAGCCGCTAGCCTTGCAACAGGTAACATAAGAGAAGCCTGTAAACATGCGATTAATCAAGGGCTAATAAAAATACAATCCTCATACCAGAATGAGGACAACATCAAAAAAATGCTAAAAGATGACTGATTTGCGAGCGGTTAAGACTTGCAACTCGTGACCTTATTTTTAGTTTTGTTATTATCGATGTAACGGAATTTCATCAAAATGATCGAGTTCGATCTACGCGGCGCTATTTAATACATCTATGGGCATTCTTGAAAAAGACATTCAGGCGCAACTCCACCAGCTGAAATTTCAGTTGGAGCAAGTTCGTTTGACGCAAAGAGACACCTCGTTCAAATTTATTCGCGAACAGAAAGTTCTAAAGCGTATCGTCACATCGTTAAGCGACGCGTGCGTTGGCAGTAATAGCCATTTAGATGAAAACCTCATTGCCCTTAGGGAAGAGCTAGAAAAGCAAAAAGACATTAGCTCGATGATCCCAAAGCTGGCAGTACTTGAAAGGATGCTAAAGCAGAAAACGTTGGCTATGGATAAACAGAACGGATATCTGGACGATAGCATTAAGCACAGTGGGGAAACGCTGCAACGCATAACTGGTCTTCCAGCGCAGCTCAAGCGAGACCTACGAAACTTACTTAGCTTCTCCGAATGCAATGGCAGTCAAAAAGTCGACCATGCAATAAAGCTACTCGGTATTTATGAGCGTGCCATCAAGATTATGGCGAACAACTCACGCTCGCAGTTTGCTGACGCTGCACACTCTCCGGAACAAGAGCTCCTTTCCGACCTATCAAACGAATTACAACATCTGATTACTGAACTCGATTTTGAGGGAGAATCGGGTGACATGCTGACCGATATTCGCGCAAAGCTATTGCTTGGTGTTTCTACACAAAACCTGCTTGAGCTGACACTTCAGATCCTCAAACTGGTCATTGAAGGCACCACGCTCGAGCGTAAAAAGTCTGAACAGTTTATCGATCAACTCAACGCGTCACTTGCATCGAGCATCAAAACTGCAGACCAGAATACCGATCAAAGCCAAAGCTATTTTGAGCATCGCCAAGGTCTAAACTCAGAGCTGACAGAGCTAGTGAGTAAGAGCCAAAATTCTTTGGATAAAGCGAAGGATATTGAAAGCTTAAAGCAGTCGATCAGTCCCCTACTCAGTGAAATCGCCTCTCTCTCTGAAAGGTTGAATCACGCCGAGCAAAAAGAGCAAGCACTGATCGAACGAATGAGCTACGGAAAAACTCAGCTCGATTCACTGTATGAAGTAACTCAAGACTACCGCAAACGTCTAGAAGATCAGGCTCAGCGTATGCTACTTGATCCGCTAACGAAGGTTTACAACCGTACTGCTTTTACTGATCGTTTAGAGCTTGAGTACCGCCGTTGGATTCGTGCACAACACTCGCTACGTGTAGTGCTGCTTGATATCGACAACTTCAAGTCGATCAACGATAGCTTTGGTTACACAGCAGGCGATAAAGCTCTGAAAATCATCGCACGAACCATCACCAAAGAAACCAGCACCACTGATACTGTGGCTCGTTTTTCTGGTGAAGAGTTTGTCTTACTGCTCCCAGAGCAAACCGATGAATACTGCCATCAGGTGATACAAAACATTCAGACTCAAGTGAGCCGTTTACCATTTAAGTTCCGTGACCAACAAATCACGATAACTTTGTGTGCCGCAAGTACTCAGTTCAAAGAGTCAGATACACCAGAAGAAGTATTAGAGCGACTCAATAAAACTTTAAATAAGGCAAAACAGCGCGGTAGCAACCAACTTGTTTGGCACTAAGCGGCCTTAAATTTAATTTATTTCATTTTTTCAAATACTTATCACATACCAATTTCCTCAATGTTTGCTAAGCTAATGATTAACATTCGCTTAACAAGCATTCTTGGCAAGCAATGCCATATATTCGCTCTTGAGCAGTTTATATAATCCATTAAGCAACGCTGTCGTATTCGTTTCGTCTGGTTAACTCTCTCACCTTTAACCAAACACTTTCAACGTTTGCTTCTCACTCTCGAGCCAGAGGGTTACTTAACTGTCTCCCCTGCTCTTATCAACAAGGAGGCACTATGATCACTCATATCAGCCCTGCCGGTAGCATGGATTTACTCTCTCAACTTGAGGTTGAGCGTCTTAAGAAAACCGCGTCTAGTGATCTGTACCAACTGTATCGTAACTGTACGTTAGCGGTACTTAACTCGGGTAGTCATACCGACAACTCCAAGGAATTGCTCGATAAATACAAATCGTTCGATGTAGAAGTCGTACGCCGTGAGCGTGGTATTAAGCTCGAACTGAGTAACCCACCAGAGCATGCCTTTGTTGATGGCGAAATCATCAAGGGTATCCAAGAACACCTATTTTCAGTGCTGCGTGACATTGTGTATGTCAACATGCACCTAGCGGACAACCAGAGGCTTAACCTAACCAACGCCACTCATATTACTAACCTAGTGTTTGGTATTTTGAGAAACGCTGGAGCACTAACTCCGGGTATCGAACCGAACCTTATCGTGTGCTGGGGCGGCCACTCAATCAATGCCAGCGAATACCAATACACTCGTGAAGTGGGTAATGAACTAGGCTTGCGAGAACTCAACATCTGTACCGGTTGTGGACCGGGGGCGATGGAGGGCCCAATGAAGGGAGCAGCGATTGGTCACGCGAAACAGCGTTACACCGATCACCGTTACCTAGGTTTGACTGAACCATCAATCATCGCGGCTGAGCCACCAAACCCGATTGTAAATGAGCTAGTGATCATGCCAGATATCGAGAAGCGTCTTGAAGCGTTTGTTCGTATGGCACATGGCATCATTATCTTCCCTGGTGGTCCAGGTACTGCCGAAGAGCTGTTGTACATCTTAGGTATTATGATGCACCCGAATAACGCCGATCAGCCAATGCCGATTGTGTTAACGGGCTCAAAAGAGAGCGAAGCTTACTTCCGCTCGATCGATAAGTTTATTGGCGAGACATTAGGTCCAGAAGCACAAAAACATTATGAGATCGTGATTGATGACCCGGCTCGCGCCGCGAAAATCATGAAGCAAGCTATGCCGGACGTACGTTCTCACCGTAAAGAAACCGGCGATGCCTACAGCTATAACTGGTCACTGCATATTGAACCGGAGTTCCAACTGCCGTTCGATCCGACTCACGAATCGATGGCAGCACTCGACCTACATATGGACCAGAAAACAGAGAGCCTTGCGGCAAATCTGCGTAAAGCGTTCTCGGGTATTGTTGCGGGTAACGTCAAAGCAGAGGGTATTCTAGAGATAGAAAAACACGGCCCATTCATTATCGATGGTGACAAAGAGCTGATGACAAAAATGGATCAACTGCTGAATGACTTTGTTGAACAACATCGAATGAAGCTACCGGGCGGTACCGACTACGTACCTTGCTACAAAATCGCTTCAAGTGATTGAGGCGTTTACGTTACCAACGTTTCAACTCACTAACTGATACGTTACTATAAGGGGCTAGCAGCCCCTTTTTTATTGCCTATTTAGTGGAAACTTATGTCTATCCATCTTGTTATTATCGATGCTTTGAACCTCATCCGACGCGTGCACTCCGCTCAGCCGGATCCAACCGATATAGCAAGAACCATCACCACTACAACTCGCACTTTGAATAAGATTATTTCCGAGTCCAAGCCGACTCATATCATCGCCGTGTTTGATCATCACCTGCAAGACCGAGGCTGGCGCGCGGAAGTACTGCCTGCTTACAAGCAGAACCGTAAACCCATGCCAGAGCCGCTCATGCAAGGCCTTGATGCGATCCAACAAGCTTGGTGGGAATTAGGCATAGATTCGTTACTGTCCGATGGCGATGAAGCTGATGATTTAGTGGCAACGCTGGCTAAGAAGGTCGCAGACCATGGCGAGACCGTCACCATCATCTCTACAGACAAAGGCTACTGCCAACTGTTGTCGCCTACCCTGCAGATCCGTGATTATTTCCAACATCGCTGGTTAGATAAGCCCTTTATCGAGGCGGAGTTTGGTGTAAAACCAGAGCAGCTTGCAGATTACTGGGGATTAACCGGTGTAAGCTCTAGCCAAGTGCCAGGTATCCCTGGCGTGGGGCCGAAAGCGGCAAAAGAGATATTAACTTCGTACCCCGATATTGAAACTGCATACCAAGCGGAAGACTTACCGAAGAAATATCGTAAGAAGTTTGATGAACACATTGAGTCCGCTCGAGTGTGTAAGCAAGTCTCAGCTCTCAAAACAGACATAGATTTAGGTTTTAACCTACAAGATATTCGTTACGAAGCGAGCGCTTAGCTCTATATAGAAACCCTTTGTTATACGAAGTTCCAGATACAGAAAAGCCTTAGTCGATACTAAGGCTTTTTGTTATTTTGGCTGCCGCCTAACTGAACTTAATCGGATGATTAGAAGTTATAAGCGATAGAAGCTTTGAAGTTACGACCGGCTTCGTAGCTAGTGTACTTATCTGAGCCCCAAGAGATACCAAAGCCAGTATGCTCTGCGTATTTCTTATCAAGAATGTTATCGACACCGATGTTCATCTCTAGGTCTTTCGCAAACGTAGGTGTGTAAGCTGCCCAGATATTATGCGTAGCAAAACCAGCACGCTTCACTTGCTCACCATCTTCATCCGTGTAGTCATTACCCGGAACGAAGCGAGAGTCCCAACCAAACACAAACTCACTGTTTAGGCTGTAATTAAAGCCCGCTTTGAAGTTGTGAATGCCTGTTTTGCTCATGTGGCTTGTTTTGCCATTATCTAGATCTTTCTGGTCACCATCCGAGTAAGAGTGGTTAGCGTATACGCTTAGAGAGTCTAGTGCGTAGCTCAGTACCGTTTCTACACCCCACACTTCAACATCGTACTGGTTAGCCAGTGTTGTGTTGTTCTTAGTTGGGTGCATTTGATTATCTAGGTTGTAGGTGTAAGCCGTGAAACCTAGGATAGCGTAGTCCGCTGCCAGTAGACGTGTCAGCTCGTAATCAAAACCAGCCTCATAGTTATTACCCGTCATCGCCTTAGTATCAGACTGCTTAACATCTGCAGCTGCTTTCATTGTCAGAGTCTCTGGCAATGACGCGCCTTTAAATAGACGACCGTAACCTACACGAAGTTTTAGATTATCCGTGGTTTGGTATTCACCTTTAAATTTAGGAGACAACTGGTCGAAGTCGCCATCATAAACACCACCAAGTTTATGAACGTCGTAACGCAAACCTGTTGTTAAACGGAAGTCGCTAAACTCGTACATGTCTTGCAGGTAAAGACCGTAAGCTGTCACGGTACCGCCATCCATGCCGTACTTCTTAGTCTCACCTTGCTTAGAACCGCTTTGGTAAACACCGTCACCCGCATCAATCCACTGCTCTGCTTTATAGCCATCAAGACCGTAAGTTAGTTCATGCTCACCAACCCAAGAGATATTGCGAATGTCACCACCAATGGTTGTCACGTTGTATTCACGATCAGGGATAGCAATTGTGCCATCTTTAATCCATTTTCCGTTCGCGTCTTTATCCCAAGCCGTATCCACAAGCACATCGCGCTCCATGTACTGACGGTTGTAGTAGATATTAGTTTTTAGGTGTACTAAGTCACTACCTGCATCGTATTCATGTTGCAGAGTCACAGTATCGCGGTTAAGCGAGTGGTAGTTGTGTTCATCATCCGCATACAGAGCACCGGCCTTCTCACCAGAAAGCTGACGTTTACCGCCATCGTTGTATCGGTTGAAAGTCAGTTTAAATTCGTTAGCGTCATTCGGGATGAATACCACTTTCGCGACGCCAGACTTCAGTTCGCCTTGCTTAGACGTCACAGCTTCCTGATCTGGGATGTGCAGGTCACCATCTTCAGAGTAGTTTGCGATCCCCATGAATTGCAGCTTGTCGTTTACTTTTGCATACACAGCAACATTGGTTGCGAAACGTTCGTAAGCCGTTTGGTAGCTAGTTTTAACTCGAGCACCAATGCTTTCGCCTGGTTTAAGAAGGTCGCTTGGATCTTTTGTCTCGTAGCTAAATGAGCCGTTAATCGCACCAGAGCCAGACAGTGCAGAGTTACCGCCTAATTCAATTTCAGCACGCTTAAGCATCGCTGGGTCAATAGCCTGATCACCAGAGTGGTGGAACAGCTGACCTTCTTGACGTGCACCATCAATAGTCACCACGGCAAACTTGTCTTCCATACCACGTACATACACTTTGCGAGAGTAACGTGCGTTTCCGTCTACCGTTACGCTTGGCATAGTATTCAGAACGTCTTTAATGTCTGATGCTTGTTTCTTTTCAAGTGTGTCAGAGTTGATTTCAGTCTGAACAAGTTGATCAAGAGCTGAACCAATTACCACTACCGTTTCTTGTTCGTCGGCAGCAAGGGCTGTAAATGAAGTTAAGGCAACCGTAACGGCTACTGAAAGTGCTTTAAGTTTCATACTGTGTTTTTATATTTTATAGATTTAAGTCAGGGGGCGTGAATATTACACAAATTGAATGATAATTCTTATCATTTACATTCTTTACTTACGTTCACTTACTTTTCATAAAATAAATTTTGTTAAGATGCCCTCGCTGTAAAACTTACTTCGTTTTGCTGCTGAATCTTTGAATAAATCCTGCTTCGTATCACCCCTGAAGATAGGTAGCCGTAAGTCTCGATCACTTACGGCTTTTTTAATATTCGAATACTGAAATAGCCGACATTTCGACGATGTTGACTTCATTAACGTGCCTAAACCCAAACATTTGACGAATTTCAGATACAAAAAATGCCCCTTAAAGGAGCATTTTTATCACTGATATATCAACGCTAATATTAGTGCGGTGAGATGTTTGAAAGCGACTGAATATGAACGGTGATCTCTTCACGGTCATGATATAAGTGCTTCGCCTGCATCTTGAACTTCACTTTATTCTCAATCAGGAACAGTTTTAAGTTCTCAATATCTTGCAGAACTTCATCGTAACGGCCCTTCATTGGCAGTTTAAGGTTGAATAGTGCTTCTTTCGCCCAACCTTTGATGATCCACTCACCCATAAGGTGTGCAACGCGCGCTGGTTTTTCAACCATGTCACAGATGATCCAAGTGACGTTCTTACGGTCTGGTTCGAACTTAAAGCCATCCACCATGTGGTGTTTGATTTGACCAGTTTCCATCAGGCTGTCTGCCATCATGCCGTTATCGACACAGTGAACGAACATCGAGCGCTTAACCAATTGGTAAGTCCAACCACCTGGACAGGCACCTAAATCTACACCCCACATACCCGGAGCAAGACGCTCATCCCACTCATCACGAGGGATGAACACGTGGAACGCTTCTTCTAGCTTCAATGTAGAACGGCTTGGCGCATCTGAAGGGAACTTCAAACGAGGGATGCCCATAAAGAATTGTGAGTTGTTGGTTGGGTAAGAATAACCAACAAAACAGTGACCCGGTGCGATGAAGCATAAATGAAGCACAGGCTTCTTGGCGTTATCCTTAGCTGTCATCAGACCTTTGCCACGCATAGCTTGGCGCATTGGCACTGTAAACTTACGACAGAACTTCAGTAGCTCTTTTGCTTCGTTAGTATCTGGCGTTTCAATACGGATATCACCACAACGTGGGAAACCTTCTTTCTCAGAAAGCGCCTCAAGAATTGGAGAAATGCGGTCATCGGTTGGTAGACCTTTGATTTCAACCGCAACAGCTAGCATTTGACGAGCGAAGATCAATGATTGGAAGTCGATCTCTTTGATCAACTTGTCCGCTTCACCAGCTTGGTAACATTCAAACAATACGAAACCGGTATTGTTTTTTAAGCGAGGAAAACCAAACACTTCCAGTTGTGTTGCCTTGTCTTGAATTTCGCCAGCACATTCTTTTTCAAAACCAGAGCGACAATAAAGTAGTACGTGTTTCACTGAGTTACCTCTTTTATATTCAAAGCAGCGAAGGAGAAGACTCCCCAACCAATGATAAATAGTAGACCACCAAACGGAGTTATTGGGCCAAACCATTTTATTCCTGTCAGTGCCAACGCATACAGGCTGCCACTAAAACAAAGGATGCCGATGATAAAGCAAATTGCCGCAATGAAAAAATATTTTTGTGATTTAGCGCCAAGTTTCATCTGTAGCAGAGCACCACACGCGAGTATCGCTAACGTGTGAATAAACTGATACTGAACACCCGTTTCGAATACACCTAACAGGTACTCAGGCAAAATAGCTTTTAAACCGTGTGCAGCAAACGCGCCAAGCATCACCGCAATAGCGCCAGATAGACCAGCGAAGGTAAGTAGGTACTTACTTTTCATTAAGCACCTCTTTAATAAATACTGAGAGCTTTTCAACCGTTAATGCGATGTTCTGTTGCTCTGTATAACCAGAACTCTTGCGTGGTTTGAAGCTATGATCACCATCAGGAATAAACTCAACTCGAATAGAATCCGACAGGTCGAAATCAGCAAACTCTTCACGCTTACCAAAGGTATCGCGCTCGCCTTGAAGAATCAGACACGGCTTTTGCAAAGAAGCGAGGTGTTCACCTTTATAATTCTCTGGCTTACCCGGAGGATGAAAAGGGAAACCTAAACAAGCCATCGCTGCCACTTTATCCAACTCAGATAAGTGACTCGCCATGCGGCCTCCCATCGACTTACCACCAATCACAAGCTTGTCAGCATCAGTTTGCTCAATGATCTCTTGATAGGCTTCAAGCAGCTTAGGCGCTCTATCAGGTGGACGACGCTTACCATCTTCGGCACGCTTGATCATATAAGGGAAATTGAAACGAACCACTCGTATCCCTTTAAAGGCTAACCCTTTGGCTACCGACTGCATGAACTCATGATCCATACCAGCGCCCGCACCGTGCGCAAAAATAAAGGTGATCGGATTATCTTCACCATCAATAATGATGTTACTCATCAAGTAAGTCCTCTTGTTCACTTTGTGCTTTAGCCAGCATCCAATCACGGAAAGTAGCGATACGGCCCATGTCGGCTTGTTTCTCATGACACACAACATAGAAAGCATTCTTACTTACCAATACTTCATCAAACGGCGCAATCAAGCGACCCGCTTCAATTTCAGGTTGTGCGAGAACGTTGTTGCCCAATGCAATGCCTTGCCCGTGAGCTGCGGCTTGAAGCACCATGGTTGAGTGACTGAAGATCGGTCCATGGTTTACATTAACGCCATCAATGCCGTTTTGCTTCGCAAACTGTTTCCAATCTTTACGAGAGGTATCATGTAATAGCGTATGGCATGCTAAATCTTTTAGAGATTCTAATGGTTTTGTTCCCAGTAACACAGATGGAGAACAGAGAGGAACCAAGTACTCTTGATACAATTTATCGGCTCTCAAGCCCGGCCAGTTACCTCGACCATAGTAAATTGCAACATCCACATCATCCGTCAACGAACCTTCATCCATATCAACGGCCTTAATTCGAACATCGATATCAGGTTCTTGTTGGTTAAAGTCAGCAAGCCTTGGTACTAACCATTGAATCGCAAAACTTGGTGGCAAGCTGATGGTTAACGCGCCTTTCTCACTTCTCTCAAGCACCTTATCAGTGGCCTCAGCCAATGATGTAAATATATCTTTGATATCTAAGAAGTAGCTTTGCCCTTCTTCAGTAAGTAGCAAAGAACGGTTTCTTCGGCGAAAAAGCTTCAAAGACAGAAACTCTTCTAAAGCTTTTATCTGGTGACTAACCGCAGCTTGAGTAACAAACAACTCTTCAGCGGCACGCGTAAAACTCAGGTGTCGAGCCGCAGCTTCAAACACTCTTAGCGAGTTTAATGGGGGTAATCGACGAGACATAGTTACTCTCTAAATAAGCATTAGTTTTTTTTATCTGAAACATTATAATTTGTCCGTTGCCTAGCGGCTAGAGAAATTCTATATTTCATTCCGCAGCAGCTAGCCTGAACGGCTTGATTCTCTCTAGAATCAATTGGCTTAGCTCCTGCGATGTTGTGTTTGCAAACTCGTACTTTTCGAGTTGGGTAGAGTTCTACCAAATGTTTTGTTGCAGCTACGCGCTGAAACGAGGCATCTACTTCCTGTATTTATTTTGACCTGTCTGTCAAATTTGTTTACACCGCCTATTAGGCGGTGTTTTTTTATGCCCAAAGAAAAGTAACAACAAGTTTATCAATAGCTGTGCTAATTAATTCTTACTATTTCTTTACTCTACTCACAAAATGTAAAGCCTACTTACTTAAACAATCATGCGCATACAAAAGTAAGCATTTAATTGCACCTTTTGGTAACAACGCGAATGCTAACAGTGCAAACTAAAAATCGATTGATAACATCAGCTTGTTTGCCAACAAAAGACCATACGAGCAACACAGTGAAACAACTGTATCGATTACAGAATAACAATCAACCGATAAATAAAAAGCCGCTTACTTTTCAGTAAGCGGCTTTCTGTATCTGTTACAACCTAAGTCATGCTCTAAGCTACATGACTATGGGCGGTAAACCTTAACATTCTTGAAGCCCTGCTCTTGCAGGTAAAGCGCTTGCAGACGGCTCATAACACCACGGTCACAGTACAGTAAGTACTCTTTACCTTGGTCTAGGTCACCAAATTGCGTTGCTAGCTTGTAGAAAGGCAGGTGTTTTACATCAATGCCATCGATTTCTAATGGGTTTTCGTCTTCTTCGTCTGGGCTGCGGATATCAAGAACGATAGCGTGCTCAGCAACAGCTTGAACCTGCTCCACTTCTGGAGCTTGCTCTTGGCTCTCTTTCTCAATGTCACGGATATCCATAACACGAGCGTTCTCAATCACTTGCTCTAGAACTTCAAAGTTAAACTTAGCTTCTTCTGCTTCAAGTTTACCTTTCTTCGCTTTCACTGTTGGCTTCTTAGAGATAACACCACAGTATTCAGGCATTACTTTCGCGAAGTCTTCAGTGCCGATCTCGCGCGCAAGGTCGATGATGTCTTCTTTATCCCAGTTGATAAGTGGACGAAGGATCAGCGTATCCGTTACGTTATCAATGTGACGTAGGTTAGTTAGCGTTTGGCTTGATACCTGACCTAGTGCCTCACCAGTAACCAATGCTTCGATCTTGAACTTGTCAGCAACCATGCCACCAGCACGCATGAACATACGCTTAAGAACCACGCCCATTTGGCCGTCTTCTACGTTCTCAAGGATTTCAGCAACAACCGGTTCGAAATCAACAGAGATGAACTTCACTTTTGCCGAAGAACCGTACTTATTCCATAGGTAGTGAGCTACTTGCTTAACGCCAATCTCGTGCGCAGGACCGCCAAGGTTGAAGAAACAGTAGTGAACTTTAGAGCCACGTTTGATGTGTAGGTAGCTTGATACGCCAGAGTCAAAACCACCAGAGATCAAGCTCAGTAGGTCTTCTTGAGTACCTAGAGGGAAACCACCAAGGCCTTTGTGACGCGCCAGAACTTGGTTCAGTTTGTCATTAGCCACTTCAACTTTAACCGTTACTTCTGGATCTTTCAGCTTAACGCGTGCCGACTCAACCGCTTGGTTCAGACCGCCACCTACGTAACGCTCAAGCTCGATAGACGTGAACTCATGTTTACCACGACGCTTAGCACGAACAGAGAAAGTTTTACCTTCAATGTCAGCACGGCTGCGCTCTAAAACTTGCTCATAGATATCGTGCAAGTCTTTGAAATCTGACTGTTGTACTTCTAAAGAGTGGTGAATACCAGGAGTGTGAGTCAAAGCCTCTAACACTTCTGTGTAGTACTTATCACTCTCAGACGTCACTTCGATATGGTCACGACGGTTAAATACCGCAACACCTTCACAGCGACGCTGAATAACGTTACGAATGTTGCACTCTAGAATCCTTGTGAAGCGCTTACGCACCGATTCACTTTTTACAAAAATTTCCGGATGGGGCTTAACAATAAATTTCATAGTACGTTCACAACATTAATGTTCAAAATTTTAAAAGGCTCTTCGCCAAGTAAATTGGAGAATTTACGCAGCACTTGAAGCAAGAGTAGATCATATCTAAATCTAAGGGCGCGAATTATACATGAGAAAGTGAAACAAGGAAAAGAGTGCTTGCTTTGGCACCAGTAATAAATACACACCCTATTAAAAATAGCATGCTTACTCACGGTCGGCATTCTTATAGATAGATGGGTAGATAAGCCAACCACTCACCACATAAATAAAAAGCCCAAACCTCATCATAAGGTTGGGCTTTCTGGTTAATTTAATAAGTCAGCTTAACTCGTAGCTAGGTACTATTCAGAAATCACTGGAACTTCATCGCTGTAAAGTGGCTCACCTTGCATGATACTGATCTCGACGCGACGGTTCAGGCTACGCTGCCATTCAGTATCGTTCGGCTCTACAGGCTCAGTATCCGCCATACCACGTACTCTCAAACGTTGATGAGAGAATCCGCGTACCTTTTCCATCTCTTGAGCAACAGATACCGCTCGCTGAGATGACAGATCCCAATTCGAACGATACAACTCTGAATCAAGACGTTGATTATCAGTGTGACCTGAGATTCGAACAATGCCCGGAACATCTTTCACTAATTCAGCCACCTGTCTCACCAAAGGTCGGAACTTAGGCTGTAGGAAAGCAGAACCCGATGGGAATGCACCCTTCTCACGAATTCTAATCACAATCTGTTGACCAAGGTTTTCTACTTCAATCGCGCCTTGATCGATTTCTCGTTCCAACGCCTTCTTGATGCTTTCCATCAAGGTTTCCATCTCTTGTGATTGAGCTTCGGCTTGCTGTTGCTGTTGGTCTGACTCAGAGTTTTGGTTGTCGTGAGTCGATACCTCTGGCGACTTACCTCCGGTCATCTTGCCTTGGTCACGCATGGTACCGCCAGCGCGCTCGGATTCACCTTCGTGAAATTCCAGCGTCTGCTGAGTAATATCTATCGTTTGCTGCATGATCACATCAATCGGCGTAGGCTCTGGACGACCAGGGCGAAACTCTTGTGCAATGATGCTGGTCCCTTTCGGGATATCTTTTACTTCTAAACGGTTCTGTACACCAAATGCGAACTTCATCGAGCCAGCGATCTGCTTAAACTTCAGTACATCCATCTCAGAGAATGAGAGTAGAAGTACGAAGAAACACATCAACAGTGACATCAAGTCAGCAAATGTTCCCATCCATTGAGGTAACCCCGGAGGAGGACATTTACATGGATTCTCTTCATCCATCTTCAACTCCTCTTACGCAGGTTCACCATCAATTGTACGCTTACCTTCATTTAGGTAGCTCTTCAGGTAACCATCAATAACTCGTGGGTTTTGGCCATCTTGAATTGCTAACACACCATCCATCACCAAACGACGGTTCAGTGTCTCTTGGTCACGACGCAGTGCTAGTTTGTCTGCGATCGGGAAAAACACCATGTTCGATAGAATTGCGCCATACAGCGTGGTTAAAAGTGCAACCGCCATCGCAGGGCCGATCGCTTTAGGGTCATCCATGTTCGAAAGCATGGCAACCAAACCAACCAAGGTACCGATCATACCCATCGCAGGAGAAACATCACCAAAGGCAGAGAACACCTTCGCGCCCTGCTCGTGACGTTCTGTCGTTAGCGCAATGTCTTTTTGCAATGCAGCTCGCACTACATCACCATCATGGCCATCAACCAACAGGTCGATGCCCTTTTGCATAAAGCTGTTGCTGATTTCCATCTCTTCCAGAGCTAAGAAACCACCTTTACGTGCTGCGTCCGCCATTTCAACAATCTTAGCGATAAGATCTTCAGGCTCATCGGCTTTAAACATAAATGCTTTGCCGGCAATTTTAGCCGCACCAAAGAACTGTCCCATGGTGAACTTCATTAGAACAACAAATGTTGAACCACCAATCACGATCAAAATGGATGTCGTGTCATAGAACATCCCGAGGCTTCCACCTAGGATCATTGCCATGATTACAAAGGCAAATCCACCAATCAAACCTATTAGGGTTGCTAAATCCACTGAGCACTCCTCATGCTTTTTTGTAGCTCTATGTCGACGATAATTCTTTTATCGGCAAGACTATAAGATCTTTTAGTAAATTCTTGGCCTAAGTATCACACTTTTGCTTTTTGTATCACAACTATTACCCGCTTCCCCGTTCTCGAACAGCCATAAACTCGAGAAAGGTAAGGTTATTCAAGGAAAGTGGCTTCAAGCCTCTTAAAAACGAACTTTCTAGCAAAATTTATTGGTTACATTTGACCATCTGAACGCCCTAGGGTAACGTTCGTTCATCTTTCCAAACGCAGATTTATTATGGCTACTAAGAAACCTGAAAATATGAGCTTTGAAGCGGCAATCGAAGAGCTCGATGGCTTGGTTGATCAACTAGAAAACGGTGATCTAGCTTTAGATGATGCGCTGAAAAAATTCGAACGAGGCATCTCCCTCGCTCGTGCCGGTCAAAGTAAACTAAACGATGCAGAACAACGTGTTAGCATCCTACTGCAAAATGACGAAAATGCAGAACTGAGTGACTTTAACCCACAACCAGAATAACGAATTGTATGAGATCCCCTATGATCGAGACTTTATTGTCTTATCAAGCACGTAATAACGAGCAACTGAACCTTTGGCTTGACCGCCTGCCACACCAAAATCAGAACCTGATCAACGCAATGCGTTATGGGTTACTTTTAGGCGGCAAACGCGCGCGTCCATTTCTTGTCTATATTACAGGGGAAATGCTCGGTTGCACCGCAGAAGAACTCGATACTCCAGCTTCTGCAGTCGAATGTATTCATGCCTACTCTCTGATTCATGATGACCTTCCAGCAATGGACGACGACGAACTGCGTCGTGGCCACCAGACTTGTCACATCAAATTCGATGAAGCGACGGCTATTTTAACGGGCGATGCACTACAAACTCTCGCATTTACTATACTTGCAGAAGGCACATTAAGTGCTGATGGTGAAAGCAACCGCGTTCGAATGATTCAACGCCTAGCTGAAGCCTCTGGAGCTCAAGGTATGTGTATCGGTCAGGCACTCGATATCGAAGCTGAAAACCGCGCAGTGACGCTGGAAGAGCTGGAAGAAGTTCACCGCAATAAAACCGGTGCTCTTATGAAGAGTGCAATCCGTTTAGGTGCGCTAGCTGCAGGTGAAAAAGCGTTCGAGGTGCTGCCTCAATTAGATAAATTCGCAGACGCCATCGGATTAGCCTTCCAAGTTCAAGACGATATCTTGGATATCATTGGCGACACCGAAACTTTGGGTAAACCGCAGGGCTCTGACCAAGATTTGAACAAAAGCACCTACCCTTCTTTGCTAGGTTTAGAGGGCGCTCAAGAAAAAGCGCAATCTCTGCTGCAGGAAGCGCTTCAAGCTTTGGCCGCGATCCCATACAATACCCAGTTACTCGAAGAGTTCGCCCGATACGTCATCGAGCGCAAGAACTAAGACAATAAGCGCGCATTACCTATGACTCTTGATATATCAAAGTACCCAACTCTTGCTTTGGCTGATAAGCCAGAGGATTTGCGTCTTCTCCCAAAAGAGACGCTGACACAGCTTTGTGATGAATTACGCACCTATCTTCTTAACTCAGTGAGCCAATCAAGTGGTCACTTAGCGTCAGGCTTAGGTACGGTAGAGCTCACTGTAGCTCTACACTATGTGTACAACACGCCTTTTGACCAATTGGTTTGGGATGTTGGCCACCAAGCATACCCGCACAAAATTCTTACCGGTCGCCGTGACCGCTTGTCGACTATCCGTCAAAAAGACGGACTGCACCCATTCCCATGGCGTGAAGAGAGCGAGTACGACACCCTTTCTGTTGGTCACTCATCAACATCGATCAGTGCTGCACTCGGCATGGCGATCAGTGCTAAGAAAGAAGGTAAAAACCGTAAAGTTGTGAGCGTGATTGGTGATGGTGCGATTACTGCTGGTATGGCATTTGAAGCCATGAACCACGCGGGTGATGTTCACAATGACATGCTGGTTATCCTAAACGATAACGAGATGTCGATTTCTGAAAACGTAGGTGCGCTTAACAACCACCTAGCTCAAGTTCTTTCTGGCAGTCTTTACACGTCTATTCGTGAGGGCGGCAAGAAAGTGCTATCTGGCGTTCCGCCGATTAAAGAGCTAGTTCGTCGTACAGAAGAACACTTAAAAGGCATGGTTGTTCCAGGCACCATGTTTGAAGAGCTCGGCTTTAATTACATCGGCCCAGTAGACGGCCACGATGTAAACGAGCTGATTAAAACGCTTAAGAACATGAGAGATCTAAAAGGTCCTCAGTTCCTGCATATCATGACCAAGAAAGGCAAAGGCTACGAGCCAGCAGAGAAAGATCCAATTGGTTACCACGGCGTACCTAAGTTCGATCCTGCACACTCAAGCTTGCCTAAGAGCACTAGCTCTAAGCCAACGTTCTCTAAGATTTTTGGCGATTTCCTATGTGATATGGCAGCGCAAGATCCTAAGCTGATGGCGATCACACCAGCCATGCGTGAAGGTTCTGGCATGGTGCGTTTCTCTAAAGAATACCCAGATCAATACTTCGACGTAGCGATTGCTGAGCAGCACGCCGTGACGCTAGCAACGGGTATGGCGATTGCGGGTGATAAGCCGATTGTGGCTATCTACTCGACTTTCCTACAACGTGGCTACGATCAACTGATCCACGATGTGGCTATCATGGATCTACCGGTTATGTTCGCGATTGACCGCGCAGGTCTTGTAGGTGCCGATGGTCAGACACACCAAGGTGCGTTCGACTTAAGCTTCATGCGCTGCATTCCAAACATGGTGATCATGGCACCAAGCGACGAAAACGAATGTCGTCAAATGCTGTACACTGGCCACCAGCACAATGGACCAAGTGCAGTTCGTTATCCTCGTGGTAATGGCATGGGCACAGAAATCCAAAGTGAGTTTACTGCACTTGAGATTGGTAAAGGCCGCATCGTTCGTGAAAGCTCAAAAGCAAAAGATGGTGCTAAGGTTGCTATCCTAAGCTTTGGTACTTTCCTAGAAAATGCACTTCAAGCTGCTGATCCAATGGATGCCACCGTTGCTGACATGCGCTTTGTTAAGCCTCTAGATGAAGCTTTAATCAAACAACTTGTCGCTGACCACGATGTACTGGTGACAATCGAAGAAAATGCGATTGCCGGCGGTGCTGGTGCAGGTGTAATTGAGTTCTTGATGCAAGAGAAACTGCTAATGCCTGTACTGAATCTTGGTCTACCAGACAAGTTCATTGCTCAAGGCACTCAAGGTGAGCTGCATGAAGAGCTAGGCTTAGACGCGAAAGGTATTGAGAAGTCTATCTCTGACTACCTTGCTAAATAGTTTTCAGTAGCGAACTGCATAAGCAACAAAACAAAAAGGTTGGCCCTAGGGTCAACCTTTTTAGTATTCGCTAACTCATTAGCTAGCCACTGTTTAAGTCAGTTGTTACAGCAAATTAGCAGCACGGCTTAAGAATAGGCGCGTCGTAGTTCTCTGGTTCGTCAGAGTAGATAGCAACATTAAAGTTCTCAACTAAACCTGTTTCATCAACACACTGCTCTTGGAAGAACTGTTGAATTTCAAGACGTTGACAGTGCGCTTCAAACGCTTCGTTATCCGCCCAGATTTCGTTGAAAGCGATCGGGAAGCTCTGACCTTCCGCAAACGGGCTCTGGATATGACGAGTTACTGTGTATTGAATACAGCCATCTTCACGCAGAGTGTTTGGCTCTAGTGCTTTTAATACCTCAAACAGCTCGTTCAGTTTGCCTTCTTTCGGCTGAAATTGAGCGATGCAGTAAACCTTCTTAGACATTGTAATTCCTTGTTTTATCTTTATTTAAACTAACCAACCTGCGAAACGGGCCACAGCATACAGCGAAATCGCCGCCATAATACCTGCCACAATATCATCAATCATGATGCCTAAACCGCCATGAACTCGAGCATCTAACCAACCAATCGGCCACGGTTTTACCATGTCAAAGAAGCGGAATAGAACAAAGCCTGTCAGTAGCCATTTCCAATCATCGGCAGGAATGCTCAACATTGGTACTAAGCTCATGGTGATCCAAAAGCCCGCAAACTCATCCCATACGATAGAGCCATGATCGTGAACACCCATATCATCAGACGTCACTTGGCAAATTTTGATACCAATAATGCAACTTACCACGACCACCGCGACATAAGCAGGGAAAGGCAACTGAACCAATAATAGATAAAGAGGAATCGATGCAAGTGTCCCCATGGTTCCAGGAATAATAGGCGATAAGCCACTGCCAAAACCCGTTGCTAGTAAATGCCAAGGGTTCTTAAGAGAGATTGCAGATAGTGGGTTTGTCATCAATTAACCTTAAAGTGATCGTAACCAGTTAAGCTCCAACTTAACGGTTCACCATTATTGTGTAGTTCAAAGTATTCTACAGGTCTTATTTGACCAATACAGGTGACTTTTGTTCCAGTGTGTGACAAAGCACTTTCCAATGAACCTTTATTTTCTTCTGGCACGGTAAAGCAAAGCTCATACTCTTCACCACTGGTCAGCGCATACTGCTGCGCTGTAGCGATATCTGGGGCAAACTGACGCAGTTCTGGGGAGATAGGTAAGGTACTCACGTCGATGCTTGCACCAACCTCAGAGCGCTTAAGGATGTGTTTCAAATCCGAGATGACACCATCTGAGATATCAATAGCCGATGAAGCAAGATTGACAAGCGCTTGGCCAGCTAACACTCGTGGAGAGCTGATGTAGTGTCTCTCTTCAAGCTCTTTCGCATACGGCTTAGCTTGATTTGTTGTTGGATCTAATAGAACCTCGAGGCCTGCCTTGCTGTCGCCCAGATTGCCTGTCACATAAATCCAGTCTCCAACCTTGGCACCGTCTCTACGCAGGGCTTTCCCTTCTGGTACAAAGCCTTGTACTGTCAGTGTCAGGCTCAGTGGTCCTTTCGTAGTATCACCACCAATTAACTGAATACCAAAGTAATCTGCCAGTTTGAAGAAAGAGTCACAGAACGGCGCCAACCAAGCTTCATCCACTTCAGGCATGGTTAAGGCAAAAGAGACCCACGCCGGCGTTGCGCCCATAGCAGCCAGATCACTGATATTTGAAGCTAACGCTTTGTGCGCGACCCAAGCCGGGTTTGCTTCTGCTAGAAAATGAGTGCCCGCGACTAAGGTATCTGTGCTGATCGCGATCTCAATATTACTTGGAGCTTTAACCAAAGCACAATCATCACCAGCGGCGAGGTGTACGTCTTTACGTTGAGGCTGTCGGTTGACTAAATATTTATCGATTAGGTTGAATTCACCAGACATCACATGCCCTATCTTTGGAATTTACTTACAAAAAAGGCCAGCATGAAAGCTGACCTTTAAATTCAATATACGTAGAGATTACTTCTTACGTACGTGTGGCGCTGCTTTATCAAGCACACCATTCACAAACTTATGGCTGTCTTCTGCTGCGAATACTTTCGCTAGCTCGATAGCTTCGTTGATAACCACTTTGTATGGTACATCTTCGCGACGAGTCATCTCGTACATAGCTAAACGTAGAAGAGCAAGTTCCATTAAGTCCAGATCTTGCATCGGGCGAGATACGAATGGACGAAGCTTGCTATCAAGTTCCATGTGGCTAAGAGCAACACCAGTTAGTAGGTCGCGGAAGTATGCAACGTCTGTTTCTGGCATAGCAAGTGCAGGTTCTGCAGCATGATTTTCTTCTTCATCATACTTACCACCAGATAAGAACTGTTCTTCAACGGTAGCAATATTTTCTTTAGTAATTTGCCAAGAATAAATTGCTTGTAGAGCAAATTGACGTGCGTTACGACGTGCGGCTGGTTTCACACTGGCCCCCATTAGGAATCGATTTCAGAAAGAACGTTGATCATCTCAAGTGCGCTTAGTGCAGCTTCTGCACCTTTATTACCAGCCTTGGTTCCTGCGCGTTCAATAGCTTGATCGATCGTATCAACAGTTAGTACGCCAAATGCTACTGGAAGAGAGTATTCCAGAGACACTTGCGCCAAACCTTTATTACATTCACTACAAACATAGTCAAAATGAGGCGTACCGCCACGAATTACTGTACCAAGAGATACAATCGCGTCGAACTTACCCGTTTTTGCAACGCGCTGCGCTACAAGTGGAAGTTCTACTGCACCAGGACAACGAACAACAGTGATGTTGTCTTCGCTTACTTGTCCGTGACGTTTTAAAGTATCGATTGCACCAGAAAGTAAACTTTCGTTAATAAAACTGTTGAAACGAGCAATAACGATAGCAATTTTTGCATTTGGCGCTGGGAAGCCACCCTCGATCACTTTCATAAGCCTTCCTTTAACTATTTTCATCAAGTGAGAATCGCCGGATTCTAGCATAAAACTGTGAGCAATATCTAATGCTAATTTAGAAGAACAGACACCGGAGATGTAAAGATGATAACCAAGCCTCGCTCCCAACCATTTGGGAACAGCAAGTCGCTAAGCGCCAACGTTTGACACGACAAAAGTCAGGCTCAGCGACTTGGCTCTTTTGGTCCTATTTCGAACCAAAAGAGCCACTCAAATCATCATAAATTTATGTTGCTATAAACCAGTATGTAAGTAGTTACTCACAAACGTATTCAACAACGTTAAGACCAAAACCACCAAGAGCGTGGTAACGCTTGGTGCTTGAAGACAATAGACGCATATCATGAACACCTAGGTCTTGTAGAATTTGAGAGCCGACACCAACGCGACGAGAAGTGCCTTGCTTCTTAGCCATGGTTGGTTGCTCGTTCTTATCTTGAGCTTCGAATGTCTTCACTTTGTGAATCAAAGAATCAGACGACTCTTCGTTGCCTAGAATAACCAACACACCACCTTCGTCGCCAATGCGCTTCATCGCCTTATCTAGAGACCAGCTGCGCTCAGTACCACGATCAGAATGAAGTAGATCGGTGAAGGTATCATGCAAGTGAACACGAACCAGTGGCGCTTCACCCGTTAGGTCACCTTTTTGCATTGCGTAGTGGATTTGATTGTCGATAGTGTCACGGTAAGTCACGAGCTCAAAGTCACCAAACTCAGTCGGTAGGTGACACTGAGCTACACGTTCAATCGTTGTTTCTGTGTTGTTACGGTATTCAATCAAGTCAGCAATCGTGCCTAGCTTGATGTCGTGTTTTTCAGCGAACACTTCAAGGTCAGGGCGACGAGCCATGGTGCCGTCATCATTTAGGATCTCAACGATAACCGATGCAGGCTCACAACCCGCTAAACGTGCTAAATCACAACCCGCTTCAGTGTGACCGGCACGAGTTAGAACACCACCCTCTTGTGCTGTTAGCGGGAAGATGTGACCAGGTTGAACAAGGTCAGCCGCTTTTGCATCTTTCGCAACGGCAGCTTGAACCGTCACAGCGCGGTCAGACGCAGAAATACCTGTAGTTACACCCTCTGCAGCTTCAATCGAAACGGTAAAGTTAGTGGTGTACTGTGCGTTGTTGTCTTGAACCATAGGCGCAAGACCCATGCGGCTTGAACGCTCTTTAGTCAAGGTTAGGCAGATTAAACCACGGCCGTACATCGCCATGAAGTTAATCGCTTCTGGCGTCACATGTTCTGCTGCCATGATCAGATCGCCTTCATTTTCGCGATCTTCATCATCCATCAGGATAACCATTTTTCCTAGGCGAATGTCTTCAATAATTTCTTGAGGAGTACTAATTGGCATTGTTCTATATCCTTTGAAATGGTTCTGCTTCCTAGAACCGACACTATTTAAACCTGATGATATTGCTTCGCTCTACAAAGTGACGCTCAGCGCACTTCATATTAACGATTAGGCAAAACCATTCTGTTGTAAGAATTCCATCGTCAATCGAGATTCAGGTTCAGACTCTTGTTTCTGACCTTGCAGTAGGCGCTCCATGTAGCGCGCTAACACATCCACTTCTAGATTCACTTTACGACCAACATGGAATTGATCGATGGTGGTTTCTGAAGAAGTATGAGGAACAATCGTCAGCTTAAATGCATTCTTACGTAAATCGTTCACAGTAAGACTAATGCCATCGACGGTAATCGAGCCTTTTTGAGCAACGTACTTTGAGATTTCAGCGGGCATTTCGACCCAGAACTCAATCGCACGACCTACTTGGTTGCGCTCAACGATCTCGCCTACACCATCTACGTGACCCGATACGATATGACCACCGAAACGTGTCGTCGGTAGCATCGCTTTCTCTAGGTTCACTTTGTCACCCGCTTGGTAATCAACAAAACCCGTTTTATTCAGGGTCTCAAGTGACAAGTCTGCACTGTAGCTGTGGTCGTTAAATTCGACGACCGTCAAACACACACCGTTGGTAGCAATACTGTCGCCTAACTGAACGTCGGCCATATCAAGCTTACCTACGTTAACCGTTACGGTAATGTCTTCTCCGCGGGGAGTAATTGCACTCAATGTACCTACGGCTTCTACAATTCCTGTAAACATTTTAAAACTCTTTTTGTTGTCAACGACATCTATCTAGGGCGCGGATTTATTTCCACTATCGTTTCGTTACTGTCGGTTTAGTAATACGGGTTTCGCTACGATGCGAATATCCACACCAACTTGTCGAACATCTTTAATTTCTAGGTCAATAACATCAGACATCGAAGTGAGCCCTAACGCGCCCATCAAACCTCTTCCGTCACTGCCCATAAGTTTAGGAGCTAAATAAAGGATTAGCTCATCCACCAACTGTGCTTCAACCAAGCTTTTTGCCAATGTTGCCCCCGCTTCGACCCAAATATGGTCGATATGATTGGCAGGTAATTGGCGCATCAGATCATGTAAATCGAGCTGACCTGCATCAGTAGTACCGACCTCAATATCAGCAGACGCCTCTGCGACTCTTAATACGGGTGTTGGCGATTGGTATAACTTGAGCTCAGGGCGCAGTTGGTTGTGACGATCAAGAATCACACGAACAGGCTGACGCACGTCAGCTTCAGCGTAATGAGCTTGTGCGCTACTTGGTAATTCAGCCCAGCGAACATTCAGTGAAGCGTTATCATCAATCACCGTTTGGCTGGTTGATAATACTGCGCCCGCCTTTGCTCGATAATTTTGAACATCACGACGCGCTGCCGGTGATGTGATCCACTGGCTCTGGCCATTTGCTAGTGCCGTTTGCCCATCGAGGCTGGCTGCCATCTTAAGCTGAACAAAAGGCATGCCTGTTTGCATGCGTTTAATAAATGCAGGGTTCAAGTCTAAAGCATCTTGCTCCAGTAAACCGATTTCAACCTCAATGCCCGCATCACGCAGCATTTTGATGCCACGACCAGCGACTTTCGGGTTTGGATCCTGCATCGCGCAAATGACTTTAGCCACTTGAGCCTTAATCAAGCCCTCTGCACACGGTGGTGTGCGGCCGTAATGAGAACAAGGCTCTAGTGTGACATAAGCTGTCGCACCTTTTGCCTTATCACCCGCCATTCGCATGGCATGCACTTCAGCGTGAGGTTCACCCGCTTTGACGTGAAAGCCTTCACCAACAATTTGTCCATCGGTTTGTACAATCACACAACCGACATTTGGGTTTGGCGCAGTAGTGTAAATGCCGCGTTTCGCTAAATAGATAGCACGCGACATCATTTGAAAATCTAGGGGAGAGAAGTTAGACATGACTGAGGAATTAATCCTCTAATTTAGCGATTTCTTCGCCAAACTCTCGAATGTCTTCAAAGCTGCGGTAAACAGAAGCAAAACGGATGTACGCGACTTTGTCTAATTCTTTTAATTGGCTCATGACTAAGTTACCAATCATTTCGCTTGGAACTTCACGCTCACCTGTTGCACGGAGTTGTGACTTAATATTACTGATAGCAAGTTCGATCGCATCAGCACTCACAGGGCGTTTTTCCAGAGCACGTTGCACACCACCTACCATTTTATCTTCGTTAAACGGTTCGCGGTTACCATTCGACTTAATGACTTTCGGCATCACAAGTTCTGCCGATTCGAACGTAGTGAAACGCTCGCTACATGCAAGGCATTGACGGCGACGACGAACCTGATGGCCATCAGCAACCAGTCTTGAATCGATTACTTTAGTGTCGTTCTCTGAACAAAAAGGACAATGCATATCACCTCCAAATAATTGAATATCAGTGTAACGGAATTGCCAAACGTTAGGAAAGAAAAAGGGCCAATTAAGGCCCTTTTGTGTGCTGATTCATTGATTATTGCTACGCGATAGCAATTTTAAAATGAGCTGCAGAGTAAAGTTAACGAGAAACATTAACCACGAACGAGATAATTCGCTTTGCCTACCCATTTGTAGCTGGTCAGCTCTTCCAAGCCCATAGGACCACGAGCGTGCAGTTTCTGAGTAGAGACTGCTACTTCAGCGCCTAAACCAAACTGTGCACCATCAGTAAAGCGAGTTGATGCATTCACGTACACTGCAGCAGAACCTACCGAGTTAATGAAACGCTCAGAGCTCTCTAAGCTATTGGTCATAATCGCATCCGAGTGGCTCGCGTTATGTACGCGCATGTGGTCAATCGCTTCTGCAACATCTGCAACCACTTTTACGCCAAGTGTGTAGCTTAGCCATTCGGTGTCAAAGTCATCTTCACCTGCATCACGCACGTCAGCAAAATCAGCAAGAAGTGCCTTCGCACTTGAGTCTGCTACTAATGTCACTTTATCCGCTAGACGTGTTTTAAGCTTGCCAAGGAACTCCTCAGCTACCGCTTCATGAACAAGCAAAGTATCTAGTGAGTTACATGCTGATGGGCGTTGTACTTTCGAGTTTTCAACCACGTCGACAGACTTCTCAAGATCTGCGCTTTCATCAACGAAAATATGGCTGATACCAAAACCACCGATGATCACCGGAATAGTGCTGTTCTCTTTACACATCTTGTGTAGACCAGCGCCACCACGAGGGATAATCATATCTACGTAGTCATCTAGCTTAAGCAGTTGAGAAACAAGCTCACGATCTGGCTTTTCAATGTACTGAACAGATGCAGCAGGAAGCTCCGCTTTCTCTAGTGCAGACTGGATAACTTTTACCAGTTCCATATTCGAGAAGAAGGTCTCTTTACCACCACGCAAGATGCTTGCGTTACCCGTTTTCAGACACAGTGCCGCAATATCAATCGTTACGTTCGGGCGTGCTTCATAGATGACACCAACCACACCAAGAGGTACACGACGACGAGACAGTGACATACCGTTTTCCAGTACCTTGCTGTCGATTTCGCTGCCCACAGGATCGTTCAGGCTAATCACGTTACGAACGTCGTTAGCGATGCCAGTTAAGCGTTCTTCATTCAGAAGTAGACGGTCAAGCAGTGCGTCCGTTAGACCCGCTTCGCGGCCCAGTTCGATATCTTTAGCGTTCGCTTCTAAGATAGCGGCGGCGTTTGCTTCTAACTCATCGGCAATGATCGCCAATGCCTTGTTCTTTTGCGCCGTTGATGCGGTCGCCAGGTGAAAAGCAGCTTCTTTTGCTGCAATACCCATGTTAGTTAAATCCACGTTTAACTCTCCCTAAATTCTGTCTGTCTTTGGATGAAAGAAGCGATGCGTACTACCTACATCTAGTGCAAAAGCCAGATGCGCCGTTCATCGCCTCGTCATCTCGAACTATTCTTGGATGACTACAAGGTCGTCACGGTGAATGACTTCTGACCCGTAATCGTAACCAAGGATGTCGCCAATATCTTTACTGTGCTTGCCTGCTATTTTTGCTAGGTCTTGGCTTGAGTAGCTAGCAATACCACGCGCAACTACTTTGCCTTTGCTGTCTGTGACTTGGGTAACTTCACCACGAGAGAACTCGCCCTTAACTCGAACCACCCCTTTTGCCAACAAGCTACTGCCTTTGGTGTTAACGGCATTCACCGCACCATCGTCAACCACGATGTCACCAGCAGAAGCTGGGCCAGCTAAAATCCAACGCTTACGGTTTTCAAGCGCCTCAGCTAACGGCAAGAAGCGTGTGCCTTGAGGGTTATCACTCAAAGAGTCGAATACCACATTTTCAGCACTGCCTGCTGCAATGATAACTTCAATACCAGCACGACGAGCGATGTCCGCCGCCTGCAGTTTTGTCGCCATACCACCAGTACCTAAAGTCGTGCCACTACCGCCTGCAATCTTACGCAGCGTGTCATCAATGGTTTTTACTTCTTTGATGAGCTCTGCATTTGGGTCTTTGCGAGGGTCTGCAGTAAATAGACCTTTTTGGTCTGTCAGTAGCAAAAGCTTATCAGCGCCACATAAAATACCAACCAGTGCCGACAAGTTATCGTTGTCGCCCACTTTGATTTCGTTGGTCGCGACCGCGTCGTTTTCATTCACGACAGGAATAATATCGTGCTCAACGAGTGCGTTGATCGTGTCACGAGCATTCAGAAAGCGCTCACGGTCATCAAGATCAGCTCGAGTCAGTAGCATCTGGCCAATCTTAAGGCCATAGATAGCGAATAAAGACTCCCAAACTTGAATCAACTGACTTTGCCCAACTGCAGCAAGCAACTGTTTGCTCGCCATTGAGTTGGGAAGTGCGGGGTAACCAAGGTGCTCACGTCCTGCTGCAATTGCGCCAGACGAAACCATAACCACAGAGTGGCCTTGTTTTTTTAATTCAGCACATTGACGAACCAGCTCAACCATATGAGCACGGTCTAATGCCAATGTTCCACCAGTTAAGACACTGGTACCCAGTTTAACAACGACAGTTTTACGCTGCGCTGTTGTCCCGCTTTGATGATTTGTTGTCATGAAGTCTTTTATGGATAAAACAAATAAGAGGTGATGTTTTAGCAATCAACAGGGGAATTCACAAGCAGAAAAGGTGCGAAATCGCACCTTTTTACTTTATATAGAAGAGTAACCTTTAAAATCAGACGAATTCGACAGACTCTTCGTCTAATTGGATGCTGATTTCAAACTTACTTTGAAGTTCATCAACCAGTTTTTGGTGGAAGGCTTCTTGAGTTCTAGTGACCTCAGCAACCGCCTTTTTAGGCAGAGGTAGTGAATCCCACTGGCCTTCAATGTTGTATTTACCAATGTTGTACTTCGCCGAATACCCCTCTTCCGACTTGTCCAACTCCATCCACCAGCCCCAGAACTCACGCTCTTCTGGTGATTTTTTATCGTTAACACACACTGATAAGCAATCAAAAATATAGTGGCCCTCTTCTGATTGCGGCTCTCTCAAATAAGGACCGATAGCCTTTAAAACGTTTAACAAGCGATAATGTGTTGGTTCTTGTGTCACTTCTGACATATTGAATCTCCGTTTTCAATGTTAAGAATGACTTTACTCAGACTGCAATACGTTGAAACCACGCAGTTGGATTTATAAATTTTCTCTGAGTATCAGGTACTTAATCTGTACACTTTTCATGCTTAACTAATTTAGGAGAAATGTCATCTAAATAATTCATCCTCAAGCCACTTTATCGCTAATTCGAGGGATTGCTCATAACCTTGTGTAATTGATTTAGATTTGATTTTCTTTGCCTTGCCGTAATCACTGTAAATAGCAACCAGTTGATTATCCATTGGCGGTGACACAGGATCGCCTTCTAAGGCTAACGCTAAGATCGGAACGCTGGTTTTACTGTTCGACAACAGGCCTTGCACCTTCAAAGACCACGCCATCAGCTGACCAGAAAGACTATTAATATCAACAGCGCCTTTACCTAGACGAGAAGCCAGTACGTCTAGATGCATCTTTGGCATTTGCTTCAGTTTATCGGCATGCACAAAGATATCGTGGATTGGCGCACCAAGAGAGATACACGCTTTGATCTTCTGTTGCTCGATAAACGACAGCCTCACCATCGCATTGCCGCCAAAACGGAAACCAAACAAGCCCACTTTATGGTGATCAACCCATGGAATATTTGGCAGCTCATTCAATACCGCTTGATGCAAGCACGAAGAGTCTTCAGTCAATGGCCAATGAGAGCTGTGCCCTATCGATGGCATGTCGACAGTAAGCATCGCAATGTTCTTTGGCGCCAGATAATCCCTAAACAAGCGCCACATGTCCGTTTGCAAGCTATCTAAACCAGCACTAACGATCACAACAGGTTGAGGCTTGTCGGTTTTCGCCAGGTGCAGGTTGGCTTTGATTTTCTTGTTCTGGTAAGGCACCTCAATCTGCTTAACAATCAGCTTAGTGTGCTTAATCGCTTCAGAATAGGCTGCGTTTGCTAACACTTGGGCCTGAGCTGCCAAGTTGTCATTTTTTAGATGCGGGTAACCTGCAATACTGAAACATAAAGAGGCCGAGAACAGCTCTTCAGCCACCTCTTCACCGCTTTTTTCATTGGAGCGGTTCTGATGCAACATACCCAACTTGGTCCACTCATAGGCCCAGTTACCACTACGGTATCCCATCACGGTGTCTAGCCACTCATCGGTAGTACGAGAGTTGTCTGACGACGCGATTCGAGCCAGTACGGCTTCTTGCTCAATAGGATTCACGCCTTGCCATACCCACTGAAGACGTCTTAGGTTTCGGTACCATGATGAGTTTTGCTGTTCACGCTTCTCATCCAATAACGTTTCAGAGCTTGGCATGTATTGTGTCAACATTGAGGTCTCTTTGGCCTGCTTGTGTTTTACAAACAAGGTCTCCGAAAGGTTCGAGCTCGTTTCTTCTGGTTCAGACATTGGGATACTTAATAAGAAATGATTTTCACTAATAATATAAAAAAAAATGACCCTATAAAGGGTCATTTCTCAAAAAACTAAGTTTACGCTTATTTTGACTTGCGATTTACTGGCTCAATATAGCTTAGGCTAGTATCCCAAGGTTGCTCAATCCATGTGTCTTGAGCGATATCAACAATGTACTCGTCTAGTAAGTGTGCGCCAGAAGGCTTAGCACATACAGCGATCAGTTTAGCTTTAGGGTACATTTCGCGAAGCTTACGTGCAGTGTCACCACTATCAACAAGATCTTCCACGATTAGGAAACCTTCGCCGTCACCTTCAGGTGCTTTAACGACAGTCATATCACGTTGGTGATCGTGGTCGTAGCTAGAAATACAAATCGTATCTACGTGACGAATACCCAGTTCACGAGCCAAGATTGCACCAGGAACCAAACCACCACGGCTTACAGCCCAGATACCTTTCCACTGCTCTGCTGGCATTTGCTTTTCTGCTAGTTGACGGCAGTAAGTCTGCATGTTGTCCCAAGTGATAACGAATTTGTTGCTCATAGTATAAAACCTAATAATTTTTCATGTTATTAGAGGCTATGCCAAACATAGCCTCTTCAGCGTTTAAGCAGAAATCTAGACGATTAAGCGAAAATGTATTTAAGAATAAAGATTACCGACATGATCCACACAGCAGGTGAAACGTCGCGACCTTTACCACTTAGCAGCTTAATTGCAGCGTAAGCGATGAAACCTAGTGAGATACCCTCAGCAATAGAGTACGTCAGCGGCATAAGCAGACATGTTACCACGACTGGTGCTGCTTCCGTAAGATCACGCCAATCAATGCCAACTAGGCCTGACATCATCAGAATTGCTACATAGAAAAGTGCGCCTGATGTTGCGTACGCCGGAATCATACCTGCAAGTGGTGAGAAGAAAAGAGCAAGAAGGAAAAGTACGCCCACGACCACAGCCGTTAGACCAGTACGACCACCTTCAGCAACACCTGAAACACTCTCTACATATGAAGTTGTGTTAGATGTACCTAGAAGTGCACCGATAGACGTTGCTGTTGAGTCAGCAAGCAGTGCTTTGTTCAGACGAGGTAGTTTGCCATCTTCTTTAATTAGGTTCGCTTTTGTAGCAACGCCGACTAGCGTGCCCGCTGTATCGAATAAGTCGACGAATAGGAAAGCAAATACAACAGAGATCATACCGATTTCAAATACTGCAGAGAAATCAAGCTGCATGAAAGTCGGAGCAAGGCTTGGTGGTGTAGACATGATGCCGCCGTACTGAACGTCACCAATGATAATGCCAAGAGCTGTAATAGCTAGAATTGCAATCATTACTGCGCCTTTCACACCACGATGTACAAGAGCAATAGTAAGGAAGAAACCAAGAGCACCAAGGATAGGAGCAATAGCAGTAATGTCACCAAGTGATACTTTAGTTGCAGGGTTAGAAACCACGATGCCAGCATTGCTAAGCGCGATAAATGCTAGGAAAAGACCGATACCCGCAGAGATACCTACACGCAAAGACATAGGAATCGAGTTGATGATCCACTCACGGATCTTAAAGATGCTCAAGAAGATGAAGATCACACCCGAAACAAATACTGCCGCTAGAGCAACTTGCCACGTGTAACCCATGCCCATCACAACCGCGTAGGTAAAGAAGGCATTCAGGCCCATACCTGGAGCTTGAGCAATTGGGTAGTTAGCAACAAAGCCCATGATGAAACAGCCAATAGCAGCCGCTAAACAGGTTGCTACAAATACAGCGCCGTGGTCCATACCAGCATCAGCTAGGATCATTGGGTTTACAAAAATGATGTAAGCCATTGTTAGGAAGGTTGTTAGACCTGCGATGATTTCAGTGCGCACATTGGTGCCGTTTTCACTGAGTTTGAATAGCTTTTCGAACATTATCGAATCCTATAAGGGTAAAAAGTAAACGGTTGCGTAATCGATTGGCTGTGGATTATAAAGTTATCAAATAACAAATTCCAGATAGAATTAAGGCTCTAAATAATATTTATCAGAATGACGTATGAAACCAAGCGATTAAAAATCACATTAAAAAAGAAAAATACACATTAAAAACAATAGACTAAAAACAATTTAACGGTCGTATTTATTTGATTACTTTTTCAACCATCAGTTATTTTCATTAAGAATCTGGCGCTAAATTTGCCAATTCAAACCCACAAGAGTTGTCCGATTTTCAACAGGATCGGTAATAAGGCTCAAATTGATATTTTGCTGTTTAAAAAACAACCGAGCATAGTAGTAGATAGATGACGAATCACAGCTGGGGATAAAGTAGCAGGCAAAAAAAACGCCACTCAAAACTGAGTGGCGGTAGAATCTGTCAACCAAGAGGGTTGTAAGAGAATTCCAATATATAGGGGTGAACAAAACTGTTCGAGTTACATGCTTACGGTATTAGTAACCGAAGCTTGTAGGGTATGCAAAGTTGCTAGTGTAAACAGAGTTGTTAAGCCAGAACATTGCAGATGGTAAACCTTTCATAACTATCACCTTAATAAATCAATAAAAAACGAATTTGATTTCTCGGTTCCTTGGAGGCGATAAACGGACTCATCCTTTGAGCATTTACTCTTCACTTCAGAAGTTGGTTATAAATATACCCCAAAGAAAAAAGATTACAAGTATTTTTTGCTTCAGGTCACACTTTTAGCCATTTAAGGTTATTTTGCAAACTCGATCCTGTAATTAAATTACAGAATTGAGTTTAAATAAACGTTTGCCTGTTTCTTTTATAAGCATCAAGGCGCTTAACCAAGATCAAATGAACAGGATGGCGTTCAAAATTTGAAGGATTTAAGGTTTAGAAGCGCTACTCGTGAAAACGGTCTAGTGGTATGCTGTCGGCATCAAAACAGACCTATATTTTAGGTTTTTGTTCTATGTTTAAACCCATAGAAACCCTAAATATATGGTTATCAAATAAAAAAGGAGTCATCCGTGTCTGAATTCCATTCTGAGATCAGTAAATTATCCCCTGCCCCTCTTTGGCAGTTCTTCGATAAGATTTGCTCAATCCCACACCCTTCAAAGCATGAAGAAGAGCTTGCTCAATACATTATTGCTTGGGCGACAGAGCAAGGCCTAGATGTACGCCGTGATCCAACGGGTAACGTATTCATCAAAAAGCCTGCGACGCCAGGTATGGAAAACAAAAAAGGTGTTGTGCTACAAGCTCACATCGATATGGTTCCACAAAAGAATGAAGATACGGTTCACGACTTCACTAAAGACCCAATCCAACCGTACATCGACGGCGAGTGGGTAACTGCAAAAGGCACTACACTTGGCGCAGATAACGGCATGGGTATGGCATCATGCTTAGCAGTTCTTGCATCAAACGAAATCAAGCACGGCCCTATCGAAGTTCTACTAACAGTAGACGAAGAAGCAGGTATGACTGGTGCGTTCGGTCTTGAGGCGGGTTGGTTAGAAGGCGATATCCTTCTTAACACCGATTCAGAGCAAGAAGGCGAAGTTTACATGGGTTGTGCTGGCGGCATCGACGGCGCAATGACATTTGACATTGCTCGTACTGCAATTCCAGCAGATTTCGTGACTCGTAAGCTAACGCTTAAAGGTCTTAAAGGTGGTCACTCAGGTTGTGACATCCACACTGGCCGTGCGAATGCGAACAAACTGCTTGCACGCTTCCTAGCAGGTCACGCGAAAGAGCTAGACCTACGCATCGTAGAATTCAAAGGTGGCAGCCTACGTAACGCAATCCCTCGTGAAGGTTTCGTTACCGTTGCTGTTCCAGCGGCAAACCAAGAGAAACTGGCTTCTCTATACAACTACTACACAGAGCTACTTTCTACAGAGCTAGGTAAAGTAGAAGACAGCATCGTGACTTTCAACGAAGAAGCTTCAGTTGAAATGGGCGCACTTGCAGCTGCTGACCAAGCTCGCTTCATCGCAGCACTTAACGCGGCGCCAAACGGCGTGATTCGTATGAGTGATGAGATTGAAGGTGTTGTGGAGACATCTCTAAACGTGGGTGTTATCACAACTGAAGAGAACTCAATCACAGTACTTTGCCTAATCCGCTCTTTGATCGACTCTGGCCGTAGCCAAGTTGAGAGCATGCTTCACTCTGTAGCAGAGCTTGCTGGTGCGAGCATCGAATTCTCTGGCGCTTACCCAGGTTGGAAGCCAGACGCAGATTCAGAAATCATGCACATCTTCCGCGACATGTACGAAGGTATCTACGGTCACAAGCCAAACATCATGGTTATCCATGCTGGTCTTGAGTGTGGTCTATTCAAAGAACCTTACCCGAACATGGACATGGTTTCTTTCGGCCCGACTATCAAGTTCCCTCACTCTCCAGATGAGAAAGTGAAGATTGATACGGTTGAGCTATTCTGGAACCAAATGGTTGCGCTGCTAGAAGCAATCCCAGAAAAAGCATAATTCGAACCATTATGTTTTCGATAGATAGGATTTCACGATAAATACTATTCATCGACACAAAATAAAACAGGTACTCAATGAGTACCTGTTTTTGTATCTAAGCTTTGCGATCAACTAAGACATTAAGCGCGTGAAGCTGCGTAGCTCTCTAGCTCATCAATTGAAGTTTGTGCAACCACTTCACCATCGATGAAGTACGTCACCATCTCGCCATCACGAACACCGATTAGTGTCGCTCGCTCACCAGATTGGTAAGTGATGTCCATTTGGATAGTGTTTTCATCAATCTGCTGCATCTGACCTTTTTCGATCATATTTACATTAGTGATTGGGCCTACAGGCGCTTCCGTTAGAGACGGATCTAGCTGATGGTTAATATCAATGTAAGTATCAACCTTAGTATCAAAGATATGCGGTGCACCCGTTAGTGGGTTGCTACCTGTCCAGAATTCTAGAGAGTTAAATACTAGGTAATCCGCTGCAACCGTCAGACCGTAAGCCGGTGCCAACAGTAAGTTTAAGCCGCCACGTGCGTAACGGTTATCAACGGCTTTAAGGTTGAACTTCATTAGGTAACCGGTTACTGCGTTGCTACCAACACAGCCAGATAAAGCAACAGATACCACTGCAAGTGCTACAACTTTTGAAATTGTTTTTTTCATTTTCATCTCGATATTTGAAATTGGCCGCCAGAAAATGGCGATGGATAATAGCAAGTGCCAAAAACACAATTATCAGAGTTAAATCAATAAATTGTCAGAAACCTTACAAATAAAAGGTGCATTCCAAACAGGCCGCCATCCATGGAATACCGTTCCCGATACGCCTCCACAAAAAAGTTTTGTCGTTACCGTAAAGCGATTGATTCGTACTAAAAATCAACGATTGCTACATTCCGTGTTAACGAATTATCACCATGTTGAGAACAACCTAAATGGCAAGACTAAAACCTAATCAACCATTCGAATTACTTGGTTCTACTGTTCAGCCAGGACAGCGAATGGAGATTGAACTGCAAGCAGCTCAGCTTTACACGCACTCTCCACTTTCGATCCCGATTGAAATCATTCACGGTCGCCAAGCTGGTCCAACACTGATGGTAAACGCTGCGATTCACGGTGATGAGTTAAATGGTGTTGAGATTGCACGCCAACTCACCAATGCGATCGATCCTAAGAAATTGAAAGGGACATTGATTGTCGTGCCGATCGTTAACGTGTTCGGCTTCATCCATAAGTCTCGTTACCTACCAGACCGTCGCGATCTAAACCGTTGCTTCCCAGGTAGTGAGAAAGGATCGCTAACATCGCGTATCGCTTACACTTTCTTCGAGAACGTGGCTAAGCACTGTGATTTCATTCTGGACCTACACACGGGGGCGATTCACCGTACGAACTTGCCACAAATTCGTGCGAACCTTTCGAACCCAGAAACCATGCGCATCGCAAAAGCGTTCGCGACACCGGTGATCATCGACTCACCTCTGCGTGATGGTTCACTGCGAAGCGAAGCGGAAAAGTTAGGTATTCCAGTACTGACATACGAAGGTGGTGAGGCGTTGCGCTTTGATCACTTAGCGATTCGTGCAGGCTACCTTGGCATTCACCAAGTAATGAAAGAAATTGGCATGCTGCGCCCGAACCGCAAGAAGCTGCCAGAGCCAGTATTGAGCAAATCCACCAGCTGGATTCGAGCAGAATCAGACGGTATCTTGCGTAACATGGTAAGACTGGGTGAACAAGTTGAAGCAGGACAAACACTTGCTTACATCAGTTCTCCATTAGGTCACCAAGAGAGCCAAGTTATCACGACTAAAGGCGGTATCGTGATTGGCCAACAAACGCTACCTTTGGTGAATGAAGGTGATGCAGTGTTCCACATCGCTTACTTCAAGCAAGACGATGAAGAAGTGGGACAAACCGTAGAAAGCTACATTGAAGAAGTAGCAGAAGACGATTGGTTAACTACGCTAAACAACTGATTAAGGCTTGAGAGAGCGATGTAAAAAGCGAGAAGCCAAAACCATCGCTCTTAAGCAAATAGCAACGAACTCCACAAACGAAAAAGCCCCAATATAGGTGACTATACTGGGGCTTTTTTATAACTCCCTTATCTTAAAATTAAGGGACCTATAAATTAATCGTGCACCGAATTACTCAGCGTCTTCTTGCTCTTCTGCACGAGCTTTAGCGCGTGCTTCACGTGCTTGCTCAGCTTTAAGCTCTTTAGCGTGACGTAGTTCATCGCGCTCTTTACGTTGTTCCGCTTTACGCTCGTTACGTTCAGCTTGGTTTGCGATGAAAGATGCTAGCTCTTTCTCAGCCCACTCTTGTGCAAGCGCTTCTGTTTCGAAACCAGACTCACGCTTAGATACTGTTGTGCTGCGAGACGTTACTTGACGAGTAATCTCTGCACACCAGCCGTTGCGTTTTTCTGTAAGGCGGATATCAAATTTTTTGTTCTTAGACATGTTCTATTTTTTCCTAAGGGAGATCATTAAGGGATCGGTCAACTTTGATAACTCCATCTAAGTGAGCATCTTTTAACACCATCCCTTGGTAAGCGCGGTATTAGAGCACAAATCAACGAATATTGCTGCAAATATTTGCAGCGGATCACACTCTAGTGCTGCAAATCGTTTGCGGCTCATTTTTAAGCACTCAACAGCCTCTAATCCCTAACAATTTCAGCCTCATTTCATCGACAACCATGAAATGAACTATGCTCAAACAGAGATAAATGAGTCGTCTAACCCGTTAGCTTGGTAGGCATTAATTATCTCCCCCTACTCCGCCCATAATTAAAATAGCTAAGGAGTTGCTATGGATAGCTTCATCAAAAATTTACCGAAGGTTGAGCTGCACTTACACATTGAGGGCACACTGGAGCCCGAACTGATGTTCGAACTGGCCAAGCGCAATAACGTATCGATTCCCTTTGAGAACCCAGAGCAAGTGCGAGATGCCTATCAATTCCATAACCTACAGTCTTTTCTCGACATCTATTATCAAGGCGCCAATGTACTGATTCATGAACAAGACTTTTACGATCTCACTTGGGCCTACCTATTAAAATGCCAACAAGACAGTGTGGTTCACACTGAGATTTTCTTTGACCCGCAAACCCACACTGAGCGTGGTATCGCCTTCGACACTATTATCACGGGCATCACTCGAGCACTCGACCAAGCAACTCATGAACTTGGGATAAGTAGCCAACTGATCATGTGCTTTCTGCGTCACCTGGATGAAGGTAGCGCATTCGAGACACTCAAACAGGCTCTGCCGTACAAAGATAAGATCATTGCGGTTGGTTTAGATTCATCGGAACAAGGTAACCCACCCGAAAAGTTTAAACATGTATTCCAAGAAGCGCTCAACCAAGGCTTTCTGACTGTCGCACACGCCGGAGAGGAAGGCCCAGCGCAAAACATTATTGATGCATTGAGCATGTTAGGTATTACCCGAATTGATCATGGCGTTCGCTGTATCGATGACGCAGAACTCGTAGAAGAGTTGGCAGCAAAACGTATTCCACTGACAGTTTGCCCGCTATCGAATACCAAACTAAAAGTCTTCGATACTATGGAGCAGCACAACATTATCGAGCTACTGAGAAAAGGGCTCTGTGTCACCATCAATTCCGATGACCCGGCTTACTTTGGTGGCTACATGAATGACAATTTCCTCGCGGTTGCCAATGCCCACTCAGTCACCCATCAAGAATTAGCCCAGTTCAGTATTAATGCCGTGGAAGCGAGTTTCATCTCCCCTCACGCCAAAGAGGACCTGATTACGCAGGTACGTCAATACTTGATCGCGAACACTCAATAAGTTGATAAGCGTTTATTTCAATCAAAAAAGGGAAGCTCAATGCTTCCCTTTTATAATCAAGATACTGAAATCAATTTACCCTGGATGACCATCCACTCTTGGCGTGAGTAACATCATTCCGAATTTCCAGACAAACAGACCAAACGCCAGCGTCCATAAGCCTGCACTGATGTTCACCATCTCAAACAAGTAACCAGGGAAGAAGGTGACGCCTAAGCTACGAACTAGCGCAGCCACAAAAATTGCAGAGAATGCGAGCGCCATGCTTGGTCCTTTGTAGATAGCACGGCCAGTGTGTCCCATGGTCACGCGGCTAATCATCGCCAAGATAAGCCCGCTCAAACCACCAATAGCAAACAAGTGCAGCATGTTGTGACTGGCAAATGGATTATCTAACAAGCCACGTAACAGCAAGCTTAGCGGAATACACACATATGCAGCGTGCAGCGACCACACCAAAGGTTCAGATAGCGTTGTCCAAGGTTTCCAGCGAATGAAGCGTACCAGTTGAGCGACACCAGCAAAAACCATTAATCCACTGCCCACTTGAGCAAAGGCCAAAGGGAAGAAGCTCAAGATAAACAGCCCGACCAAAGGTAGATTCGCTAACCATTCCAACCACACTAATGGCTGCGCTTTTTCGAAGTTAAAGCGACGAGCGGTAAAGAATGGGATCACTCGCCCACCCATTACAGATAGCAGTAAAGTAAACCACCATAGCATGGCTTGCCATACCGCTGACGAAGGAAACGGCGGCATACCCTTGATAGTCGCGTAACTCGCAAAGTTCGCCACAATCGCCAGTACAAACAGTGGGACGAAGAATAGATTTTTCCACCCTTTCGATTGCACCACTCGAAAGCCAATCTCGTAAGCAGCAAAAGCCAAAAATAGCGCTTCAATCGACGAAATTAGCCATAGCGGTGCCGGTGTCCAAAACAGAATTCGAGGTGCGAGCCATAAACCAACCAGCGCGGCTAATCGATAATGCTTGGTGCCATTGACACCAGTCCAAGTTTGTACGGCCGTCAGCACAAAGCCAACAACAATCGCCATCGAAAACCCAAATAGCATCTCATGCACGTGCCACCATAACGCAGGCACTTTTAAAATTTCAGGCTGGCCGTTTTGGAACATGATGACCCAAGCCACAATCGCAATTACGGCATAAACACTGCCTAGAAAGAAGAAAGGTCGAAAGCCTAAACGCAAGTAGGCTGGAATCGCGTCTTCTACACTTTTATCTGTGATATTTAACAAACTCGCTCCTAATTCTCAGATAAGCGGCCAAGGTATTACCTAAACCTAAATTTGGTGTGCATCAAGCTTGATGCAATATGCAGATCACATTGCATGAAACGCGCCAATTAGATAAAGCCAGTAAAAACAACCACTCACAAGATTCATTGACCAATAAAAAAGTCAAAACCACACAGCTAGAAGAGTCATAAGGACATATAAAGGTGTAAATAGAAACTTACTGACTTTTATGATTGCGCCACATATAGTAAGACTAGACTTAAATGGCAGAACTCAGACAAGGAACGCGATGTATATTTTTGGTTATGGCAGCTTGATCAACTCTTCTTCTCGTCAACTTACCGGTCAAACGGGTCAAGCAATCCCAGCAATTGTTCATGGCTTAGTGCGACATTGGAGTAAAATCGACGACAGTTACGTGTTATCCCCTTTGATCGTCAACCTTGGCGAAGGGCAAGTGAATGGTGTTTTACTTGAAGTCGACGAGATAGCGCTTGCTGAGTTTGATCGTCGTGAACGTGGCTATCACCGAATCGAATTAAAAGCCGATCAGATAGAGAGCCAAACCGAATTCAAAGAAGATCAATCTATTTGGGTTTATGTGAAAGACGAAATTGAGGCGCCTTGTGAAAACAGCCCTATCGTTCAGACCTATGTCGATACCGTCATGGCTGGATGCTTAGAGGTGTCTGAAAGCTTTGCGGCGCACTTTGTCAAACACACACAAGGTTGGCACCACCCATTAGAAAATGACCGCCACCAGCCTAAATATGGCAACCTAGCGGGAGTGTCTGAGCACCACCACAGCGTGATTGATGGTTTGATATTGAGTGCGCGCGGCTAACCTTTAAAGATTTAGGTGATGTTGAAGCTTAAATAATTTTGGAGCTTTGGTCGCTTTGAATCTTGGGGCTTAGGGCTTAGGGCTTGGAAAGCATAAAAGGTCGATGAGCCTATAATGAGCTCACCGACTCAAATAGACAACTTAAACGACTCGAATACCCGCTGGCATCGCGCGTTCTGGTGTCAGCAATACACTTTCAGACTCGTCATCGGTTTCCGCACATAGCAGCATGCATTCAGAAGTGTGGCCTCTCATTTTAGCTTTCGCTAAGTTACATAGCACCACGACCTGCTTACCCATTAGATCCTCTTCAGTGTAGTAAGGCACTAGGCTAGTCACTGTTTGCAACGTCTTTTCACCCACATCGACTTGCACGATGTAAAGCTTGTCCGCATTTTCATGACGTACAACTTCGATGATCTTACCCACACGCATTTCTAACTTAGCAAAGTCACCATAAGAGATAGTATCCATTTCTCACTTCCTATATTGATTGATTTTTTACCTATCAAGCATTTACTAAAATTAAGTAAAATGTAAATGTTTACACTAGCACTAAGTCCAATAATTACAAGCGGTAAAGATCTCAATAATAGAAGTAAAATAAGAGTTTCATTGCCTTGCTCTCATTGTCGGTGTTAAATAAGCACAGCAATCAAATGAGGTTAAAAATGGCGACAATCAAAGATGTAGCAAAGGAAGCTGGTGTTTCTGTTGCAACCGTATCTCGAGTGATCAACAAATCCCCCAAGGCGAGTGCTAGCTCTATTGAGTCAGTAACTAAAGCGATGTCTAAGCTTGGCTACCGTCCTAACGCCAATGCTCGCGCCCTAGTAAGCCAAAGCACGAATACCATTGGTGTACTCGTGGGTGATATTTCCGATCCTTTCTTTGGCACACTAGTAAAGTCGGTCGACAACGTAGCAAGAGAAAACGGTAAACACATCTTAGTGGGCAACGGCTCTCATGATCGTGACGAAGAGAAGCAAGCCATTGAACTGCTGATCAATAACCGCTGCGATTCACTTGTGATTCACTCAAAAGGTCTAACCGATGAAGAGCTGATCGGCTACGCCAAAGAAGTGAAAGGCTTAGTGTTGATCAACCGCTATATCGAAGAGATTGCCGAACGTTGCATCTTCCTTGATAACAAGAAAGGCGCATTCCTCGCGACTGAATATTTGATTCGCCATGGCCATAAAAACATTGCCTGTATCGCCTCTTCTTCAAGCATTGAAGATGCAAATGAACGTGTTGAGGGTTACCAAGCCGCTCTGAAAGAGTACGGCATTGAGCTATCTGAAAGTTATATTGAACACGCTCAGCCAACCAGTGATGGCGGCGAGTATGCGATGACCAATCTGCTGACCAAATCCCTACCGATCACCGGTATTGTGGCCTACAACGACTACATGGCCGCTGGGGCTTTGTCTGTGCTCGACGAGAACGGCATTCAAGCACCGGATAACATGTCGATCATCGGCTTTGATGATGGCTTAATTGCCCGCTATGTTCACCCGAAACTGACGACCATTCGTTACCCTATTCAAATGATGGCTGAGAAAGCAACGCGACTCGCCTTGAGCTTGGCAAAAGAGGGAACAACTTCGGCAGAGCCTATGATGTTCTCTCCTACTTTGGTTCGCCGTAACTCGGTAGAAAAAGCCTAAGCGACCGATTGACAAAACGCACTCAGAAACAAAAAAAAGCCCTAACAGAATCACTTCTGCTAGGGCTTTCTTACCTTACTCAAGTACCCAACACTCACTTCCTATTTAGACAAAATGATTGCTAGGTGCCGCTTTGGTTCATCTCCCCCAGAGGCACATGACAAGTCACATATCTCTATTCATCAATAAACAAAAGCAATGGCATCACCGCTTCGAGCTAGAGCGTACTAGTTTGAAGAATCCCCCGAAAATTCAAACTGGTAACAGGTACGGTAGCGGTATTCTTGTTCAGGCTGGAGAATACAACTGTCCTGCTTCCACTCTGGGTGGTTAGGAGAGTCAGGTAAGAACTGGGTTTCTAATGCCAACCCTGCGTAATCTTCATAGCTACCACCACTACGGTTTGGTGTACCACCAAGCCAGTTTCCTGTGTATAGCTGCATCGCAGGTTTGGTTGAAAATACTTTTAAAGTGACGAGCGCATCTGGCGAAGTCACGGTCGCAGCACATTGAGTCCCCTTACAACCGTCAGCCAACAAGAAAGAGTGATCGTAACCCTTGGCGGCTTTCTGCTGCTCATCCCCCAATAGACGCTCGGAGATCATCATAGGCTGATTGAAGTCAAAGCTGGTTGATTTCACCGATTTCAGGTTACCTAATGGAATGCCTACCGAGTTCGTCGGTAAGAACTGAGACGCGTTGATACTCACAATATGTGACAAGCAGTCGTGCCCAGCTTCTGCCCCCAATAGATTGAAGTACGCATGGTTGGTCAGATTGACTGGCGTTGCTTTATCTGCAGTTGCTGTGTATTCGAGAGAAACTCGATTGTCTTCGGTTAGCTCATATCGAACCGACACGTTCAACTTCCCCGGAAAGCCTTGGTCGCCATCAACTGACACTAAGCTAAACGCAACCGATGCTTCAGTCTGCTCTGTAATACTCCAACGACGTTTATCAAAACCATTCGGACCACCATGTAAGGTGTTGCCCGCTTGGTTTGTTTCCAGCTTATAAGTCTTGCCATCAATCTTGAAACGACCATTAGCAATGCGGTTAGCATAACGACCAACTGTCGCCCCCAAATAGCTGGCTTGCTTGTCGAAATTCTCCATTGAGTTCACACCCAATAGCACTTCTCGACTGTTTCCTTTTACTGGCAAAATACAGCTCAACCATGTGGCACCAATATCCATGAATGTCACTTCCATGCCATGTATATTCGACAGTGTGACAAGCTGAGCGGGCTGGCCATCATAGGCTTGCGTTGCTGTCATGGATTGATGCAGGCTCTGCGCTTGTGTCATTCTAAATTCCTTGTGCTGCCAGTAATAAAGCCCTTACCTTAAGGTAAAGGCATTAGTATTTGGCCTACCATGATCTTTTTGCCTGATAAGCCTTTTCTCTGTCGGTTAGATTACTTCAACTAGACCAGCGCCGTCTTTCGCTTGGCACACATAAATCGATTCTTTTAGTCCGGTCGCTGCTTGATATTTTTGCTCTACTGTTGCTTTGATTTCATCGACTAAAGCAGGTGGAGCCAACGCCACAATACAGCCACCGAAACCGCCGCCCGTCATACGCACGCCACCTTGATCGCCAATCACTTCTTTGACCATCTCAACCAACACGTCGATCTCTTTGACTGTGATTTCAAAGTCATCACGCATTGACGCATGTGACTCTGCCATGAGCTCACCCATACGTTTCATATCGTGAGTGCGCAGAGCTTGAGCCGCTTCCACCGTGCGGTCATTCTCGGTAATCACGTGACGAGCACGCTTAGCAACCATCTCATCCAATTCAGACTCTTTCGCTTTAAACTGCTCAATCGTTACATCACGCAGGGCTAGAACACCAAACAGACGAGCGGCTTCTTCACATTGCTCACGGCGTGTGTTGTATTCACTGTCTACCAAGCCACGCTTCTTGTTTGAGTTGATGATCACCACCGCCATGTCTTCTGGCATTGAAACCGCTTGAGTTTCTAGGCTACGGCAATCCAAAAGCATCGCGTGATTCGCTTGCCCTTCCGCCGAGATCATTTGGTCCATGATGCCGCAGTTACAACCAACAAATTCGTTCTCGGCTTGCTGGCCGTTTAGTGCGATTTCTGCTTGTGAGATCTCTAGGTTGTAAAGCACCTTGAACGTTTGACCAATCACCACTTCTAGTGCCGCCGATGAACTCAAACCAGCACCTTGAGGTACATTACCTGATACTGAAATATCTGCGCCGTTGAATTGGTAACCGCGAGCCAGTAAACACTTAACTACGCCACGAATGTAGTTCGCCCACATCTTGTCTTGTTGGAAGGTAATCTCTTGCGTGATATCGAATTCGTCTACCGCATTATCGTAATCAACCGATACTACTCGTACGATATTGTCGTCACGTTTTGCTGCCGCCACTACGGTTTGGTAGTTAATGGCACACGGCAGGACAAAACCATCGTTGTAGTCGGTATGCTCACCAATTAGGTTCACACGACCAGGCGCTTGAACGATGTGAGTCGCTTGGTAACCAAGGACTTGCTCAAAAGATGTTTTCACGTTTTGGATTAGATCAGACATAAGTAAACTCTCTGCTTAAACTCTTTGTTTAAATAGTTGTGGACCCTTATGGCACCACTTTAATTCTTTGAGATTCCCGACTCCTTTGTTCCCACTCTCGGGATTGACGCTAAAAGTTTCAATGAAACTGTCATTCCAGAATCGAGGGACGATATATCAGGAATCTCGTTTGTAATTTAAGAAGCTGCGTATCACTGCTCTTTATAGTGAACGTCGCTCAAATCACGAAGACGTTGCGCCGCTTGCTCCGCCGTAAGGTCACGTTGCGATTCTGCTAGCATTTCATAGCCCACCATGAACTTACGAACCGATGCACTGCGCAGTAGTGGCGGGTAGAACAGAGCGTGCAGTTGCCAGTGATCGATATCGGTGCCCTCTTCAAAGAACGGTGCGTAATGCCAACCCATCGAGTATGGGAATGAGCATTGGAACAAGTTGTCGTAGCGACTGGTTAGCTTCTTAATCGCGATCGCTAAATCATCACGCTGCTCGTCAGTTAATTCGCTCATGCGGCGAATATGCGTCTTAGGTAGCAACATAGTTTCAAACGGCCATGCTGCCCAATAAGGAACGACAGCAATCCAGTGCTCGGTTTCAACCACTGTGCGAGAGCCGTCTTTCATTTCAGCTTCAACGTAGTCCACTAATAGGTTTGAACCTTGTTGTTCGAAGTACTCTTTTAGAAGCTTCTCTTTACGCTCAATCTCGTTTGGTAAAAAACTGTTCGCCCAAATTTGGCCGTGTGGGTGAGGCTGAGAGCAACCCATGGTCTCGCCCTTATTTTCAAACGCTTGAACCCATAGGTAATCTTTTCCTAGCTCTTCTATCTGCTCATTCCAGGTATCAATCACACCACGGATTTTATTGACCGGTAACTCTGGCAACGTTTTGCTGTGATCCGGCGAGAAGCAGATAACGCGGCTCAGCCCTCGAACACCTTGAGTCTTAAATAGAGGATTGTAAGACTCTGGAGCGTCAGGCGAATCAGGCATCAACGCCGCGAAATCGTTACTGAACACGTAAGTTCCGTCGTAGTCTGGGTTCTCATCACCCGAGATACGCGTGTTAGTTGGACAAAGGAAGCACTCTTTGTCGTACGCTGGCAGTTGCTCAGTGGACGGCTTTTCATCTTGACCACTCCACGGACGTTTCGCACGATGCGGCGAGACTAAGATCCACTGACCCGTTAGTGGGTTATAACGACGGTGTGGGTGGTCTACTGGGTTAAATTCAACTTTTGACATACTTACATTGCTCTTAAATTGTGTGTCTTGGCACTTTCACCAAGATAAGTAATTCTTCTGCGAAGAGATTCCCTATCACGCTCGTTCCTCGCTGTAGGGAATGACGTTTGAGTTCATCGCTTAAAACTCAGTGTCTAAACCTCTATGTTTAGACGTTTTTCCAGAGCTCTATAGTTCGGTGCATCAGCTAATAACCTATAGAGATCAATAACCTTTAACTCATCCGTCATTCCAGAATCGAGGTACGAGATATCTGGAACCTCTCTTTTCTAATCTCTTACCTCTGCATTCCCCAAAGAAGTTGGAGTTGCAGCTTTCAATTACATCAAGTTAGTAACCATTAGGGTTATTCGACTGCCACTTCCACGTATCCGCCGTCATCTCCATCACGCTGCGAGTCGCCTTCCAGCCAAGTTCACGCTCCGCCTTTTCCGTGCTTGCCCAACATTCAGCAATATCACCAGCACGGCGCGGGCATAACTCATAAGGAACAGGTTTACCTGATGCTTCAGCAAAAGCTTGCAGCATTTCTAGAACACTTGATCCCTTACCTGTACCTAAGTTGTAAATGTGCAAACCCGCTTTCTCGCCCACAGCTTTTAATGCTGCGACATGGCCATCGGCCAAATCCATCACGTGGATGTAGTCACGAACGCCAGTTCCATCCGGTGTTGGGTAATCGTTTCCAAAAATAGAAAGCTTCTCTCTACGACCGACAGCAACCTGCGCAATGAATGGCATTAAGTTGTTTGGAATACCTTGTGGGTCTTCGCCCATAGTGCCTGACGGGTGTGCGCCAACCGGGTTGAAATAGCGCAGTAACGTTACGCTCCAGTCATTTTCAGCGTTGAATAAATCACTCAAACACTCTTCAACCATGTACTTACTTCGGCCATAAGGATTAGTCGTCGCACCTGTTGGAGAGCTTTCCGTGATTGGCACAATCTCAGGGTCACCGTACACAGTCGCTGAAGAACTAAACACGATACTTTTCACGCCCGCTTTTTTCATACAGCGAGCAAGAACCAATGAGCCATTAACGTTGTTATCGTAGTATTCCAAAGGCTTAGCGACCGATTCACCCACCGCTTTTAGACCTGCAAAATGAATCACAGCTTGGATATCATGCTTGGCAATCACGCCATCTAAAAACGACTCATCACGGATATCACCTAAGTAAAATGTTGGTGTTTGACCGGTTAGCGCATTGATTCGCTCCAGTACTAGCTCTTTGCTATTGCAAAGGTTGTCTACAATGATTGGCTCCATACCTGCCTGCATCATTTGGATGCATGTATGGCTCCCGATGTAACCCATACCGCCTGTAACCAGTACTTTCACAATCAACCTCTCTTCGCTGTCATTCACGATTTAATCTGCACCAATACGCTGCGTATTGGCTCGTTGTTGCGGAAATAGTAGCAGCCAATTTGGCAATATTTCTGTGATCAGAACCACGAAGTGTAAACGTTTACACAAAGTTACACGCAGCACATCGTTTAAGTTATAGAAAAAACAAATCGATACAGCCCTCTAATTCATTGAATTTAAATGAGATATTTATAGATAGTTAGATTTGAGACATCACAGAGGAGTTGAGCATTTATTTTACTAAAAGTTAATGCAATGACTTTCAGTTTGATTACAATAGGTCTGTACAATAAAGAGGTGCATTGCTTTTTTTACTAAAGACAAATTTCAAAGCAGCGCAATGTTCCAAGAACAGGAAGTGAGTATGGCAACGTTAAAAGATATCGCGACTGAAGCTAATGTTTCATTAGCTACCGTTTCTCGGGTTCTCAATGAAGATCCTACATTAAGCGTCAAGGAAGAGACCAAAAGGCGTATCTTTGAAATTGCAGAGAAGCTGGAGTACAAAACGAGCAGCTCACGTAAAACGGTTAGCAGCAAAAAGCAGCACCACCACTTCCTTGCACTATATAACTACAAGCAAGAAGCGGAAGTTAACGACCCTTACTACCTATCAATTCGTCACGGTATCGAGACTCAGTGCGAAAAGATGGATATCGACCTAACCAACTGTTATGAAAGTAAAATACAGACCAACTCAAGCCAAGTTACTGGTATTTTACTCGTAGGAAGAATGACTCAAGAAGTTATCGAGCAAGCGAAAAAGCTTACGGATAACATCTGTTACGTTGACTTTACTGATCACTCAGAACCTTATGATTCTGTTGATATCGATCTCGCTCGTATCAGCAAAGAAATCACCAATTTCTTCATCAACCAAGGTTATGAACGCATTGGTTTCATCGGTGGCCAGGACGATATCAACACCTCTGATATTCGCGAGATCGCCTTCGCAGAGTACGGCGGTTTGAAGAACGTTGTTAGCGAACAAGACATCTACCGAGGCGACTTCTCTAGCTCTTCTGGCTACAAACTGGCGAAGCAGATGTTAGAAAGTGGCGACTACCCAAAAGCGATGTTTATTGCATCAGATTCAATCGCAATCGGTGTTTTACGTGCAGTTCATGAGCATGGATTAAGCATTCCTGATGATATTGCGCTCATCAGTGTAAACGACATCCCAACAGCTAAATTTACCTTCCCATCTTTATCAACAGTTCGTATTCACTCTGAACTGATGGGAATTCAAGGTGTTAACTTATTGATTGAGAAATCTCGTGATGGCAGAACCATCCCATTACGAGTGTATGTACCAAGCAAACTCAAGCTAAGAGACACAACAAAATAACGATACCTTTCAAATAGATAGCCAAAGGCCACCAATATATCGGGTGGCCTTTTTTATGCCTGAAACATCACATTTCATTCGCCTTCTCCCTTGTAAAATCCGCAGCCTAAAGCACCCAATAGCATTATTTTAAGTGGATCACACAGCACTGTAAAAAGCCCTCAAAAAACGTGATGGAGTTAAAGTAAAACGTTTTCACCAATTTCATTTAGTAAAACTTTTACTAATAATTACCTCAGTCCAAAAAATACTCGTATTCACTACGACCCAATTACGCATAAGAACGTCGGCTAGCATTCAAATAGGCCGAGAGAGAGGCAACGTGAACAACTGGGAAAACTTCCTTAACTTACATGAGAACCGTATGGCACCACGTGCTTACTTCTTCTCATACGCATCAGAAAAAACAGCTAAAACATTTCAACGTGAACTAAGCAGTCACTTCCAACTACTGAGTGGTCAATGGAATTTCAGCTACTTCACTAACCCGCTCTTGGTTCCTGAAGAGTTTTACTCTCAAGAGATGAGCGATTGGGGCCATATTACGGTACCAAACATGTGGCAGATGGAAGGCCACGGCGATCTTCAATACACAGATGAAGGTTTCCCATTCCCGATTGATGTACCTTTCGTACCGTCAGATAACCCAACTGGCGCATACCAACGCTCTTTCTTCCTTGGCGAAAGCTGGAACGACAAACAGACCATCATCAAGTTTGATGGTGTAGAGACTTACTTTGAAGTTTACGTAAACGGTGACTATGTCGGTTTCAGTAAGGGCAGCCGTCTGACTGCTGAATTCGATATCTCTAGCCACGTAAAAGCAGGCAACAACCTACTTTCTATTCGCGTGATGCAGTGGGCAGATTCCACTTACATTGAAGACCAAGACATGTGGTGGACAGGCGGTATCTTCCGTGATGTTTACCTTGTTGGTAAAGAACAACTTCATGTTCAAGATCTAACGGTTCGCACTGATTTTGACGACGCTTACCAAAGCGCTACCCTTTCGTGCAACGTTGCTCTAGAAAACCTAGCAGCAGCGACAAACGCAACCCTTGAGTACGCATTGCTTGATGGCAGCCAAGTTATCTCCCAAGGCTCAGTAGATAACTTAACGGTTCCTAACCAACAAACTGGCGGCAATGCGAACACTCAATTCTCTATCGATGTAGTGAACCCAGTTCAATGGAGCGCTGAAAACCCATACCTTTACCAATTACTGCTGACGCTAAAAGATGCAGACGGCAAAGTGCTAGAAGTGATTCCACAACGTGTTGGTTTCCGTGACATTAAAGTTCGCGATGGTCTGTTCTACATCAACAACAAATACGTGATGCTGCACGGCGTAAACCGTCATGACAACGACCACCTAAAAGGTCGCGCAGTTGGCATGGATCGCGTTGAGAAAGACCTAGTATTGATGAAGCAACACAACATCAACTCAGTACGTACCGCGCACTACCCGAACGACCCTCGCTTCTACGAGCTATGTGATATCTACGGCCTATTTGTTATGGGCGAAACCGATGTCGAAACACATGGTTTTGCTAACGTTGGCGACTTAAGCCGCATCACTAACGATGCAGCATGGGAAGCTGTGTTTGTTGAACGTATCGAACGTCATATCCACGCTCAGAAGAACCACCCTTCTATCATCATGTGGTCGCTAGGCAACGAGTCAGGCTACGGCTGCAACATCCGTGCTATGTACGATGCAGCAAAATCGATTGATGACACTCGTTTAGTTCACTACGAAGAAGACCGTGATGCAGAAGTAGTTGATGTTATCTCTACGATGTACTCACGTGCTCAACTAATGAATGCCTTCGGCGAGTACCCACACGAAAAACCACGCATTATCTGTGAATACGCACACGCAATGGGTAACGGCCCAGGCGGCTTAACTGAATACCAAAACGTGTTCTACAAGCATGATGCAATTCAAGGTCACTACGTTTGGGAATGGTGTGATCACGGAATCTTAGCTCGTGATGAAGCGGGTACTGAATTCTACAAATACGGCGGTGACTACGGGGACTACCCGAACAACTACAACTTCTGCATGGACGGTTTGATCTACCCAGACCAAACACCGGGCCCAGGCTTAAAAGAGTACAAACAGGTTATCGCACCAGTGAAGATCCGCGACTTCAATTCAGAAGACGGCACCTTCACCGTTGATAACAAGCTGTGGTTCTCAAACATTGATGACTACACCATCACTGCAGAAGTTCGTGCTGAAGGCGAAACCATTGCAGTACAACACATCAAGGTTGAAGAGTTGGCTGAAAACTCTAGCCGCGAACTGACACTTAACTTGCCAGAGCTTGATGAGCGCGAAGTATTTGTGAACTTTACTGTGCGCAAAGATTCTCGCACGCCTTACAGCGAAGCGAACCACGACATCGCGGTGTACCAATTCCAAGTGAAAGAGAATACAGCACAGCTAGAGGCCTTCACCAACAACAATGCAACGGCACTGAATGTTGAAGAGTCTCGTCTCGCTTACCTAATCAAAGGCCATAACTTCGCACTGAACTTCTCGAAAGTGAACGGCAAGCTGACGTCATGGTTAGTCAATGGCGAAGAGATGATTAAGTCAGAACCACGAATCAACTTCTTCAAACCAATGATCGATAACCATAAGCAAGAGCACGATGGTTACTGGGAGCCTGCACACCTACAGATCATGCAAGAGCACTTCCGCACGCTTAACGTGGAAGAGAACAACGGCAAGGTAGAGATCACGACCACCAGCATCATTGCTCCACCAGTATTCGACTTCGGTATGCGTTGTGAATACCGCTACCAAGTTAATGCTGAAGGCCAATTGAACGTTGAGCTAAGCGGCGAACGTTACGGTGAGTACCCTCATGTGATTCCAGTGATTGGTTTTGATATGGGCATCAATGGCGACTTCGACCAAGTTCAATACTACGGTCGCGGCCCTGAAGAAAACTACCAAGACAGCAAGCAAGCCAACATGATTGATGTGTACCAATCAACGGTTGCAGACATGTTCGAGAACTACCCGTTCCCACAAAACAACGGCAACCGCCAACATGTTCGTTGGGCTGCGCTTTCAAGCCGAGCGGGTAATGGTATTGCAGTAAAACCACAGCAAGAAATCAACTTCAGCGCATGGTTCTACACCAATCAAAACCTGCACCAAGCACAACACACCATTGAGCTAGAGAAAAGCGGTTACATCACGCTAAACCTAGATCACCAAGTGATGGGCTTAGGCTCTAACTCTTGGGGCAGCGAAGTGCTCGACTCTTACCGCGTGTACATGGACGAGTTCCGCTACGGCTTAACTCTGATTCCATTCCAAGCAGGCGATTGCGACGCACAGCACCTAATCAATCACAACTTTGGCGATGAGTTTTTTACGGCGAATGCTCCAAAAGCTCAACCACAACTGAACGAGGCATAAACGATGATCGTTTTAGAGAACTTAGAACAATTTAAAGTCGTCTACCGCGATGGTCGTAAATGGCAACGCTGTGTAGAAGCGATTGAAAACATCGGCAACATCAAAGATGGCGTGATGTATTCAATTGGTGACTCACTGGCTTACATGATTGAAGACGGCGTGGCTCGCAACACAGAAAACTTCACCGGTAATCGTCGTTACTTCGACGTGCACTACTACCTAGAAGGCCGTGAAACGGTTGAGTTTGCTGCCAAATCAGAGCTAGAGCAGATCCAAGCTTATAGCGATGAAACCGACCGCGAACATCTAATGGGTAACGGCGAAACTCGTGAGCTAGTTGAAGGCCAAGTGGCGATCTTTGACAACAACCAGGCTTACCGTTTCCACGGTGATAACCGAGTTCGCAAAGTGGTACTGAAAGTGACCATTGAAGACGGTTACTTCCTCAATAAATAACAACAACCCTATCTATTCACAGTATGTAACGAGCCTTGCCGTTCAAGGCTCGAACATACTGAACAAAGCCTCAATGCTTTCTCCCTACAAGGAAGCATTGAGAAATAACGACTATAATTACGTGATTCCTCGGAGGACACTATGTCTGAATCTGTACGCGGTAAGTTAGGCAAATTTGCCCTGCTTTCCATGACATTTGCAGCGGTATTTAACGTTCGCAACATCGTAAACAACAACATCGAATTGGGATTAAGTTCTGCTCCTATCTTTTTGCTTGCGACCCTTATTTACTTCATTCCGTTCGTATTCATTATTGCTGAATTCGTATCAGCAAATAAAAATTCTGAGTCAGGCATGTACGACTGGCTTAAAAAACCACTCGGCTCTAAAGCGGCTTACTTAGGCTCATTTTTATACTGGTTCGTAAACCTATTCTGGTTTGTCTCTCTGCTACCAAACGTCATTGCTTATGCCTCTTACGCGATGCTAGGTTACGAATACGCCTTCTCTCCGCTAGTGACTTCTGTGATCTCGATTGTTCTGTTTGCTGCAGCAACCCACATTTCGACTAAGGGTGCGAGCTGGCTAGGCAAGATCTCTGAAATCGTGGCTTACGGTGTATTCGCACTATTCGCAATCTACGTTATCGGTGCACTAATGGCGCTAGGCGGCGACCACGTACCTGCTGAACCAATCACGCTTCAAGCTATGTCTCCGACCATTAACTGGGCGACACTGGGCATTATGTGTTGGATCTTCCAAGCAGCTGGCGGTGCAGAAACAGCGGCGGCTTACCTAAACGATGTGAAAGGTGGCCATAAGTCTTTCATTAAAGTAATCATCGGTGCGGGTATCGCTATCGGTTCTATGTACGCTATTGGCTCACTACTGGTAAACGTGTTCGTTGCTCGTGAAGACCTAACGTACGCAGGTGGTATGGTTGAAATCTTCACTGGTATGGCTCAGTTCTTCAACATCTCTGAATCTATGACAGGCCGCTTCGTTGGTATCGTTCTGTTCGTTGCTATGTTTGGTTCAATGATGATGTGGACAGCAGCACCAGTTAAAATCCACTTCTCTGAAATTCCGAAAGGCGTTTACGGTGAGAAAACAACAGAGCTAAACGAACATGGTGTTCCAGTTCGTGCAGCATGGTGGCAGTTTGCGTTCGTATTCGTGATGCTTGTGGTTAACGGCTTCGGCTCTGAATCAGTACAAGACATGATGAACACAGCAATCAACCTAACAGCTGGTACCGCAATGCTACCGCCTATTTTCATCATGGTGGCGTACTTTGTGTTCCGCTTGAAGCATGACGATACACCGCGTGATTTCCGTATGGGTACTCGCACTCAAGGTATGGCTGTGGTTTCTGTTCTGATTACTATCTTCGTTGTGAGCATGACAGCGTCAGCCTTCCCAACAGGTGTAGACCTAGTTCAAGCCTTCTTCATCAACGTATTTATGACAGCAGTATTCTCTGGCATTGCATGGTGGTGGATTTCTCGCTTTGAAAAGAAGCAAGCAGGTAAAGAAGCTAAGCTAGAAACGGCTAAGCAGTCGTAACCTGAGTTAACCTTCAGCATTTATAAAAAAAGCGCCCAATACGGCGCTTTTTCTATTTAAATCAACAAATTAAAACCAAACCATCAATAATAAAAACGCCATTCCGTCAAGTGTAAACCTCTCATAAACACCGATAAACCGCTAAATAAAACAGCTACAAAAACCAAGGTAAAACATTAACTAAATATATTTACTCAAGGTCACATATTTGATCAATTTCGATTAACTTCCCGCCGCTTAATCTTTAATCTTCTTGCTGAAGAGACAAACTAATTCATATAAAGAAAGTGACATACAGCCCCTACAAGCTCCATAAAAACGTCGCCTATGAAACAAGTAATCTCTTTATAGAACACATTAGTATCTGCCCCTTGATTCCGGTAATAAATTTACTGAAATTAATAAAAACTAATACTTATGTGTCCGATCGTACATCTAATAAAAATAACAACGAGCCAACCCTGACAAAACAAAGCAGGTGTTTGCCAAACCAACATAACAATAAAAGTGCGGCCTAGATTCACCCTGTCTAGGACCAAGTTATAACGATCATCAACGTGATTCACCGGAGAACATCATGTCCGATAATAAACGCAGTACGATAGGCAAGTTTGCCCTACTGTCTATGACCTTCGCGGCGGTATATAGCTTCAATAACATCATTAATAACAACATCGAAATCGGCCTCTCCTCGGCTCCGATGTTCTTTTTAGCAACCATCTTTTATTTTGTTCCTTTCTGTCTGATTGTTGCTGAGTTCGTATCCCTGAATAAAGACTCAGAAGCGGGTGTTTACTCATGGGTAAAAAGCTCTCTAGGAGGCCGCTGGGCGTTTATTTCAGCTTACACATACTGGTTTGTTAACCTATTCTTCTTCACATCTCTGCTGCCTAGAATCATCGCTTACGCGTCTTATGCGTTCTTAGGTTTCGAGTACATCTTCACGCCAATGACCACCGCGATATTGAGTACCATTTTGTTTGCAGTCGCGACGCACATCTCCAACAACGGCGCGAAACTATTAGGCCCTATCACCTCATTAACTTCGTCACTAATGCTGCTTCTAACCATGTCTTACATTTTACTGTCAGGCGGTGCGTTGATCGGTGGTATCGAACCAGCAGACCCAATTACCATTGAAGCAATGACCCCAAGCTTTAACTGGGCATTCCTAGGCGTCATCACTTGGATCTTCATGGCCGCTGGCGGTGCAGAGTCGGTCGCGGTTTACGTAAACGACATCAAAGGCGGTCACAAGTCTTTCGTTAAAGTAATTATCATTGCGGGTATCTTTATTGGTGCGCTGTATTCGGTGGGTTCTATCCTGGCTAACGTATTCGTATCTCGTGAAGAGCTTAAATTCACTGGTGGTTCAGTACAGGTTTTTGAAGGCTTAGCACTCTACTTCGGCTTACCTGAAATTCTTATGAATCGCTTTGTGGGCATCGTTTCTTTCACTGCGATGTTAGGCTCTCTACTGATGTGGACAGCGACACCGGTTAAGATTTTCTTCTCTGAAATTCCTAAAGGTATCTTTGGTGAGAAGACGGTCGCCCTGAACAAACAAGGCGTACCAGAGCGTGCAGCTTGGGTTCAGTTCTTCATCGTGATTCCGTTGATGTTCATCCCGACGCTAGCGTCTGACACGGTGCAAGATTTGATGAGCACCATCATCAACATGACTGCAGCTGCTTCTATGCTACCGCCACTGTTCATCATGATCGCATACCTGCACTTGCGCCTGAAACTCGATCACCTACCGCGTGATTTCCGCATGGGTTCTCGCCCTGTTGGTATCGCAGCGGTATCGATTCTTATCAGCATATTTACCGTGGGTTTCTTCGCATCAACCTTCCCAACGGGTGCTGACATCATGACCATCATCTTCTATAACGTCGGCGGCATCGTGATCTTCTTGGGTTACGCATGGTGGAAGTACGGTCAATACGAGAAAAGCTTGTCTCCAGAAGAGAGAAAGCTAGAAGCAAAACCAGAGCCTGCGAGCGCTTAAGTTAACTTAATACTCTCGTTAAATCCCTAAGGCACTCCCCAATTTGGTGAGTGCCTTTTTATTTGTTCATCTGATTCATCCATCAAGTTTCAATTCAAAAACCAAATACATCTATCACTAGCCATCAGCGTACAAATTCAACTAAAAACCAAAATTACCCTCAGGTAAATATTTACTAAAAATAGATCACACTTTTAGAGTGATTTAATTTTAAACACGAAAATAATCATTAATATCGGTTTTGCGATCGTAAGTGAGCTGACCGTATACGCCTTGAAGAGCACCCCATATTAGAAGTCAGAGCAACCTACGAAGCTTCATTTATCAACCCGAAACAGAAGTGAATAAAATGAAACTTAGTTTTACTAAAACCACTCTTATTACAAGTTGTATTCTTGCTGCTCTAACGGCGAATGCCCACGCTAATGAAACCGCTGCTAACCATAGCGACACTCAGCCCCCTAAAACAGAATCAGAAACACTTTTTGACTTCTATGGTGAACTTGGCCTTGGTGGTCATGTTGCCCTAGAAGGTGACGACAAAGGCCGCTACGCAGACGGTACTTACATTGAAGCTGGCTTGGCTATCGAGCATGGTAATTGGTTTGGTCTTGCTTACATGGAAGGCTGGACAGTTCAAGCCGATGACGAAGGCAATGCATGGGCTACTGGCCACGGTTGGGGCGGCTTCGAAGGTGGTTTTAACCGCTTCTATGCTGGTTACCGCACAGATGCAAAAACAGAATTTATTGTCGGTCGTATGGACTCGTCTCTTGATGACGTTCAATGGTGGGGTGACCCAACGGTAGAGTACGGCTATGCGATCTCAAACACTCGTGACGTACACGTTGGTGTGAAGATCCAAAACCTAGAAGGCAAGCTACGCTACAGCGTTTCCTTCGCTCCAGAATCTGACTTCTCTGAAGACGATGCGCTGATTCACTTTGGTAAATACGACAACTTCGCAGACCAATGGAAAGATAAAAATGCCATGGTCAACGGTTATGTCCAATATGACCTGACTGACGACCTAACACTAATGGGTGGCGGTGAAGTTCGTAATAACGACGGTGGCGAACTTCTACTATTAGGTGCTGAGTACAAGAACTTTGCTACTCGTGTTTGGCACGACACTGACAAAGGCAACCAAGAATCGTTTGGTAGCGAGTCTGGTATTCAAACCAGCGCTTGGTACGAAGCCGCACAAGGCGTTTACCTATCTGCCGCATACAACTACGCCAACTTTGACGGTGATAACGGCGAAAAAGAGATCACTTCTTACATCAACGCCGGTGTTTGGTACGAATACGGAAACGGTGCATTTGCGACCGCTTTCGATAGCCGCTTTGGCGTAGGTAGCGACACTGAAATTGGCGACGCACAAGTGTTCGCAATGCAATACTTCTACTGGTAATAACAGGAACTCACTATGAAACTGAACAAATCATTCGCAGCTATCGCTATTGGCGCAGCACTTGTTGTTACTGGTTGCGCATCAAATACAGGCTCTGAAGAGCTTCAAGCAAACCAATTTAAGAACGTTATCGACCGCACTGGCTCACCAGAATACATGCGTGACTATGACTTCGATGACCATCAACGCTTTAACCCGTTCTTCGACCTAGGTGCATGGCACGGTCACTTGTTACCAGACACGGCTGAAGGCATGGGTGGCTTCCCGGGAACTGCGCTGCTTACTGAAGAATACATTAACTTCATGGCTGATAACTTTGACCGCCTAAGCGTGTACAAAGATGGCAAAAAAGTTGAATTCACGATGGAAGCTTACAGCCTACCGGGCGCATTGATTCAGACCCTAAAATCTGACGATGTAACGGTAGAGATGACGCTGCGTTTTGCTTCTAACCGTACCTCTCTACTGGAGACTAAAATCACTACTGACTCGCCAGTTGAGTTAGTCTGGGACGGTGAACTGCTTGAAAAAACACACGCGAAAGAAGGCGTAGCGCAAACCGATAAAACCATTGCCGAGACATACCCTGACTACAATCGCCAAATCGTTGCAACCGATGACGGCCTAACGGTCACTTTCGGTAAGGTGCGTTCAACTTGGGATCTACTGACCTCAGGTGAGTCTGAGTACCAAGTTCATAAGTCGATTCCAACCCAAACCAAGGTCGATGGCTTAACGTTTACTTCAACTGCAAGCATTGAAGAATCAACCACCATCTACACCACATACTCACACGTGTTAACGGCAGAAGAAGCAAAAGCGGAACAGCCTGAGATCAAAAAGATCATGGCAAACCCTACCGATTTCTTAGCGGCATCTGAAGCGCGCTGGGAAGGTTACCTAGAGATGGGGTTAACCAACCCGAATGCGACGCCTGAGCAAGAGCGTGTTGCGGTAAAAGCGATGGAAACCTTAAACGGTAACTGGCGTGGCGCAGCCGGTGCGATGGAGTTTGACTCTGTAACACCTTCGGTAACGGCGCGTTGGTTCTCTGGCAACCAAACATGGCCATGGGATACATGGAAACAAGCTTACGCGATGGCGCACTTCAACCCAGACGTAGCGAAAGACAACATCCGCGCAATGTTTGCCTACCAAATTCAAGCTGACGATCCTGTTCGCCCTTGGGATGAAGGTTACGTGCCAGATCTATTGGCTTACAACCTAAGCCCAGAGCGTGGCGGTGACGGTGGTAACTGGAACGAACGTAACACCAAGCCTAGCCTAGCGGCATGGGCGGTAATGGAAGTTTACAAAACGACCAGCGATGAAGCTTGGCTAGAAGAGATGTATCCAAAGCTAGTGGCTTACCACGACTGGTGGCTACGTAACCGCGACAACAATGGCAATGGCGTTCCAGAATACGGCGCAGCGCGTGATAAAGCACACAACACTCCTGAAGGCGAAATGTACTTCACTGTGGTTCGTGGTGACAAACACGAAACCGTTGTAGGTCAAGCAGCACTGGATAAAGTGATTGCAGAAGGTAACTATGACTACATCGAGAGCCCAGCTCAAACTGCGGCATCTTGGGAATCAGGTCGTGATGATGCGGCAGCCTTTGGTTTCATCGATAAAGACCAGCTAGACGCCTACGTTGCCAACGGCGGAAAACGCAGTGATTGGGATGTTGAATTCGCCCAAAACCGTGCGGAAGACGGCACCCTGTTAGGCTACTCACTGCTACAAGAGTCCGTTGACCAAGCAAGCTACATGTACAGTGATAACAAGTACCTAGCGGAAATGGCGGACATTCTGGGCAAAGAGGCGGAAGCGAAAGAATTCCGTGAAAAGGCTGAGCACCTATCGAACTACATCAACACCTGTATGTTCGATGAAGGCACGAACTTCTACTACGACATTCGTATTGAAGATAAACCTTTATCTAATGGCTGTGCGGGTAAACCGATTGTAGAACGTGGCAAAGGCCCTGAAGGTTGGTCACCACTGTTCAATGGCGCTGCAACCCAATCAAACGCGGATGCAGTGGTCTCTGTGATGAAAGACACCTCTGAGTTCAACACCTACGTACCTCTGGGCACTGCAGCGCTATCTAGCCCTGCATTCGGCCCAGATATCTACTGGCGTGGACGTGTATGGGTAGACCAGTTCTACTTCGGTCTTAAAGGTATGGACAGCTACGGCTATCGTGATGATGCGATTGAAATGGCAGGCGCTTTCTTCGACCACGCTGATGGCTTGGTGCAAGACGGCCCTATCCGTGAGAACTACAACCCATTAAACGGTGAGCAGCAAGGTGCGCCAAACTTCTCTTGGAGTGCAGCTCACTTGTACATGCTTTACAACGATTTCTTTACTGACGCAGAGTAAATTAAAACCTATACCTGTCTTCTGGAATTCAATGAAAAGATAACCTCATAAATTTCAGGCTTTGGCACTCAGTATCTCGCTGAGTGCCTTTTTTACTTCTCAATCAGCATAAAAAGTAAGATATAGGAGTATTTGGCCTACCATGATCCTTTTACTCTCACTCCTGCTCATTGAGCTTTTGTTGCTATTTTTCAGTGGCTGAAATCCGGTCGAATCACATCATGAAACACGCGAATAAGTTTCACAGCAAAGAGCTAGAATGTGGGCAATACGGGTTTATTCAAAATATATTTACCCTTATTCGTAATCCGGACATTAATTTGATAGTCGTTTACCCAATAACCACTAAACTATAGTCTCGCCTTCCCTTTTTTTGAGAAAACCTAAATGCCTAATGCTGATTCCACCCTAAACAAACGCATGGGAATCGTTGCGCTCACTTGGCCAATTTTTATCGAAGTACTGCTTCGAACAGCACTAAACACCAGTGATGTATTCATGTTATCTGGATACTCAGACAAAGCCGTGTCTGCTGTTGGTGTTATCTCTCAGATATCCTTTTTCCTAATCATCGTATCGACCATGGTCAGCAGTGGTACTGGTATTCTCATTGCCCAATACAATGGCGCCTCACGCGATACAGAAAGCGCTCAAGTTGGCGTTGCCAGTATCATATTAGCGATTATTACGGGTGTATTGCTGAGTATTTTCGCAGTGCTAGGCGCAGAGTACTTTATTCCGCTCTATCAGCTTGAAGCTCAGGTTGAGCAGTACGCACAAGAATACTTGTTCATCAGCGGTGCCCTCACTTTCAACGTCACGATTGGTGTGGTGCTTACCACTATCCTTCGCAGTCATGGTTACTCTAAATCTCCAATGGTCATCAACATGATTGCTGGTGTTATTAATATCTTCGGTAACTACTGCGCACTCTACCAACCTTTTGGCTTACCGGTATACGGCGTTCAAGGGGTAGCCATTGCAACCGTAACTAGCCAAGTGATTGGCATGCTTATCTTGATTGGGGTGGTCAGAAGTAAAGGCATAGACCTACCCGTGAAACAGTTTAAATCGGTACCGAAGTCTATCTATCAGAAGATAATGAAGATCGGCTCGATGAACGCGGGGGAAGTGCTCTCTTACAACATGGCACAGATCAGCATTACCTTCTTTGTCGTTCAAATGGGCACGTCATCACTGGCGGCATTTACCTACGCTCAGAACATCGCACGTCTCTCGTTTGCCTTTGCTTTAGCCATTGGTCAAGGTAGCCAAATTCAAACCGGTTATTACATCGGTAAAGGGTGGATCGATGAAATCACGTCACGCGTACAGCGCTACTTTGTGGTGGGTTTCATCGCTTCAACCACGATCACCTGTGTGGTTTACCTATTCCGTTATGAGATTCTCGACCTATTTACACAAGATCCTGAGATCATCGCATTAGCAGCAGGGCTGATTGCGGGGTCAATCATTCTCGAAGCCGGTCGAGTATTTAACCTTATCTTCATTTCATGCTTGAAAGCCGCTGGCGATATTAAGTTCCCAGTAAAAATGGGCATCCTCAGCATGTGGGGCATTGGGGTTGCCATGAGCTATTTGCTTGGCGTGCACTGGGGTTATGGTGTGCTTGGTGCTTGGATGGCGATCGCGATGGATGAATGGTTCCGAGGCATCATTATGGCGTATCGCTGGCGAGCAAAAAAATGGACTCGTTTCTCGCTTTAAGTGGTTGAAGATACGTGAGTAAATTTGACTGATGCAAAAGAAAAAGCGCTAGGGGGAGCTAGCGCTTTTTAGACCAACTAAATCCATTTAGCCTGGCAGTTTTTTAAGCTATATCATATGGATATAACCAATTTTTTTTACTTAGGTAAATCAAAAAGCCTATTCTTTACGACTGCTTTGAGTCGTAAATTAAGTATAGTCCGACTGTAGAAAATGGAAGGAATTATTTCGTTTATTTTTGATGTCTTGAGAAGGACTCAAGTAGAAAAGCAGCCCAGATGGACTAACCTTTAATCATGAATAAAAATCTTGATGAGAGGCAATATGGGTTCAGAAACAACGCCTTCTAAGATCGCCTCTCAGACAGAACATTCAGACTTGTTATCGTCGCTACTTTTTGAGTTTAAAAGAAATAAATTAATCTTATATTTCATTGCGATAACAACACCTCTCACCTTACTTACCAGCCTGCTAGTACCCCATGAACTCGTCTATGATGTCTACACTTACCTTGAGGTATTAGCGATCATTAGTTACGTCTCCTTTGTCTTATGGGCGACTTACTTCTACTTTCATATGCTTTTTACCAGAGAACAAAAGCCAACAATCAAATTTTTAAACAAACTCAAAACGCTTCTTTGCCCCATATCTAAGCCAATCAGTTTCATCATTTTGATGGTCTCGCTCAATGTGGCCTTTTCAAACTACACTTTTTTAAAATCCCTCATCCCATACTTTAACCGTTATGCATTTGACCTAGACTTCTACTATTTAGACAAATGGCTACACTTCGGCTTCTCTCCATGGGAAGTCACACACTACTTGTTCCCTGGGGCACTCTCTTCATTGGTGATCAGCGCGCTATACAATTTATGGTTTTTCCTTATGTGGGGCATGCTTTTATTCTTTGTCATTGATAGAAAAAACGAACTACTCCGTAACCAATTTCTGCTAACTTTCTTGAGCTCATGGTTAGTGATAGGCAACGTGGTGGCCACACTACTCTCCTCTGCTGGTCCAGCTTTCTTTCATCACTTCGAAAGCCTTGATGCTTATGCTCAGCTGATGCAGAGGTTAGAATCACAAAGCGAATACCTTTCCGAACAGGGCTTGCTGCCGCTTTGGATGCTTTCAACACAAGACATGCTCTGGGAAAACTACATTGATGGCTTAATCATTAAGGGCTCGGGAATCTCTGCCATGCCTAGCTTACATGTCACGATCGCAGTGTTGATGGCTATGACTGCATTCAAACTCAACAAAAAACTCGGATATGTGGCTTGGGTGTACACCTTCATCATTCAGATAGGTTCGGTACATTTGGCCTGGCATTACGCCGTTGATGGTTATGTGGGAGCCTTATGTGTCGTCATTCTCTGGCACTTAATCGGATACCTGCTTAGACGGAACCACCAATCAATTACCCAGCCTCAATAACAATCTCCACCGCTTGCGAGATCACATCTCTCAAGTGCCTACTCTTATCGTCTAAATGCTTCCCCTTGCGATAAACAAGCTGTATGTCGAAATCGGGAACGTCTATCGGCGGAGCAACAGCGACCAATGAGCCCTCTGTATTTGCGCCACTTCTCGCGACCAACTTAGGCACGATACATAACAACTTTCTACCACTAATCAGGCGTTTAACGGTTAAAAAGTTACTCGATGCAATCGCAACTTTTCGCGTATAACCCAGTGCAGCAAGTTTTGCATCAACGGCAGTTTTTAACTCACCACTTGGCGAGACTAGTGCATGCTCTACAGAAACAAAGGATTGCAATGATATAGGCAGTTCAATATCTAAAACGGACTCATCCAGCAAGCACACATGCTGCTCGGTATAGAGATGTTTCGTACGATACAGTTTTGGCACCTCTCCGAAACTACCAATGACGATGTCTAACTTCGCCTCTTCAAATACATTTTGATAATTGGTTCGATTGACGTTAAAAAACGCCACCTGAGAGCTTGGAGAGGACTGCTTAATAAAGTCGAAGATCATTGGACCAAACATCTGCTCTGCGTAATCCGTCAGGCCTATTTTCCAAGTGCCTTTATAAGTGGCTACATCAAACGATTTAGAAAGTAGTACTTCTGATTGAATGGTATTGAGCAAAGCATCGACAGTGCTGGATAACTCTATCGCTCTCTCCGTCGCCTCCATCTTGCTCCCTACTCGCTCAAACAGAGGATCATCAAACAACTTTCTAAGTCGCTGAAGGCTATGGCTCATCGCAGACTGACTGACATAACAGCGCTCAGCAGCTTTACTGACACTGTTCGTTTTGTACAACGCTTGCAGTGCTATCAATAAGTTAAGGTCGATTCCTTTCCAGTTAAAATCAGCCATTCAACAAAACCCATTTCATTAATAGTTATAATTAAAACAATTAATTTGAATCATAGTTTAAGTCACCATAAATTACGCTAAACATTTATCTGGAATCGATCATGCTTTCAATTTTTAAAACCTTTTTCTGGCTTGGCTGGATTAGCTTTGGTGGACCAGCTGCACACATTGGCTACTTCCGTAAAACCTTTGTTGAGAAGCTTAACTGGCTATCTGATGAAGAGTACGGGCAAATTGTCGCGCTTAGTCAATTTCTACCCGGCCCAGGTTCAAGCCAAGTTGGCTTTGCGGTTGGCTACAAAAGAGGTGGCTTAACGGGTGCGATTGCTGCGTTTATCGGCTTTACTTCCCCATCTGTCATCTTAATGTTGATATTAGCTTTGGTGAGCAATCAGCTATTGGAAGCACCTCTGTTTAATTCAATCATTCACGGTTTGAAGTTGCTTGCTGTTGTGGTGGTTGCTGATGCCACATTTGGCATGTACAAAAACTTTTGCCAATCGAAAGTTGCGACCGCTTTATGTGTCATAACTGCCGTGGTTCTCCTGTTGCTTCCGGGGATCTGGCCGCAAATCTTGGTACTTCTATTTGCCGCAATCATTGGCAGCAAGTTTTTGACCTCACAAGACATCAAAACCGTTCCATCAACACACCAGATCTCCATAACACCGCTCGTTATTTTCGTCGCGCTGTTAGTTGGCCTTCCTCTGTTCAGTGCATACTCTCAAGGTATCGAGGTATTTGGGCTGTTCTATCAAGCTGGCAGCTTAGTATTCGGTGGCGGTCATGTGGTACTTCCATTGTTGCAAAATGGTATTGGTGACCAACTATCTCAAGATGCGTTCCTAACAGGCTATGCTGCAGCCCAGGCTGTACCTGGTCCTATGTTTACCTTAGCGACATACCTAGGCTATGTATTAATGCCATCAGCACCAATTACTGGCGCTTTGTTAGCGACAATCGCCGTGTTCTTACCGGGCTTCTTATTGCTACTGGGTGTATTGAAAAACTGGCAGGCAATTGCAAGTAAACCATTAGTTGCTGGTGCACTTACCGGTGTGAATGCAGCCGTAGTCGGATTACTACTTGCGGCTCTGTATCAGCCAATCTTCACAAGTGCAGTGAGTGGCGGTTTAGACTTCGCTCTGATCATCGTAGGTGTGTGGCTATTGAAAACGGTCAAGATGCCAATCGTAGGGCTTGTCGGCACATTTATGCTATTCGGCGCTCTGACTGGTTTTGTTAACTAAAAACCTAACTGAAGCAAGAAGTTAGTGAATAGCTAACTTCTTGCATTCATCCTTATTTGCTCTCATCCCTAGCTTCTACTGAGATGGCTTATGGTCGTGACTTCTTAATATCGAGAGGATCCTCATCTCTCGCCTACCACGTGACACATTGTCGAGTATCAAACCGCAAAAGAAAGACATCACTGCGATAAGTGCTATTGAACTAGACAGAATTGCTGTCGGGATTCTTTCAACGAGCCCGGTATCAATAAAATCGATAATGACGGGAATCCCTAACCCTAATGAGATAATGCAAAGCAACACTGACAAAGCACCGAAGAAAAACATCGGCTTAACGTCTCTTAGCAGGAACAAAATAAAGTTGAGGATTTTGATTCCATCACTCAGTGTATTTAGCTTACTCGTTGTACCTTCAGGCCTAGAATGATAATGAGTGGGGACTTCTTTGATCGACATATTATGGTGCAGTGCATGTACGGTTAGCTCCGTCTCAATTTGAAAGCCGTCACTGAAAATAGGAACCGTTTTTACGAACCGATGACTCATCACTCGATAACCAGAGAAAACATCATTCAATTGAGCATTGAACCCTTTATTTATCAGAGTCGAAAACATCTTATTACCCAAAATATGTCCTGCAGGATAAGCCTCAGAAGAGCGCTCTCGACTACCGATGATCATATCGAGCTGCTCAGTGACAAGCTGTTCGATCAATGCAGGGCTGATTGAAGCGTCGTAGGTATCATCACCATCTGCCATGACGTAAATGTCTGCATCAATATCAGAAAACATCCGCCGCACGACTTCACCTTTCCCCTGACGGTATTCATGTCGCACAACAGCGCCCGCTTGTAGCGCCTCTTTGACCGTGCCATCCGTAGAGTTATTGTCATACACATAGATAGTCGCACTGGGTAATGCGCGTTGAAAATCAGCCACCGTTTTTCCAACCGCCCCGGCTTCGTTAAAGCACGGGAGTAACACGGCAATGGTTTGATCCTTCATTAGTTCCCCCTCACCCTGAACACTCGGTATCCGTTTTCGATATTGTCGTATACCACGTCTAACCAAGCCGGCGTATCTGAGCTGTATAGCTTATTGATAAGTGCCTTCTGGCTCGCCGATTTCTTTAACATCAACAAGTGAGGATCATTACCGACAACGATAATATCGATATTTTTATCTATGATTTTCTTTTCAGCTAAGTGGAGGTTCTCCTCTAACATCACCTCAATAAGAAACTGATTTCCAACGATATTTCTATGATAAGGAGCAGCAATGATTCGATTATCCGTCTTTGCCAACACAGGGGCTCCAGTTTCTATTCCTGAAAGTATGGTATGCGAGTTTATCTCGTTATCTTTTAGTACCTTATGAAGACTCAGCGATTGTTCCTTTCGATCAAGAGTAGTTGTAATTTCTTCAGTTGGCGACAGAGCGAGAATAACAAAGGCGACCGCTAACGGTGCTCCGGAAAAAATAACGACCGCTTTTATGATCGAGGAACGGATGTAATCTGCTAACTGAAGGACAACATATGCTTGAAGGGGAGCCGCTAAAACAAAACACAACCTCATGACTCTAATCTGCCAAAAGAGCGCCAAGGCTAAGTTAAAAATAAATATGAGATACAGGATCGTGCAGTGATCGTTTTTGTTCTTAAACAGTGGGTATAACGTGGCAGGAATAACAAGTAAGGCGTAATTCTCTATCGAGAAAAAGCCCTGACTGTTGACGTATCTAACGATCGGTTTCGCTTCTGTCACTTGGTCCAGCCAATACACTTTAAGTATCGGAGGATAATCAATGAACAATGCACTGCTGAGTGATGGATAAAGCATTGCCACTGGAATTAAGAATAAAACAGCAAGAAATACGAACAGTAAAATCTTTTGCAGTAGGCTTTTATCTTCACTCATTAATCGATGATAAACATTAACGAAAAGCCAGCCACAAAAGAAAAGAATGATGAGAACAAATGAAATTTCATCGAATTTAGAGACAAAAAACTCATCGTAAGGCCGGTTTAATAAAACCGCACAAATCCCAAACAGAGCGGAACACGCATACAACCTAGAGATATAGCCAAACCACTCATGGCGAACAAGACCGTAATATACGGTGTAAATCACAAAGAAAATCATAAATAACAATACATTTTCTAACCCTGTCCACAAAGATAAAGACAACAAAAGTGCTTGAGCATAAACACGCCATGATTGGATTAATTGGTTATGATTTAGCGGTGTCGAGGCTAAAAACAAGACAGCGAAGGTAAGCTGAATATTATGATGATCAATCGAGCCGGGTAGGAAGTGAATGATTGAAGGAGAAGAGATAGCAAACATCATGCTAAAAAAACGATATTTAGCTCCAAAGAAGTGATCACCGAGGAGAAAACATGACAGTGAAAAAAGCAGCAAATACAGTAATGGCACAACCGAGATGGATATGGTGTACGCAAGATGTTCTTCAACAATGAATGACAATGGAAAGGCAACGAGCGACAACATTAGATCAGGAAAACGAGACCAATGAATAACAATGCCATCAGCAGCATTAAAATTACTCATTGGCTCTAAATACCAATGACCACTTGTCATCCAATCCTGAAATTGAACGAAACGCATATAATCGTCATTGTCGTTCAGGCTAAGTGTTGAAACACTCTCCCACTTGTAAATAAAGATAACTGTGGCGCATACGAGCCAAATCGCAGAGATAACAATGGTATCTTTATTAAAACTCTCACTTTTAGGCGACATGAATATCCTTTCACTTTGCCAAAATTAAAATGTTACCGCTCCATCTCTCTCACTTCCGCTAACGCTCTATTAAGGTTTTCATTCGCGATTTTGTAATAAGATGGATTCTTATCGATTGCCTGTTGAAGGTAAGGAACCGCTTGGTCTGGTTTGCCTTGTAATATTAAGAAGTAACCAACGTTGTTCAACGCTTCAGGGGCATCCATATGTCTCATGAAGACATTAGTTGCCTTTTTGATATCCCCCGACGCTAAGTAAATAAGTGCGAGGTTGTTTTGCGCCTTTTCATTGTTAGGTTCTAGCTCTAACGCTGAACGCGTGTATTGATACGCTTCCTTGTAGTTACCATACATGTAATGGGAATACCCCATATTCAGTAATGCTTTGACTGAGCTCTTATCAATGGTGAGCGACTTTTTAAAGTACTCTTGGGCTATCTGATGTTTTCCATCGACATCTTCCAATACCCCGACTCCCATATAAGCCAATGCCGGAGATAAGCTATCAACCTTCAAACTAGCGACCTCACTCTGACTTAGCGCTTGGTAGTTTTGAATCGTCTTACTGTTTTTCAAACGAACTTGGTCAGCATTAATTGCTTTGAAGAAGTAGCTTCGTCCTTCATCAATACGACGCTGTTTGGTGTACAAGACACCTAACTGCTCTAACACGTCTGTATGAGCAGGGTTGAAGTCGAGAGCTGCCAAATAGGCTTTTTCAGCCAATGCATAGTTACCTCTAGATGAGTGAATTCGACCGATAGTAAATAACGTTTTATCGTGGAACTCTTGCTCCGGAAAAGAGAGGGAACGAATATACTCGTAGAGTGCTAAATCGATATTATTGTCTCTCAACGCAACATCACCACGCATGATCGCTTCTTTTTCACTGACAGGAGGGTCATCGTTGGTCAGTGTGTCAATGGGCTTCCCTGAATATAACTCAGCATCAAATTGATTGGTTGGTTCATCCGAGGACGCACAGCCAAGAACCAATAATGGTAGAAAAAGCAAAAGTATTCTGTTGGTTAACATCATAAACCTACTCCTGGCGCACTTAATGCGTCCATAACAATCATCATCCCTGGCCCTAGGGCAACAATAAAGAAACAGGGCCAAATAAATAACAACATAGGAAACAGCATCTTAGTGGGTATTTTGGCGGCAATCTCTTCAGCCGCTTGTTGGCGTTTATCTCGAAAATCGTCAGTATAGTCACGCAAGGTTTGCGCTAGGCTTCCCCCCATTCGAGAGGCATGAGATAGTAAAGAAACTAACCCTTCTAGTTCATGTAGCCCTGTCCGCTCAACCAGTTGAGTGAGTGCATCAGGCATGGTGACACCCGCCTGAATCTTGGCACATACCGTATCTAGCTCGTCGGCTAACTCTGGTTGTGATATGTATAACTCGTTAGCGACTCGCCCTAATGCAGCGTTAAAACCAAGCCCCGATTCAGTACAAACCACCAAGAGATCGAGCGCGTCAGGCACTCCGTTTCTAATTTTTCTCTGTCGCTCCTTTTGCATTTTATTCAATAAGAAATTAGGTAAGAAAGTACCGACAAAGATACAAGTTATTATCAATAGGTTGTTGTAGCTGCCACCAATAGATAAGTAAAACACCACGAATGCACAAACAAACCCAATAAGCATCGACAGTATTTTCAGCGCATAAAACACTGAAAGCGCGCTTTTTTCATGGTACCCAGCATGCATCAATTTTTCTGAATAGGTTTCATTATCCTTTTGGTTCCCTCGTCCAATAAATGGCGTTAGTGACTCTAAAGTGTTGGCAAAGTCATAAGGCTTACGAGAGCTTGCGTTGTTACCACCAGCAATCTGTTTCAACTTTTTATCGAGCGGCGATCGTGCGCCAACAAAAAGAAAACCCAAGGTGAACGTGAGTAGCATCGTGGTCAGCAAAATCATCCCGTAAAGAAAGGTTTGACTACTAATACCAAACTCCGAGAGCGCTTGCTTCCATACTTCTAAATCTAAGAATTCCATAATCTATATCTCGATATTTATTATTTTTCTTATCCACAATGCCCCTATAGCCAGCAAGATAACGCCAATACTGACCATCGAGATTCCTCTTGGGTCACTGTACAAGGGCTCTATGTATTCGGGGTTAACGAATTTCAGGCCGAAAAACAGAGCAAATGGAGAAAGAGTCAATATCCAAGCGGACAAACGACTCTCCGCTGAGAGCGTTTTAATTTTTCTTTCTAATTTAAAGCGAGCTCTTAGTACTTCAGACACTTTTTGCAGGTTCTCTGAGAGGTTACCCCCTGTCTCTTTCTGTAGCATCACGGCACTAGAGAAAGCCAACATGGAAACCGTTGGAACACGCTCAGTCATCTGCATAATCGCGAGTCTTAAATCGTAACCATAGTTAAGTAGGTTATAGGTGTTCTTGAACTCAACGCCAATAGGCTCCGGCATCTCTTCACCCACCTCATTGAACGACTGAACTAGTGGCTGACCAGCCTGTAAAGCCCTTCTGATGATGTCTAGAGCTTCGGGAAGCTGCTCCTCAAAACGTGCCATTCTGTATGTCACTCGATTTTGGACAAACAGGTACGCCACTACCCAAGCAAAGACAAAAGCCGCTACACAAATGAACCACACTTGATTGAGCACCAAAGCGATCAAGGCTAATAAAGTACCGCAAAGAAAGACGATAAATAGGAAGCGGCTTAAGGTGATCTTGAAACCAGCTAACTCAAGCATGCGCTTTAAATCAGCCAGAAAAGGAATGACAATGAGTTTTCGATCAAATGGAGAGAGCTCTTTGTTGTAGTGCTCTTTAAGGAGCGACAAACTCTCTTCATCAATATTTCTTTGTGTCTCTTTTAAACGTCGAGTTAGCTCTTTGTGTTTGGCTTTTTTCCCGGCAGCGGGCAGTAGCAAGGCTTGCGAGATAAATAACACCGCGACAAATAACAGGACCAAAGAGACAGTTACGTTATCCATAATCCACACCTCAACTATGTGACTCAGCAAAGAGTTCAAATGGCAGGTCGAGACCACGCTTAACTAACTGGTCATGAGCCTGAGGAACCACCCCTGTTGCCGTGTAATAACCTAATATATTGCCGTTCTCATCGACCCCTTGACGCTGGAATCGAAAAATTTCCGACATGGTGATCACTTCGCCTTCCATGCCATTGATCTCTTGGATACTGACCATACGGCGCTTACCATCTTCTTGCCTCTCCATCTGCACCACGAGGTGAATCGCTGAAGCAATCTGTGCTCTTAAGTTTTTAGTCGAAATATTCCACCCAGCCATTGAGAACATGTTCTCAACTCGGCTTAAGGCATCACGAGGGGTATTCGCGTGTATTGTCGCAAGTGAGCCATCATGGCCCGTATTCATTGCTGCCAACATATCGACCGCTTCGCTACCACGAACCTCCCCCACTACAATGCGGTCTGGTCGCATACGCAGGGTATTTTTAACGAGTTCTCGCTGACTGATCTCCCCTTTACCTTCTAAGTTCGCAGGACGCGTTTCTAGACGAATTACATGAGGTTGTTGGAGTTGAAGTTCGGCTGAATCTTCAATGGTGATGATTCGTTGGTCACGGGGAATAAAGCCTGAAAATATATTCAATGTGGTTGTCTTACCCGAACCGGTACCACCTGAAATCAAGATATTAAGCTCACCCTTTACAGCAGCCTCAACGAATTTAGCCATCTGCGGAGAAGCTGACTTATATTGCAACAAGTTATCCATAGTCAGACTGTCGACAGCAAATCGTCTAATGGACACCGATGGACCATCTAAAGCCAAAGGAGGAATAATGGCGTTTACCCTTGAGCCATCAGCTAAACGGGCATCCACCATAGGTGATGCTTCATCGATTCGACGCCCCACCTGGCTAACAATACGGTCAATGATGTTTCTGAGGTGTCGGTCATCTAAAAAGGTATAAGGTGTTTTTTCAAGCTTGCCGCCACGTTCGACAAATACATTCTTCGGTCCGTTAACCAGAATATCCGATACCGTTTTGTCCGCTAGTAATGGCTCTAATGGCCCCAAACCAAACACTTCATCCTCAATTTGCTTAATCACTCTTTTTCGACCTTCAGCACTCAAAGCATGGCTTTGATCTTCAGCCATTAACTGAACGATCGCTTCATGCAGATCTACTTTCGCACGCTCTTTATCTAGACTAGAAAGCAAACCAAGATCGAGAGTTTCGAGTAATTGCTTATGGAAGTAATGCTTGATAGAAAGCTCTTGTTCTAAAACTTTCTTAGCTTCATTGACCGATTTTTCTTGCTCTTCATTAGCATCTAGCCCTTTATGAACCTGAGGCTCATTCGTGGCACCTTTAGGAAAGCTGGTGACGTTCTCGCTCTCTTGCTGCGAAAATTGTTCTACTTTTTTTTCAAACTCTGGGTTTATATTTTTTCGTTTAAAGAACATAACGATCCCTCACCTATGCTTTGAACAAACAGCCTATGAAAATATCTTTTTGAGCCAACTCTTCTCTTCCTGCTCTGGTGGAGAAAGAATATGAGACAAGTCAATGATCGAGCGTGTGATAGAGCTTTTCTTCTTCGATTCCACTAAAGGCAGACCAAGGTTGGCACTTTCCAATGCCACCTTAAAATCATTAGGCATGACATGAATATCGTGCTTGCCAACGGTTTGTTCTATATCTGATAATTTGATGGTTTGTCGCTTCTCGTAACGATTAACGATGATCTCAATCGAGTCTTGTTGTAAGCCGTATTCGAACTTAAGCGTTCTTATTAAACGGTTACTGTTTTTGACAGACACTAAAGTTTGCTGAGTAACGAGCAACACCTTAGTGGCAGGTGAGATCGCCGATGCGAAGATATGATCTAAGCCTCGCGAGAAATCGATAATGATGTAACGGTAGAAACGGCGTAACACGGGTAGCAGCTTGCCTATTTTCTGAGCATGCTCATAGTCATCCGCGTTATTTTCATGTTTGAAGCTTAAGATGTGTAACCCTGAAGTATGCTTATTCACTAAACTACTCAAAGACATCTCATCTAAATCATTAGATGTGTCGATTGCATCTGAAATGCTGTAACTAGGGGAAAGGTTCAAATATTCAGGGATAACGCCAAATTGGAGGTCAATATCCAGCAAAAGGACATCGTCTGGATGATAACTCGCGATTTCAACAGCGGTATTCAAGGCTAATGTTGTCGCCCCCATGCCCCCCTTGGTGTTAATAAACAGGAAGACTTCACCGTAGCTCGAGTTTTCAATTTTTTCAGCTGCGGTTTTCTTAAGTAGCGGCAATAATCCAGAAATTGAAATGTCATGAGATAGAAAGTCCGACGCACCAAGTCTTAATGCGATTTTCAATGAACCATTGTCACTTTCATCACCAAATACAACCAAAGACAAGTCATGCTCTTCTAACTGCAAATTATAACTTTGCAGATCGACCATTTTCTGAGCCCAACCCCCACTCGCTTCAACAAAAATAAGGTCAGGTGCATCTAAATTTTTCAGATACTCTTCCGTCATACCTAGCAGCGAAAAGGAGTCAATATGTACATTTCGGCAGCGCTTCAACTGCTGTCTCATATGGACATGAAAATGCTCATTGTTATAGATGAGCCAGACATTCAAGTTCGTCTTAAGGCGAATTGCATCGTCTTCATTAGGTAAAATATCAATTGCTTCGCCCATGTTACCCACCCTGTACTTGTTCCGGACACCTTGTCCTAGTATTGGTTTCAGCTCTTATCACACCTAAATTTTCAGCTGGTAAGATCGTTTCGAATGCAGGGGCAGAAAGAAAGCCATTTGTGCCCAAAAAACTTAGGTTGCTAATCAATTGAATGCCGTAACCTGTAGCCTTTGCTCTCACAAACTTAATAGCACTCAAGTTTGCCTCTAAGTTGGAAGTAATTTCCGCACCCGCTGCATCTAAATATGCCACCTCTAAGTTGCTGTCACTGAAACCTAATATTGGGATATCTTCGACGACAATCCCCGCTATATTATCTCGATCCAACACATAACAAACGGAGGCTAATCTCGCGGCTTTTCTTGTTGCTTCATTCACCACCTGTAGCGAGAAAACATAAGCACCCAGAGCTAAAATTAAAAAAATAAGTAAAAACACCAGCCAAGAAACAATCGTGAACTCAATAATCGCTAAGCCTTTATGTTTCCTGAGCTGTTTCATCAGAACACCCTCATCACAGAAGAGACGCTCATAGGCATAGAGAAGCTCTCTGACGAAAATGGAATAGATAAAAAGTGAGGCACGTATTCATAATTAACAGTGACTCTTACATAACTGTCGACGGTAGGAGCATTCACAATAACGTCGGATGTTGAGAGGTTTGAGAGAATCGCTGTACCAGCCGTACTTTTCCCATAAACCACAATGTTCTGAATTTCCGAAGTCGGTGCTACAGAGCCACCAGTCGTTCCATACACCTCACTCACTGCATAACGAGCGCCGTTTTGCACAGACTTAGCGATCACGTTGTAGTGGATTAAAATATTTCCTAGCTCCAACACCAACACCAAGAAAAAAAGAAGTACTGGCATAGCGATCATCATTTCAATCGCAGCAAGCCCTTTTTGTTTAGATGATTGAATACTCATAACTATGAGCCTCCTCCATCAGGGTCCTTGTATAAGACAATTTTATAAGGACCTTCGGTTGAAGATTCAGAGCCACTCGCTCCGCCAGCAACGCTGCAAGAATGAATAAATTCACCAAACACAGCAGGTGTTCCCGAGTTATTGGTAGGCGCTTTTTGTAACAAGAAAAAGCACCCAATTTTTTGCACGGTAAAATTGGTCACCCCACCGCTCTTGCCAGAACAGTCCACCATAGGAATGGGTAAGATTCGTCGCCATGCAACACCATCCGCAGCGCAACCAGTTCCGTTATTTTTAATGCAAGCGTTAGTGTCTGCTTGATATTGGGCGTAGGTATAAGAACCATCAAAATCGATATCACCCGTTTTACTGTCTATGGTGATTTTCGATGTAGGCTCCGTGGTTACATAATCCGATGGATAATCGGAGTCCGACAAACCACCGCCATAATCACCAAAACGAGTATTTAAGCCATCCGCAGTTGGGCCTACCGTCCCACCGGGCTTCGTTGTCACATCATCACCAATCGTTACGGAGTAATCGTAATAACCAGCCAGCGCTTCTTTGACTGTGCTACCGCCCGAACCAAAGTCGAGCAAGTGATAATTACCGTTCCCCATTTGAGATAGTTTTTTATCTCCTACTTTCAGAGCCTGAACACTACCCACTTCGTAGCCGAAAACATTGCTAATCTCTTCGCCAGTTGAATCATGGTAGCCATCTTCATCAATATCATTGTCTGAAGTTCCATCACCAATACACACCCCTATAGGAACAATGTTATTGACGACTTGTTGCCCAGAGCTAGGCCCCGCGACTGCAGTTGCAGAAACACTCTTAGTCAAACCAAACATCTGAATAAAAAATTCATCCATATCCAATGAACTAACGTTAACTCGCACATAAACGTCATCATCAGCTCCAAATGTTGGCGTCCCCGAAAAGTCTTGAGGATCATTGGAGTATTCAACTGAGATGACTGCTGTCGAAAAGTCAAATTCATGATTACCGGTAGCACCAGCCATTGCATTTAATGTTGAGGCCACCTCAGCTGACACCGCCGCTTGATCTTTACTATTATCTAAGATCGTCGCTGCAGCTAACGCAGCCGAATCAACCGCATTCTGTAATCGTGTCTTATTCACCAACATATGGTTTATATCTACAGCCAAAGCAGAGACAGCAAGGAAAGCTAGCAATGCGACTGTCACAAAGATGACAACCAAACCACTCTGTTTTTTCGGATTTCTCGATACTTGATACAACATAAAGTACCTCCAAACTAATTAAAGCTTTGTAGGACCTGACTATTATTACCGGTAAGGTCCTCATCACCTTTACCCACATAGGCGTCGTAACCCGCTTGCATGCGCTCACCGGTACCATCAGGTAACACCTGCAGGTTCTCTTGAGTCGCATTCGGGTTGTATGTTTGTTCCATCTTCAACTGAGCAACCGACTGCCCTAACCTAGCGTCATTGGCACAACCCACTAATGCCAATGTGAGAAAGACCATCATTGTTCTAATCATATCTATCTCCTTACAAGTCATGACCAAATGAGCCTTCACTACCACCATCGGTTGGCGTGATATCTTTGGCTGCACTAGCACTACTGTTGTCTTCAGAATTAGAAGGCTCCGCAATGTATGCGCTTCGACCTAACAAGTAGTATTCCAAATCATTAGGATCGACAAACGCATCTGTTGGCAGTGTCACTTTGCTTCTGTCTACGGGTTTAGCGAGTCTAGGAGTAACAAGAATAACCAGCTCAGTTTCACCAGAAACATACTCTTGGCTGTTAAATAGTTGGCCCAAGATCGGCACTTCACCAATACCTGGCATTTTGTTGCTCACATCTCGAACATTCTCGCTCAATAGCCCTGCGATACCGATGGTTTGTCCATCAGCAAGCTCAAGTGTTGAAGAAGCACTACGACGTGTGATTGGTGGGATAAAGTAAGTCGCATTGGTGGTACCAGGATCAATCGTTAGTGAGCTGCTATTCGCGATTTCACTCACATCAACAGCGAGGTTTAGGTTAATTTTCTGGTCACTAAGTACAGTAGGAATAAACTTCAAACCTACCCCATATTCTTTATATTCAATGGTAATACCATCGTCATCCGGAACAGGGATTGGGAACTCACCACCCGCTAAGAACTCGGCTTTTGAGCCGCTCAAAGCCGTCAGATTAGGTTCTGCCAACACTTTAGCGACGCCGTTCTGCTTTGCGACATCAAGTGCGAAGGTAAACAAGGTATTACTGTCGATAAAGGAACCTAAAATCCCGTAATCGGTTGAAGTTGGAATATCAAAGATTGGCGTGGCACCTAATACACCGGCTGGTACCGATGCACCACCCCATGAAAAATTAGAGCCGCTGGTTTGGAAGAAGTGGAAATTGGCATCAAACTTTCTCACCAGACTACGCTGAACCTCGGCAACCGTAACCTCTAACATCACTTGCTGAGCACCACCGATCGACATCAAATTGATCACCCCTGTCGCTGCGGCTTGCTCACTACCACTCTCTTTAGTTTCGTCAGCAGCCTGCCCTGCGGCATAGGTTTCAGCAATTCTCATCGCTACATTCATCTTCTGTTGATTGCTAATTTGCCCACTCAACAACAAGCGATTCTGTGCGCTGTGCACCTCAATCGTTTCGTCAGGAAGAAACTCATACAGCTTGGCTTTCAAACTATTAAGATCATGCGTGACCTCAATATTGATCGACTCAATCAACTGACCTCGAGCGTCCCACGCCATCAGGTTGGTCGCACCTAACTTCTTACCGATTAAAAAGACTTCGTTAGATTTCAAAATGACGATGTCCAATACCTCTGGATCACCAAGGGAAACCTTGCTCGCCTTCCCAGAAAGCACCACATGAGTAGATTTATGGTGAGGCACCGTAACTGTTTTTCCCGTTTGCAATGCAGCAAAACTGGCCGTAGAAAAGCAAATCAGGCTAAAAATACACGTTATTATTGTTTTCATAACTCACCTCAATCCTTAACGCGAACGTTGGAGGTTTCTGTACCCTTGATAATGGTCACGCTTGGTCTAGGCACATATCGACGAACCACTTTTTTCTCTACCTCGTGTGGGTTTCTCAAAGTAAGCTGAATACTGCCTTTGCTTTTAGCCGTTAGAAGCTTTTCTGCATCTTTGGGCGTTACCTCAAGGGTCACCGCACGAACAATAATGGGACTGTTTTCTTTAGTTCTGGCAGTTTGGTCGACCGCTAATACTTTTATGTCTTTCAACACGGTTTGCGTCGACGCCGAGTTTTTCCCATAAGAAACGGTATTCAAGATATCGACCTTATTACCCGGCAGTAAGAACCCCGCCACACCAATAACATCATCTACTCGAATCGTTACCGCGCGCTTATTTTCTGGTATGAGCGCCGCTAGCGTGGAGCCTTCACCTGGAACCGTAAAGCGCAGCTTATGAAGCACTTCTCCAGCATAAATAGTGTTAGCAACCACCTTTCCGATAAGCTCTTCCTTATCCGAATAGTTATTTTCATTGATCCAATCAACTTCCATTAACTTGGTTGTTAAGAACTGCTCTTCGATTACGGTTCCTGCTTCGATCTCTTGAGACGCTACGACAACAGGGTGACGTTCAACCTTTTCGACCTCAACAGTCGGTTGAACTTGATCGTCCATCCATTGCTTAGCGAAAAATACTGCAGCTAAGCCAAATACAACGGACAATAAAAACAGTAGGAAAACCTGACTCTTATTCATTATTCTCGTCCTCGTGTCCATCAGAGGTAAAATAGACTTCCCATGCCATGGAAAGAATGTCGAATGTAATTACGGGCGGGAGTTGTTCAAACGAAAGAATATCTTTGCTGATACCAACAAGATCTTTCGGTAAACAAGGGAACAGCGGCACTTTATATAGGGTATGCATTTGCGACAAACGCTCAAAAAATCCATCTTGAAGCTCTACTTCTTTTTCAGCGACGACGCTCATCCATAACGCCTCATAGTCACGTTGAATAAGAGGTTTAAATTCAATTTTGTAGCCTAAGCGGCGTAAAAAGGCAGGGTCGCTGATCTTCTCTGGATTTAAGTTAGTAGAAAAAGCAAGGGTAAGTACAAACGGCATCGTCACTTGTTGGCCATTAGGTAACGACAGGTAATCAAAGTAATACTCCATCGGAACAATCCAGCGATTTAGCAGATTGTCGACAGGCATTGGTTGTCGACCAAGATCATCAATAACCAAAATGCCGTTATTGGCCATCATTTGCAGTGGTGCTAACCATACTCGACTATTCTCTGAGTGATTAACCTCAAGCATGTCCATGGTCAGCTCTCCGCCGACCTGAATATTCGGACGCTCACAATTGAGCCAACGTTTATCGTATTGATCTTTAAGTGATACCAGTGTCTCAGAACCGTTTCTATCTAACGGCTTATGATGTTGCGTAGAGAACACTTTAATAATGTTACCAAACGCATAAACCGCATAAGGAATAAAAACGGAAGTGTGTAACGCATTGACAATACGTGAAGCAACAAATGTTTTCCCAGTACCGGCATGTCCATACAAAAGCAGTGCACGGCCAGAATTAATAGCAGGCCCTAGTACCGAAATCATTTTATCAACGCCATAAACGTCACTCAGCGCTGCTTCAACATCAGGTCTTGTCACCAATTCGGCCCTTAAGTCCTGCTGTTTGACAATGTCACTGTACTGAGCAAGCGACACAGGTGCAGGCCCAAGGTACGCATCACGATTAAAAGCAAGATCGGCTTCTTCCATACCCTTTTCAGATAAGGAATAACGCACATGGCTGTGTGAAGAAGATTCGAGGGACAAGGCCGACGTTGGTTGAAAAACTTCGATCAGTGATTTTTGTCTAAGCACCGCAAGCCCATTCTCGACAATATGTGTAACCACACACAAGTAATTCGAAAGCTCTAATACATCTGACTTAGGGTAAGCAGATAAGTGCTTAAGCAATAGGTTTTCAATCACAACCTCAGGTACACCGAGCATTTCAATGGAGGTAGGCACCATTGGTGATGAGATTTGAGGCCTCAAGTTACTAGGGGACGGGATCCCTCTGATGTCCATATACAACCTCTCCATAAAAACCAATCAAGCGATTGACCTCTCTTCAAGTAAAATAACTGTACATCGCTAAACCTATTACCACAGAAGGCGCGAAAGGCATCGTCACTTTATTTGAATACCGGTTATGTAAAACAGGTTGATCTTTTATAACTGGAGACATACCACTAATTAACATCAACTTTTCTTGGAAATACCCTTTAACAGTGAGTGCACTATTATTTGCAAGGTTATACAACAAATAAAAAGTACCTATTACCCCTGAAGAAATAAGTATAAAATAAGAAACATCAAGCAATGAACCCCACCCAATATACAACCCGATAACACCCAACAACTTCACATCTCCTGGGGACATAGCCCTCACGAAATACAAAGCCAAACCAGAAAAGAAAAAAACCACCAAACCCAAAAAAGAAACGGCAAGCGAATCCCAAGTAAATCCACCATTAATTAATGATATAAAGTAAATAAATACTAATAAAATCAAAATTCTATTTGGTATTATATTTTCTTTAACATCAAATACCGATATAACAATCAATAGCGCCCAAAAAACTAGAGATTCACTTATCATTCATTTATACACCTGAAACAATCATGACAAACTTACTGATTAATGCCGTAGCTATACCTGAGAATATTGCCCAAGAAAGCAGAACAAGCACTGCCGCACCAATGATGTATTCAACAATGGTGAAGCCTTTCTGCCTTTTAATTCTCTTTAAAAACATAACGACTATGGAGCAGTTGTCGTACTTATCGCGTTCACAATAGCACTGAGTTTGTTCGACAATGTATTACCGATCCCGGAAAATATTGTAGTCAGACCAAGAACAAGCATGGCAGCACCAATTACATACTCGATAACAGTAAGACCTTCTTCATCATTCATGAATTCTTTACAACTTTTCAAAAACTTACTCATGAGAATCTCTCCTTGATTTACATTACAGGTTTATTTACCTGTAAACTAAATCTAGAGCTCAACGTTATATTCGGTTAGGATTTTCTTGCTATTTACTTGCACTTTTTTGTTGTACTTCTAATCTCTGTAATAAATACCTTATTTCTAAATTTCTCACCTCTGGTCATTTAGATATGATACAGGTTTAATAAAGATGAAGTTAATAACACCATTACTATCAGATATAGATAGCGAGTTTAATTCAATTATTATTAAAAAAATTAGTCGCTACTTCCCTGTCGATAATTTTAAACAAGATATATCTATTATCAGTAACTTAGATGTAAGGTTGGTATTTTTTATTTTAAATAGAATAGATAAACTTCAATTACTTACTATGTCACTCTCAATTTGTGAGAACCTTAATAAGAGAATAGTGATCATCTGTTCAGATCGAATACCTAATATCATTCGGAATCATAAAAATGTGCTATTTGTTATCGAAACAAACAGTAATCATCTGACCAGCACTTTCGAAGAGTTGAAGCGAAAAACACAGCATATCTTCGAACCACATTTTGACCTCGATCGAGATACAAATAATAACAACCAACTCCCTGCCAAGTTGTTCACATCAGAAGTGGTCAATTTTGTTATGGACAACATCAACAAAGAGATCAAAGAAACGGTGATCGCTGAGAGATGTCATTGTTCTACAACCTACTTTTCTAAGAAGTTTCATCTACACTTTGGAGTAAGCTTTCGCGACTTCGTGTGCGATAAACGAATCTTACTAGCCAAGAAGCTAATCGAAGCGGATACCGAGTCTAAGATAGCCGTCATCTCTTACCAATGTGGATACAAGGATGTGTCATATTTCTCAAGAATCTTCAAGAAAAGAACTGGCGTAACGCCTGCAAGTTACAGACGAGCCTGTACGGATAACAGAAAACGCTAATTTTACTCCCTAAAAGAAAAAATCATGGTACATTTAACATGATTTTAACAAAAATAACTTAGCGAAAAACATGGAGTTAGACAATGATTCAGCCTAACGAGTTTAGCCAAGAACAAGCAACAGCTCTCCCTACACCCAATGATATGATTCTTAAATGGGCAGAAGAACGCCCAAATGAGGTCTATTTAAAGCAAATTATTAACCGCCAGTTTGTCGAGTTCACGTACAAAGAAGTGGCTGATAAAGCACTAAAACTGGCGTCAGCACTGGAAGCACTTGGTGCAGAACCCGGCGACCGAGTCGCGCTTATTTCTAAAAACTGTGCAGAATGGTTTATTTGTGACCTTGCCATGATGTTAGGAGATTTTGTCAGCGTCCCAATCTTTCCTACCGCTGGTGCAGATACCATCCAATACTGTATTGAGCACAGTGAAAGTAAGATCGTCATTGCAGGTAAGCTTGATGATCCGAAGGCGACACAACAAGTACTTGATGACAACCCAAGCTTAGCTAGCATCTCGCTACCCTATGATACAGCGCCAAAATGTAAACACACATTTGGTCAACTCATCAATACACATGAACCAACGACTAAACGCCCTCAGCATCACGATGACAAGCTTATGTCTCTTGTTTACACATCGGGTACTTCTGGCTTACCAAAGGGCGCAATGCTTACATACGGTGCCTTTACGTGGTCAGTTCAAAGGCTGATCGATCATATCGGTATCCAAAAAGATGATCGTCTGTTTTCTTACTTACCACTTGCCCATATCACAGAGCGTGTCTACATCTTTGGTTCATCAGTAATGGGCGGTGTCGTTACCGCATTCCCAGAATCTTTAGACACCTTTATTGATGATGTGAAGATGCAGCGTCCTACTCTGTTTATTTCTGTCCCTCGTTTATGGACCCTGTTCCAACAGCGTATCCAAGATAAACTGCCACAGAAAAAACTGAACATTCTGCTGAAAATCCCATTCATTAATAACATCATCAAGAAGAAGCTTGCTGATGGCTTAGGTCTAGATCAAGCTCGCGTTCTGGGCTGTGGCTCCGCGCCAGTATCACCAGCTCTACTTGCATGGTACGAAAGCGTTGGTTTACACATTACCGAAGCGTGGGGGATGACAGAGTCTTTCGCTTACAGCACATTAAACTATCCATTTAGAGCGGATAAAATTGGTACGGTTGGTAACGCAGGCCCTGGCATTGAACTAAAGATTGCCGAAGATGAAGAGATTCTAGTTCGTGGTAAAGGTCTGTTCTCTGGTTACTACAAAAATGATATTGCAACACAAGAGTCGTTTAACTCTGAAGGCTGGCTACACACCGGTGATATTGGTGATATTGATAGCGAAGGCTACCTCACCATTCGTGGACGTAAGAAAGATACCTTCAAAACTGCGAAAGGTAAGTTTGTTGCACCAGTACCTATCGAGAATAAACTCTTTGAGTACAGCCGCGTAGAGATGATGTGTCTGATTGGCCTTGGCTTACCTGGTCCTATTCTGCTTGTTGTCCCACATGATTTCCCTAACTTCGATCGCGCTCGCTACGAGAGAACGACTAAGCGAGTGATCGAAAAAATGAATGAGAAGCTCGCGTCTCATGAGAAGATCAAGGGCGTACTTATGATCAAAGAACCATGGAGTATTGAGAATGGCGTGTTAACACCGACGCTCAAGATCAAACGCCATGTGTTAGAGCAGAAGTACCACGAAGTGGGCCACAACTGGCCAAAAGACAAGTTGGTGGTTTGGGAGGAGTAATCTTCCTCACCTTATATAACTAGCCTCAAATGGCAGGCAGCACTAAGAGGGAGCGAAGGCTCCCTCTTCTTTTTAAACGCAATCCCTACTCTTTATATCTACTAATCATAAAGTGCATTACTTGCCCAAGAAGCTACAAGGTTAAACGGATAATGACGTCAAGCATCTCATCGAAACAAGGGCCTAGCGCCTCCTCATCAATAGCATGACAGTACACCCCCTCAAGTTGCGTAGGGTCGTAGTCACTACTTAAATCCGGATCATCCAACAACGCACTCGAGTTCGCCATACGCAGTAATAAGTCTTCCCCAAACTCACTATCTGGTCCGGTCGCCGATGTAAGTGATGAGCCGAGCCCGAGAGTAAACACGTAAATATCTTCAGATCTTGCGGCTTCAGCAATGTCTTCTACAAGGTTACGAGCAACCCGGTTCACCCTTCTATACAAATCATTAGCCGAGTGGCTATCCGGATCATACTGGGCGACAGGTCGTACAGAATGAGTGGGATTTAGGATATTAAACTCAGTGGCATTTGAATCATGGGTCGTGTAGTACTCAGGCATCTCGCTGATGTAATCATCGATGTCTCTCCCCTCATAACCATCAGATAACCTTGTAGCAATGGAGTCATGTCTCCAAAGTCCTCTTGGCGTACCACTAGTGCCATCACTCGATCTTATCGCCCCGGTATGTGTGCCACCACCTTCAAAGTCAAAAGTCGAAGCGAAGGTATTTGGTGCACCATCGGTAAAAAACACGATCACTTTTAGATTTGCAGGATTTGTCACTGTTCTTAGCTCATTGAGGGCTCGATACATCCCCTCTGACGCATTGGTATATTGTGCATTAGAGGTACTACCGAAATTGAAGCTATCGATCTCAGACTTGATAGTGCTTCGACTATGGCCTCGAGTCGCATTGAACCCCACGGGAACTTCCGACCCGAAAGCAAACTTCACCAATGAAATGCGGTCAAAGCCTTCGTGGAAGTTTTCAATAAATGACTTCGACCTATCTATCACATCTTGCGTTACATCGCCGATGCTCCCTAACCTCAGTGAAGTTGTGTTATCTATCACAAGCACTAAATCAACAGGACGACGAATCGATTGTGCGGACACACCCGGATTGAATGTATCTAGCCCTATCAAGGGTAGAAAAACAGTCGGAACTTGCGCCGTGGCTGAAATATCGATAGAGATATTACCAAAGGAATCATAAGCGAAATTAACGGCCCCCAAATTGGGGGTTGCTGAATAAAAATCGGCAGGAATATTCGCTGCAAAGTATTTCTGAGCCGCAGCTCGCCCTGCATCTTCACCATTAGCAACGGCTCGTGCTGCCGCAATGCTCGCCGCATCAACCGCCGCAAACAGTTTCGATTTAACGATATAAGCTCGACCAGCATCAATAGAAAGACCGACGACTAACAGAATAAAAGGCAGTGCGATAACTGACATTAAAACCACTAATCCCCGGCTGTAACGATATTTGTTTCGGGTACCACTATCCATATAGACCTCCCTTACATATATGTTGTGTCGCTCAGGATGTATTCGTCATCAAAAACTCGACTAAAGATAGGCGAATAGTCATAGAACACTTCTACGCTGTAAACGATCTCCCCTTCATCAAGCGTGACGGCTAGATTGTTAATGAGGGGAGGATTGTCAGCATCAACATCTGAGCACTCTCCATCGCTTGCCCAATTACTGCAGCTCGACCAAATAGCACTATTTTTACTTAGTCCATGTTGGTTCCATCGGTATTGGCTTTTAATGTAAGGGGAAGCGTCTTCTTGACCAACTAACTCAGTAATGTAAATAACACCATCTTGAGTCATGTCTAACGTTCCAGATGTGGTGGCGATAATATCCATCACTTCTTGTGGCGTATCGGTATTACTCCGAGAAATAATATTGCCGCCTTCTCGACTGATACTAATAATGGTGTGGTTGGCTTGAATGAGGTGGGTGATATCAACAGCAGCTACGATCAACAACATAAATATTGGCGCAATTAGCGTCATTTCTATGGCTGCAAACCCTTGCTGTACTGCCTTATTTATCTTTTTAGGAAACATATTCAATCTCCCTAAAAAGCTTCGTTTTTCATTGCTGCACTGACGGTAAATTTGAATTTCCCATCATCGAGCAAAACGTACATATAAGGGTTAACAGATGGCCATTCGCAGTCAAGATGGATAGATATAATATCTCCAGAGCCACCAAAACCAGATATCGCATTTCCATAGACATCTTCAACACGGATATTTTGCACATCCATCACTTTATCGAGCAAACCACTCGAAGACTGAGAGATCTTCTCTAATATTGCTGCTTCACGATTACTCGATGCATCCGGATCCAAATCAGACCGACCAGTGATAGCGTACCTTGCTCCCTCTCTTGCAGAGTGTTGCATGGTGAGTTTTACAAACCCATATATTCCAAGGTCAACAACCGTTAAAAAAAGCGCGAAAAAAAGACTTACCACTACCGTAAATTCGATAATAGCAATGCCTTTTATTTTGGATTTGAAATAACCTCGCACCCGATTACGTTTCAAATCCGTTGAAATCGATGCCATACAACACAGCCCCCACCTATTCGTCTTTCTATCCTTACTTCCAGCCCTATAGAAGCAAAGCTAATTTAGAAAAACTTATCTACCACCTATAGGATTGATGTATGAGTTATTCAAGTATCATTCGCGTCATGATATTAGAGATAAGATGTAGGGATAGTATTAATATTAGCCGCCAAGTTTATATTTTATTTTCAGCCAGTTAATGGATTAAAAAAACGTTCTATACAATAGTGACCAAAACTTAGCTCATTAAACACTTAAATAACTACCTGTTTTATATCCACTATAAAATGAAGGGCATTAGCGCTTAAAAACGCGATTTCGATATAAACCTACTAAGCCGTCTCAAATATAAGACAAGAATAAGCATTTAGTTTAGTGGTCGATACTAGTTACGTTATCTACCGATATTCTGAGCACTTCAATTATGAAAAAGATTGTACTTAGATGCCAAAATTAGGCAGCTTTGATGAGCGTTGCGGGGATTGAACGGCTTTCGTTGTTCGATATGACAGCAAGCTTAAATGGTCTGATAATTGATGAGATGAAACTGATATACTGAGAGCAAATAAATGACGAGTGAATCTCATGACACAAGCAAATAACCCACTGCACGGCATTACACTGCAAAAGCTGCTAACAGAATTGGTAGAACATTACGGTTGGGAAGAATTGAGCTACATGGTAAATATCAACTGCTTCAAAAAAGACCCAAGCATCAAATCGAGCTTAAAGTTTCTGCGTAAAACAGAATGGGCTCGTACTAAGGTAGAGCAAATCTACATTGATCTAAAACGTTAATCCCTGGCTGCTCAATCAGTCCCGTGTTGGCAATAATACGGGGCTATCTCGCACCTCGCACCTCGCACCTCGCACCTCGCACCTCGCACCTCGCACCTCGCACCTCGCACCTCGCACCTCGCACCTCGCACCTCGCACCTCGCACCTCGCACTATGATTCCCATAAAACAAAAGCCCCGCAAGCTTTCACTTGCGAGGCTTTCTAGTTAATTTAGAAAAGAGCTAATTACTTACCAGCTTCTTTGTCTGCTTTAACTTTAGCGATTACTTCGTCTGCCACGTTTGTTGGACATGGAGAGTACTGTAGGAATTCCATAGAGAATTGACCACGGCCTGAAGTAATAGTACGTAGGTGACCGATGTAACCAAACATTTCTGATAGTGGTACGTCAGCTTTGATACGTACGCCAGTAGCGCCAGCTTGTTGATCTTTGATCATGCCACGACGACGGTTAAGGTCACCGATTACATCACCAACGTGATCTTCTGGAGTGAATACGTCAACGTTCATGATTGGCTCAAGAAGTTGTGCACCCGCTTTAGGCATAGATTGACGGAATGCGCCTTTCGCTGCGATTTCAAATGCGATTGCAGATGAGTCAACTGCGTGGAAGCCACCGTCGAATAGTTCTACTTCAACATCTAGAGTTGGGAAGCCAGCAAGAACACCGTTTTCCATCATAGATGCGAAACCTTTCTCAACTGCAGGCCAGAATTCCTTAGGAACGTTACCACCAACAACAGTTGAAGAGAAAGTGAAGCCAGAACCAGCTTCGCCTGGTTTGATACGGTAATCGATCTTACCGAATTGACCAGAACCACCAGATTGTTTCTTGTGAGTGTAGCTATCTTCAACAGCTTTCGTGATTGTTTCACGGTAAGCTACTTGAGGAGCACCTACTACAAGGTCAACGCCGTATGTACGCTTAAGGATATCTACCTTGATGTCTAGGTGAAGTTCACCCATACCTTTCAGGATAGTTTCGCCAGTTTCTTCGTCAGTCTCAACTTGGAAAGATGGATCTTCTGCAACCATTTTACCGATCGCGATACCCATTTTCTCAGAACCGCCTTTATCTTTTGGAGATACAGCGATAGAGATTACTGGAGTTGGGAAGATCATTGGCTCTAGAGTACATTCGTGCTTCTGATCACATAGAGTGTGACCAGTTTGAACGTTCTTCATACCAACAACAGCGATGATGTCACCAGCTTGCGCTTCAGTAAGCTCGTTACGCTCATCAGCTTGCATCTCAACCATACGGCCGATACGCTCAGTTTTACCAGTTGCAGCGTTAAGGATTGTATCACCCTTCTTCATGCGACCAGAGTAGATACGGATGAACGTTAGTGCACCGAAACGGTCGTCCATGATCTTAAACGCAAGAGCACGTAGTGGCTCATCAGCAGATACTGTAGCAACTTCACCAGTTGGCTCACCAGTTTCTTTGTCTGTTAGAGGCTGAGGATCAACTTCAGTTGGAGCTGGTAGGTAATCTACTACAGCGTCAAGGATAAGTTGCATACCTTTGTTCTTGAATGCAGAACCACAGAACGTTGGGAAGAATGCGATATCACGAGTACCTTTACGGATACAACGCTTGATGTCTTCGATAGAAGGCTCTTCACCTTCCATGTAAGCTTCCATTAGGTCATCGTCTTGCTCTACAGCAGTTTCGATTAGCTCTTCACGGTATTGCTCAACGTCATCAACCATGTCCGCAGGAACATCTTTGATTTCGTAGTTTTCAGGAAGACCAGTGTCATCCCAAACGTATGCTTTACGGCTTAGTAGGTCTACAACACCAACGAATTCATCTTCGCGGCCGATTGGTAGAACCATTACTAGCGGAGTAGCGCCTAGAACGTTCTTAACTTGGTCAACAACGCGGTAGAAGTCAGCACCCATACGGTCTAGTTTGTTAACGAAGATCAGACGAGATACTTCTGATTCGTTAGCGTAGCGCCAGTTAGTTTCTGATTGAGGTTCAACACCACCAGAACCACAGAATACACCGATACCGCCATCAAGTACTTTAAGAGAACGGTATACTTCAACTGTGAAGTCAACGTGTCCAGGAGTATCGATAACGTTTAGACGGTGATCATTCCAGAAACAGCTTACAGCTGCTGATTGGATAGTAATACCGCGCTCAGCTTCCTGTTCCATGAAGTCAGTCGTTGATTCGCCGTCATGTACTTCACCAGTCTTGTGGATTTGACCAGTTAGCTTAAGGATACGCTCAGTGGTAGTTGTTTTACCCGCATCAACGTGCGCGAAAATACCAATGTTTCTGTATTTCGATAAATCTGCCATTGTCTTACTCTGTTAATAGGATATAAAATGCGCGCAGAGTATATCACAATCTGTGAAGACTGATAGCTTTGCATGCATTTGGGACTAAAAAACTTTGCCTTTTCCTAACATTTAGAAAAAGGCACGCTGTAGAAACAATCTAAATGATTGTTAATTATAGTGCTAACCTCAAGCCCAATCGGCGTTCAAGTTAGACTGAATTGCTGCTGTATAGATTAGCTGAAGTGAGTTCAATTACAACTCATCAAAAGCATTAATTGCCTCTGATAGTTTTTTCACTCCGTGGATTTGCATTCCTGGGATACCACCTTTCGGCATATTAGCTGCAGGAACAATCGCTTTCTTAAAGCCGTGTTTAAATGCTTCATTCAAACGTTCTTGCCCGCTTGGTACAGGACGAATCTCTCCCGCTAGGCCTACTTCACCAAAAACTACGACATCTTTAGGTAATGCGCGGTCTCTGAAACTAGAAAGTAATGCCATAACTAATGCAAGGTCAGCACTAGTTTCGGTTACTTTAACACCACCGACGACATTCACAAACACATCTTGGTCAGCCATTTGTAAGCCGCCGTGTTTATGCAGCACCGCGAGTAATAAAGAAAGGCGGTTCTGCTCAAGGCCAACCGCGACTCGACGAGGATTCGCCAATTGGGAGTAATCCACCAGCGCTTGAATCTCAACAAGCAGTGGGCGGGTACCTTCCCATACCACCATTACTGAACTGCCTGACGTTTCTTCTTCGCCACGAGACAAGAATATAGCCGATGGGTTGCTGACTTCTTTTAGCCCTTGGCCTGTCATCGCAAATACACCAAGCTCATTCACCGCACCAAAACGGTTTTTGTGGCTGCGTAATGTTCTGAAACGGCTGTCTGTTCCGCCGTCTAACAAAACTGAACAATCAATAATGTGCTCAAGTACTTTAGGCCCCGCCAGAGTACCATCTTTAGTTACGTGTCCTACTAGGAAAATAGCCACGTTATTCTGCTTAGCAAAACGAGTCAGTGCCGTCGCTGACTCACGAACCTGAGCCACACTACCTGGTGAAGATTGAACATCAGCGACATGCATTACTTGGATTGAGTCGATGACCATGATCTTAGGCTGTTCTTTTTCTGCCACCTGACAGATCTTGTCTACATTGGTTTCAGAGAGCATCTTTAAGTGCTCTTTTGGCAAACCAAGACGTGAAGCACGCATCGCGACCTGCTGTAACGATTCCTCACCGGTTACATATAAAGTAGGAAGTTGAGAAGAAAGTAGACACATGGTTTGTAGCAGTAGTGTCGATTTACCCGCACCTGGGTTACCACCAATAAGAATCGCAGCACCCGGTACCACACCGCCACCAAGTACGCGATCGAGCTCTTTAAAGCCACTACTAAAACGAGGCACTTCCTGTAGATCAATCTCAGACAGGGTTTGAACGCTAGATTCGGTCGCACTACCTGCATAGCCAGTTAATCTCTCATTGCGTGCTACCTGAGGTGAAGCGGCTAACCTAACTTCGGTAATTGTGTTCCAAGCACCACACGCATTGCACTGTCCTTGCCAACGTGGAAAGTCAGCACCACAGTCATTACACACATAAGCTCGCTTTGCCTTAGCCATAAAACCTCAATAATTTACCCAGTTACACAATGATGTTGTCAATTTGTGACTTATTTGACCGTACGGGTGCAAATAAACGTTGCAGTCATACCACTTATATTTAAAGATCGATTTAAACTAGTCGATAACATAAATGTACCGTCCATTCTAACAAGAAAAGTATGCAGCAATCTGAAATTCTATCTGTAGCAGAGCGTCTTATCCCGGCTTATCACGCCGAAGATTTCGAATTCCTTCTTTCTCAAATGACAGAAGGTGAATCGCCGTCTCTGAAACTACTCGTTAAAATGGAACTGAATCGTATCATGGCTCCGTGTACAAAGAGCATTGATTTACGCGGACGTATCGATAATGAGTGTCGTCAATTCACACTCGATGGCCGAAAACACTGGCTCGACGACATCGCTTTAAATGCCTATCAACGTGGTACAAAAAAATTCAAAGGCTACACAGAAGGGGCTTGGGAGCTAGTTATGGCGCCAAGAATTCAGCCTCTGCGTAGTGTGGTTAAAAGTGCGTCTCAAAGTAATCAAGGCATCACCAGTGCCAACAGCCCCTATGAAGCTGAAGCTATAAACCTTGGTTATGACTTAAAGCGTCAAGAGAACCGACTCAAGATAAGCTCACAGGTTGAAATCACCACATCTAAAGGGCAAAGCCTGCACGGTGTTACGATTGATATCTCACCTTCAGGTGCAAAATTCAAAGTACCGAGCGCCTTTCGTTATAACCTAGGCGAGATCATTAGCGTCAAGTTCACTGAATTGGTGGAAAAGTCACTCGAAGCCGATGTAAACCAAGCAGTTGAATTTCGCGTTCTGGGTATTGATGATTCTTATGAAAACGACGCGGTTAAATTCCTAAGAACCATCAAGGTAAGCGACAACAATATTGTGGCTCGTTTGCTCGATGAGTCTTTAAATAGCACCAGTAAGAAAACCAGTCATGAGAACCAAGATAGAATCATTCGAACTCGCACACGAGGTATCGAGCACACCTATCTAAAGCATACTTGTAACCTTCCCCTATTTTTCAGTGGCAGTGAACTCAAGCTCGCCTTGCTTACGGATAACAACCATCCGCTATGGCAATACTGGCACGACGAGCGAAACCAGCAAGCTCTGGGAACTCTGTTCAACGAGCAGCGCATGAACTTACTGGCGAAGCCTGGTGTGAAAGGTACCAGTAATGTTATCTACTCGTTTACTCACGAACATCAAAATAAGACGCTGTTCTATTCGATGATGTTACCTGAAGCGACTCGTGAACAAAGACAACTGTTCTGGCACATTGGTGGTAAGCGTAAAAGCTGGAAGGCATTCAAGTTCTCTGTTTTTGAGTTATCAGAAGCAGAGCGACAAGCTTTAGCTAAGCATTCAGACACCCTAGCGCAAAGCTCAGCACAACTAACACATTGTGGTATCTTGCAAGAGATTGGCGATCACGAAAGTGCCGCGGATTACCTATTGAGTGAAAAGCCTCGAATTCCAAGCAGTGAATTGAATTGCTTCCGTCATCCTCGAGCTGTGGTTGGTAACATACAAAGCATCTACTTTGACTCACAAACTCGACGTAAAGAACCTAGATATCAATTTAAGTCTCCACTGCAGATCACCTCACAAGACGGCGCAGCGGCAAACGGTCACACCTTAGATATCTCGAAGCGTGGGTTAAGCATTACTCTTGAACAGCCGATGATACTCAAGATCAATGACCCAGTGATCGTGAACTTTAATGAGCTGCAGCTTTACGATAAGAACCTGCCATTAAGCACAGTGCCTTACCACGTGATTCGTGTGAGCCCGAATGGCCGCAATGTCCAATTGGTGATTGCTGAAAACGCTAAGACAATGCGCACCATCGCATTCCTAAATGGGCTTATCGATCAAAACCAAAGCAAGCTAATTAAGAAGAGAGAGATACTGCCAACGAACTCCTTGCTTGAGTCGCTGCACAATATTTTGTTGAGCAAGATGGTGAGCACTCCTATCTTCATTGATAAACCAAGCTCTACACTACGCTGTAAGATCATTGGTGTGAATTTCCCGCTGAACAAGCATCTGACTTTATTGGCGAAACTGGGTCACAACCAAAAGTTCTCACTGGAGCCTATCTTTAAAGGCCACACCAACTCACTACTGGCTGAGCCACTCAAGAGAATTGAAGGTGCAGAGCCTAAACACCACGACGTTTATATCGCTGCGGTGAAATTTGGTGACAAAATTCAATCGGTACACACTAAGCTGGTGAAGGACTTTGCCTCGGCAAAAGAAAGAATCTTATTCATTAAGAAAGCGCAGCACCTAGGTGATGTGTATGTACTTCGTGTTACGACAGCACCAATCTTTAATCCATTGACCACCTTGTTCCAATCGGATTTAGAAGAGCTTGCCCGTATAAGCATGCACCAAGCGAAGAAGCTAGAAAACGAGATCACCGCGTTTATCGGTTATGGAGAGATAGAAGACATTACCGACGAAGTATTGATCCGATTAGAGCTGACTCGCTAGTCACAATCCCCCGTAATATCCAAGCACCATAAAATAGAAAAGCAGGCCCTGTGCCTGCTTTTTTGCCTTTGTAATGTCACACGATTAAATAATCATGCTGTTGCAAACCTTTACGGTTTCGCCTGCCAACTGATTTTTTGTTGCTTGGCCAACGCGCCAGACAAGATACACAATACCCCACCCAAGCCAGCATAACGCACAGCCGTTTGAGCTTGTTGCTCGACTTTTGGTTTGGCATGGAAGGCAATACCTAAACCAGCGGCGCCCATCATTACCAAGTCATTCGCGCCATCACCGACAGCCACCGTGTTATGCAGCTCCAGCTCATACTCTTCCGCCAGTTCAACTAAGATATCAGCTTTGGTTTGCGCAGAAACGACATCACCCAACACTTCACCCGTCAATTTACCCTTAACGATTTCTAAAGTATTCGACTGAGCATGGTCTAGGTCTAGCGTGTCTTTTAAGTAATCAGAGAAGTAAGTAAAGCCACCCGATGCGATAGCGGTTTTCCAACTCAGTTTATTAAGCGTGTTCACAAGTCCCACTAAGTCAGGCATGAAAGGCAGTGACTGGCGCACTTGCTCTAGAATCGACTCATCAGCACCTTTCAGTGCTCCAACTCGTTGGCGCAGGCTTTGTTCGAAATCTAATTCACCTTGCATAGCACGCTCTGTGATTTCAGAGACTAATTCACCTACTCCAGCGAGCTTGGCTATTTCATCGATACACTCGATTTGAATCGCTGTGGAATCCATATCCATCACGATCAAGCCTGGCTTAGATAAATCTGGAACTTCACTAAGGCAAGCATAATCAAGCTTCAAAGCTTGTAGGATTTCTTCATGCGCTGGCGTTAGGTTGCCAGACATCAATGCCACTTCGTAATGGCCAACTTTCCACGTATCTAAAATGGTGTTGTAAGTGCCAGTGAAAAAGTCGATGTCGTCGAAAGATTGCGGAGATAGGTACTCGCCGAATACAATCCAGTTGGCTTTAGCTTTAGCGAGTTGAGAAGCGAAACGAGTCTCGGGGAGTCGAGTTAATAACGTGGTATGCCTTTTCATCGGCAGGTATTTCTGAGCGTCCATGTGTATGATTCCTAATTAACTATGCTAAACGTTAACCTATTGCAATTTGAAAACGCAAGTCTCAATATGTCTTAATCATAACATTTGTTTATTTCAGGCCCTGTGAAACATGAATGAATCATTGTTCTCAATACGTAACGCTTTGCGAATGTTAGCCCTCATTTTGTTGGCTACTATGTTCGTCGTTACGATTAAAAATACGGTCGTGATCAGTAAGGGTAACGAAAAGATCCAAGCGAAACAGCTCGAGACACTTACTAAGCTGCTTATCTCTCAGGCTTCCCTTTCAGCCAGCAAAATGATCGCACAACAAGACCAAGAACGACTGCTTGATCTGACCAATCAGCTATCTCAAGATCGACTGGTATTCGATACCACCATCTATGATGCTGAAGGCATTCGCCTCGCTTCGAGCGAAAAGGCGCTGTCAGTGCGTGAGGTGCTTGGCCTAGATACGCCACTTTCAACCGCGAGTATCGGTAGACAGCAGCTAGTAGAGCCAATTTACTCGAAAGAAAACACCATCATTGGTTTTATCCGCGTCACCTTTGAGACAGGTAAAATGACAGCAATATCGGATCACCACTACCGCAAAAGTGATCGATACATGATCGGTATGGTATTGATGGGCTTCGTCAGTGGTGTGCTGTTTATAATGTTGATTCGAAGAAGACCAACCAAATCAGGCGAGAACTTACTTCTGAAGAACGTAAATTCATAAATAGAGCATTTACGTTATCCAATAAAAAGCCCCGAAGCTCAGGCAGCGACGGGGCTTTTATTTATCTGTCGATCTATCTAAGTAGATAAAGCCTTACGCCTCTTGGTCACCAAGAAGCACAGAATCTAATGCAATTACCATCATGTCATTGAAGGTCGTTTGACGCTCATCTGATGTAGTTTGCTCACCGGTTTTGATATGGTCTGAGACAGTACAAATCGTTAGTGCTTTCGCACCGTATTCAGCACAAACGCCGTAGATACCGGCCGCTTCCATCTCTACACCAACAATGCCGTATTTATCCATCACCTCAAACATTTCAGGGTCTGGCGTGTAGAAAAGTTCAGCTGAGAACAAGTTACCAACTTTCACATCAACACCGCGTGCTTTGGCTGCATCTTCTGCCGCGCGAACCATTTTGTAATCTGCAATTGCAGCAAAGTCGTGACCTTTGAAGCGAATACGATTCACTTTAGAGTCGGTACATGCCCCCATACCGATCACTACATCGCGTACTTTGATATCTTCGCTCACTGCACCACAACTACCGACACGAATGATTTTTTTCACACCAAAGTCTTTAATAAGCTCAGTCGCGTAAATCGAACAAGATGGGATCCCCATACCGTGTCCCATTACCGAAACCTTACGACCTTTATAAGTACCTGTGTAACCAAACATATTGCGCACATCACACACTTGAACCACGTCTTCTAAGAAGGTTTCAGCGATGTATTTAGCTCGTAGCGGATCGCCTGGCATTAATACAACGTCAGCGAACGCACCCATTTCAGCATTAATATGTGGAGTAGCCATTGAAAATATCCTTAATCTCAAAACAAAAAAAGAAAAGAGAGGTTTCCCTCTCTTTTATTCATTACCAATTATAGAAAGCTTGCACCGTATTCCATTGGCGATGTACCAAAGTAAGACGCTAAGCTTTGGCCGATGTCAGCAAACGTATCGCGACGGCCTAAAGAACCTGCAGGAACCTTTTTACCGTAAACAATCACAGGGATATGCTCACGAGTATGGTCTGTACCTGGCCATGTTGGATCACAACCGTGGTCAGCAGTAAGGATAAGTACATCATCCTCTTTCATCATATCGATGATTTCATTGATACGACCATCGAAGTACTCAAGCGCAGCAGCGTAGCCTGCAACATCACGGCGGTGGCCGTAAGCTGAGTCAAAATCAACGAAGTTAGTGAAGACGATGGTGTTATCACCTGCTTCATTGATCGCTTCTTTAGTCGCTTCAAATAGCGCTGGGATACCCGTTGCTTTTGTTTTCTGAGTAATACCACAACCAGCGTAAATATCAGAGATCTTACCGATTGAGTGAACATTACCGCCCTTCTCATCAACAAGCTTCTGAAGAATCGTTGCTGCAGGTGGCTCAACTGAAAGGTCACGACGGTTACCAGTACGTTCGAATTGACCTTTACCTGGGCCAATGAACGGACGCGCGATGACACGACCGATGTTGTACTCTTCCAACTCTTCACGAGCGATCTGACAAAGGTCTAGCAAGTTTTGCAGGCCGAATGTCTCTTCGTGACACGCAATCTGGAATACAGAGTCCGCAGAAGTGTAGAAGATTGGTAGGCCAGTCTTCATGTGCTCTTCACCTAGGTTATCTAGGATCTCAGTACCAGATGAGTGGCAGTTACCTAGGAAACCAGACAAACCTGCACGCTCAAGAATGCGATCAGTAAGCTCTTTAGGGAAGCTATTCTCTTTGTCGGTGAAGTAGCCCCAGTCAAACAGTACCGGTACACCCGCGATTTCCCAGTGACCTGATGGCGTGTCTTTACCAGAAGACAGCTCAGCAGCGTGACCGTAAGCACCAATGATTTCTGCGTCTGCATCCATACCAGGAGCAAAACGACCTGTAGACTCTTTGTGAGCCATCGCTAAACCTAGTTTAGACAGGTTTGGTAGCGTCAGAGGGCCTTGACGATCGGCATTGTCAGCAAGACCTTTATCACAATGGTCTGCGATGTGACCCATAGTGTCTGAACCTACATCACCGAATTTGTCTGCATCCGCTGTCTCACCGATACCGAATGAATCTAAAACTAAAATAAATGCTCTTTTCATTTTCTTCACCAACTTATTGCTCTTTGCACCAGCGCTTTTGATTATCGGTATACGCGAGGTATACCGATAGCGGTTATTTACACGTCTTCAGAACGAATCTGACGGTAAACGTCTGGTGTTGCTGTATATTCTCCGCCCACAGTGATTGCATTTTGTAATGCCGTTGCAGCTTCTTGCCACTGTTGTTCGTTGCGAGCATGAATCATTGCTAATGGTTTCTCATCGCTTGCCACTTCGCCAAGACGAATGAAGCTATCGAAACCAACTGCGTAATCAATGCTGTCCGTTGCTACGCGACGACCACCGCCCATACCAACTACAGCCATACCAATTGCACGAGTATCCATTGCTGATACCACACCGCTTTCTAGCGCGTACACTGGTTTAATAATTTCTGCTTTTTCTAGGTAGTTATCGTAGTTTTCTACGAAGTCTGCTGGACCACCAAGGCCCGCTACCATTTTACCGAAGCACTCTGCTGCTTTACCGTTATCCAGTACTGCCATCAGTTTTTCGCGCGCTTCTTCTGAATCTTTTGCAAGGTTGCCAAGTACTAGCATTTCCGCACACGATGCCATCGTAATTTCTAGCAAACGTGGATTGCGGTATTCACCCGTTAGGAATTGAACCGCTTCACGAACTTCTACTGCGTTACCCGCTGAAGAAGCAAGAACTTGGTTCATGTCCGTTAGGATTGCTGTTGTTTTAGTGCCAGCACCGTTTGCTACTGCAACGATAGATTTCGCTAGCTCTTCAGACGCTTCGTAAGTCGGCATGAATGCACCTGAACCTACTTTTACGTCCATCACTAGAGAGTCTAGGCCAGCAGCTAGTTTCTTAGATAGGATTGAAGCCGTGATTAGCGAGATATTGTCCACAGTTGCTGTGATATCACGAGTCGCGTAAACACGCTTATCAGCAGGCGCTAAGTCACCTGTTTGACCGATGATAGCAACACCCGCATCTTTAGTTACTTCACCGAACACATCGTTGGTTGGTGTAATGTTGTAACCAGGAATAGATTCAAGCTTGTCTAGCGTACCGCCAGTGTGGCCAAGACCACGACCAGAGATCATTGGAACGAAACCGCCACATGCTGCCACCATAGGGCCAAGCATCAGAGAAGTTACGTCACCAACACCACCAGTAGAGTGTTTATCAACGATTGGGCCATCAAAGTTCATGTGGCTCCAGTCGATTACCATGCCAGAGTCACGCATTGCACACGTTAGTGCGATACGTTCTGGCATTGTCATTTCGTTGAAGAAGATAGCCATTGCGAATGCTGCAATTTGACCTTCAGAGACCGTGTTCTTAGCTACGCCTTGAATGAAGAAGTTAATTTCTTCAGCTGTTAGGACTTCACCGTCACGTTTTCTGCGAATAATTTCTTGAGGTAGATACATTAGTGCCTCCCAAACTCTAGTGAGTATGGTTTGTAGGGAAAAGAGGTAATATGGAGTGACTTAACGTCACTCCATCAAACAGACTTGTTATTTTCAATACTCTAAATATTTGGCGTTGCAGCTAGACGACCAGTGAGTTCATTCCTATGAGCATAGAGGCTCTATGTGATTAGGATGAACTTACGCAGTCAACAACGCTGCGGCGCCAAATATGACGAGTAAATTAGTATGCTGCTGGATCAGCAGTCTGGTCTGTCACTTCTAATGTATTAAGAAGGTTAGTTAGTAGGCTTGAAGCACCAAAGCGGTAGTGCATGTTGTCTGCCCACTCAGCACCTAGTAGCTCATCAGCCATTGCTAGGTATTGTGCTGCATCTTCAGCGGTACGTACGCCACCTGCAGGTTTGAAACCTACAGTTTTAGCTACGCCCATGTCACGGATAACTTCTAGCATCATGCGCGCGTACTCTGGAGTCGCGTTTACTGGCACTTTACCTGTTGAAGTTTTGATGAAGTCAGCGCCTGCTTTGATACAAATCTCAGATGCTTTCTTGATCAGTGCTTCTTCTTTAAGTTCACCAGTTTCGATGATTACTTTCAGTGTGATGTCGCCACATGCTTCTTTACACTGTTTAACTAGCTCGAAACCTACTTCTTCGTTGCCAGCGATTAGAGCGCGGTATGGGAATACTACGTCTACTTCGTCTGCACCGTATGCTACTGCTGCTTTTGTTTCAGCAACTGCGATTTCGATGTCATCATTACCATGAGGGAAGTTAGTTACAGTCGCAATACGTACTTCTGGAGTACCTTGCTCACGCAACGCTTTCTTAGCTGCTGGGATAAAGCGAGGGTAAATACAGATTGCAGCTGTGTTGCCTACTGCAGTCTTCGCGTCGTGACAAAGCGCTACAACTTTTTCAGTTGTGTCGTCGTCATTTAACGTAGTTAGGTCCATAAGTTTAAGTGCACGTAGAGCTGCTGCTTTTAAATCGCTCATTTCTATCTCCGATCAATATATTCAAATAGTTAACTACTTCGCCCTCCATCCAGTATAGATGGATATTTTAGTAATGCTCAGTAGTCACAAATGAACGGACTTGGTTCCCTGAAGACTTGATAACTTTCGCTATCAATTGCAATCCTTGTCACCGCACAGTACCAGTTTGGTCTATGGCACAACAAATCAGTCATGTTGTGTCTAACATCTATAGCGTATCGCTAAGTTTGGCTTAATCCCAGAAGAATAACTGCGAACGAATCCAAGCGGTTACTTTCTTGCCAACAAGAGACATCCTATCCCTTGAGCCTATACATTATAGGTATCCATTAATAAATTGTAGTGCTCCTTAGAACGCAAACGGTTTGTATCTCAAAAAAACATTCTAGGCCCACCATCGAATCAAACTGATATTCAGGTTCAACAGGCCTAAAAACAAAAAAGCCCCGCAGCAATTTCTTGCTACGGGGCGATATTAAAGTGGCGTCTATATAATCTAATCTACTTAATTAGAAAGATAGGAAGAAGCCAGCAATTGTTGCTGCCATCAGGTTAGATAGAGTACCAGCAATAACCGCTTTAACACCCATACGTGCGATGTCTTGGCGACGGCTTGGTGCAATACCACCTAGGCCACCTAGTAGAATCGCAATAGAAGAAAGGTTTGCGAAACCACATAGTGCGAATGCGATGATAGCTTGAGTCTTCTCAGACATCACTTGACCAGTCGCTGCAACAACTTGAGCGTTTTCACCAACGTATGGTACGAAGTTTAGGTATGCAACGAATTCGTTAACAACTGTCTTCTGACCAATGAAAGAACCAGCAATAGTTGCTTCTTCCCATGGAACACCAATGATGAATGCTAGAGGTGCGAAGATCCAACCTAGAAGAAGTTCTAGAGTTAGGTTTTCCATACCGAACCAACCACCGATGCCACCTAGGATACCGTTGATTAGAGCAATTAGACCGATGAATGCTAGTAGCATTGCACCAACGTTTAGAGCTAGTTGTAGACCAACTGATGCGCCGCCTGCTGCTGCGTCGATAACGTTAGCTGGCTTGTCGTCGCCGCCGTCGATATCGTCAGCGATGTTGTCGTCTGGCGTATCTGTTTCAGGCTTGATGATTTTAGCGAATAGTAGACCACCAGGTGCTGCCATGAATGACGCTGCAACTAGGTACTCTAGAGGAACACCCATAGATGCGTAACCCGCTAGTACACCACCAGCTACAGATGCTAGACCACCACACATTACTGCGAATAGTTCAGAGTTAGTCATCTTAGGAACAAATGGACGAACAACTAGAGGAGCTTCTGTTTGGCCAACGAAGATGTTTGCTGCTGCAGACATTGACTCGGCGCGAGAAGTACCTAGAGCTTTCTGAAGACCACCACCAAGAACTTTGATTACAAGCTGCATTACACCAATGTAGTAAAGTACAGAGATAAGTGCAGAGAAGAAGATCAATGTTGGTAGAACTTGGAAAGCAAAGATGAAACCGATACCGTCAACAGAGAAGTTAACTAGGCTACCGAATAGGAAACCAGTACCGTCTTTACCGTAGTCGATTACGTTTGCTACACCAGCAGAGAAACCTGCAAGCAAATCACGACCCCAAGGGATGTAAAGTACGAATGCACCAAGTGCGAATTGGATAGCGAATGCGCCACCCACCGTTCTAAAGTTAATAGCTTTGCGGTTGTCAGATAGTAGTACTGCGATTGCAATCAGTACAACCATACCGACTAGGCTCATAAACAGGCTCATAGTTTATGACTTCCTTATTAGTTATTTATTGGCGTGTTACAAAATGGGGCTATAAAGCGGGGGCAATTATACTCATGCGACCACTAATAAAGTAATGCCGCCCTCACACTTTCGTAGAAGATTCATGTACCATTCACACGCAAATGTGACTCAAATCACAATAGAGATGCAATTTACGCAAACGATAAACAAAAACATTAGATTTTATTCACATATACCGAATGCGCGATGGCTATTTTGCCAAATTTGCGCTGCAATCGATTGCTTTGGCTCTTTTCTAAGCAAAAAAAGTTCATTTGATATCGTAACTAAATGTTTGGAATGATTAACATTTCCTTGGTTTCCATAGGTTGGCATATCCGGTGCATCGGTCTCTAACACCAAGCTTTCAAGCGGCAACTTAGCGATAGTTGTGCGTGTTTTTTGCGCTCTTGGGTAAGTTATCGTTCCGCCAACGCCAATATAGAAACCAAGCTTAATCCAAGCCAAAGCTTGCTGTTCACTTCCAGAAAAACCGTGAATTACCCCACCTAAAGTAAACTTGTGCTGCTTTATTAGCTGAATAAGGCGGTTGTAAGACTTCCTTTCATGGATAATCAGAGGCAAATCAAACGCCTTGGCAAGCTCCATTTGTTGGATGAAAAAGCGCTCTTGTTTCTCCTGTTCCACATCCACAAAAAAGTCCAATCCACACTCACCAATGGCCACACACTGACGTGTTTTTAAAGTGAGTAATTGATGAAGTTCTTCAAATTGCACCGTATCCGCTTGCTCTAAAAAGTAAGGATGGAAGCCTAACGCGTAGTAAACATTGGGGTGAGATTGCGCAATTTTCTCAAGCTTATGCCAGTTGTTTTGACCGATAGAAGGGATGAGTAACTTCTCAACTTGGGCCTGTTTTGCCTCTTTGATATACCCATCAATGCTCTGCTCATGGGAAAGACCTTGCTCAAACGCCTCAAAGTCCGCGTGGCAATGTGTATCAAATAGCGGAAAGTCACTTGTTTGCTGTGTCATCTGTCCCACTCTCAGCTTGCTGCCCTTGAGGATCTCTACGATAAGGTACACAGCTACGCTTGTTTTCAGGCGTTAGCCCAAGCTCTTCACACCACTGATCGTATTTCCTAACCCAAACTTTTATCCAACCGAACATATTTACCTCATGTCTTTAATCAATGCTTACGAAAAACCAATACATAAAGCAAATCACTAAAATTACACATACAAATCGCACCAATGCTCAATAATCAACCCAAAAGCAATAAAAGCATAAATCAAATTTATACATCAACACTAGCTAGCTATATTGTTGAAAATCTCATCAGAACAAATAATAGCCGCACTTGCCAAGGAGGCACCAATAGCAAGACGCCTAATTAAACGACGAGATCCTACATTATGAAAGCATCACTCTTAGCCATTTCAATTTCTAGCGTGTTAGTTGCACCAGCTTTTGCTACTGCTCCTCAAGTCAACGTAGAGCTAGCAAATCAGCAAACCCTTCAGCTTATTGATGGACAAATGAAAGCGGTTGATGCTTCTGTTCAGTATAAGTTAAACGAACAATACACGAATGCAACTCCAGGTACGACAGCCACAATCGATGATGTTACTTACGAAAAACAATCTAACGGCACTTGGGCTGCTGTTGGTGCGGCTTCGGCTGCGTTGGTAGCAGGGCTGTTAAGTAGCAGTTCAAGCTCTGATGGTACCAAAGAACCTCAAACACCAACGTTGCCAGTTGAGGCAACACCTGATAACGAGCTACCTATCTCTCCTTCTATATCAAATCCAATTGAACGTGAGCGCCCGATTGTTGATAAACCAATTGGCAATGCGCCTGAGTTTGGTGGTGACCGACCTGAGTTGGAAGAGCCAACAAAACCTGGTTACAACGGTATCGAATTCGACCGAGTAAGTGATTCGGTGATCAATGTAACTAAGAATGGTGTCCCTGTTGGCTCTATGTATAACTCCGATGGTGACTGGTACTACCGAGCTATTGGTGGCGAGCCTATCCGAATTTCAAAAGACCTTATTCGTCCGATTATCGATAAACCAATTGGCAATGCGCCTGAGTTTGGTGGTGACCGACCTGAGTTAGAAGAGCCAACAAAACCTGGTTACAACGGTATCGAATTCGACCGAGTAAGTGATTCGGTGATCAATGTAACTAAGAATGGTGTCCCTGTTGGCTCTATGTATAACTCCGATGGTGACTGGTACTACCGAGCTATTGGTGGCGAGCCTATCCGAATTTCAAAAGACCTTATTCGTCCGATTATCGATAAACCAATTGGCAATGCGCCTGAGTTTGGTGGTGACCGACCTGAGTTAGAAGAGCCAACAAAACCTGGTTACAACGGTATCGAATTCGACCGAGTAAGTGATTCGGTGATCAATGTAACTAAGAATGGTGTCCCTGTTGGCTCTATGTATAACTCCGATGGTGACTGGTACTACCGAGCTATTGGTGGCGAGCCTATCCGAATTTCAAAAGACCTTATTCGTCCGATTATCGATAAACCAATTGGCAATGCGCCTGAGTTTGGTGGTGACCGACCTGAGTTAGAAGAGCCAACAAAACCTGGTTACAACGGTATCGAATTCGACCGAGTAAGCGATTCGGTGATCAATGTAACTAAAAATGGTGTCCCTGTTGGCTCTATGTATAACTCCGATGGTGACTGGTACTACCGAGCTATTGGTGGTGAGCCTATCCGAATTTCAAAAGACCTTATTCGTCCGATTATCGATAAACCAATTGGCAATGCGCCTGAGTTTGGTGGTGACCGACCTGAGTTAGAAGAGCCAACAAAACCTGGTTACAACGGTATCGAATTCGACCGAGTAAGTGATTCGGTGATCAATGTAACTAAGAATGGTGTCCCTGTTGGCTCTATGTATAACTCCGATGGTGATTGGTACTACCGAGCTATTGGTGGTGAGCCTATCCGAATTTCAAAAGATCTCATTCGTCCGATTATCGATAAACCAATTGGTAATGCGCCTGAGTTTGGTGGTGACCGACCTGAAATCGACGCCCCTGCGAAGCCAACTATTTCTGCTGATTTAGAAGGTGACAACATTGTTGTAACGGTAAATGGCAAATCTCAAACGACTGACTATACAGCAGAAGCTGATGATCGTGGCATCGTTCATATCAAAGATCGTCATGGAAACATTGTAGGTGAAGGCTACATAGACGAAGTAAATGGAACAGTCACTTTTGGCAACGGTATTGTTGTAAATGACCGAGGTGATGTGACACTTCCTCCTACGGTTAAAAATAACGTAAAAGACAAAGTCCAATCAATCGACCCAGCTAAGTTACAGAAAGCGAAGTCAGCTATTCAACAACGTTTGCGCGGCTAATAGTTAGTCCGAGTAAAACCATGCCTGTCACCCGGTAATCGTAAGCTCGATTATCGGGTGTCACTTATCTTGTTAGCTAAGGAAAGCGATTCGGAATTAAAATATGAAACGCATTCTATTAACACTAGCTTCTATCTTTCCTTTTTATTTGTCTGCAAATGAAACCCTAGTTGAATCCATTGAACGTTTTACGGATATTTTTTCCGTCAGCTTATCTCAAAATCCAGACAGCGAAAAAACCGTTGCCACTCTTGATATAAACTATCAAATCAATGATAAGTTGCGTGTTTTTGGAGAAGTTGATACTCAAGAATATTGGCAAGCTGGGTTGGGATATTCATTCTGGCAGGGGGATACGTACTACACAGAAAACACAATAAAAGTCAGTGAACATGAGATCACAACAGGCATTTTTGTTGCTAAATTAATTCATGAAAATTGGACACTGCTTGGCGATATTAACTACAACTATATGGATAGAGATTTCGAAGCTTGTCTTCCAAACTTATGCGTGGAATATAAAGCCTCTGACACATTCGATTATAGTGCAGGCGCTCTGTGGAGCCCGATTCAATATGCTGATTTTCTTTACAAATTCAATCAAGAAATCGGATTCAAAAAAGATACCCAAGATTTTTATATCAAAGATGATACTGCAGCGTTCCCTGGATATATTAGAAATGAAACTAGGACCAACATCCATTATCACGAGCTCGCTGTATTCTTTAATTTGAAGTACGTAAAACCGTCTGTCACCTACACTATATACCCTGAAAGTAAAAACTATGTTGAATTCGGCTTAGCCTTCGACTTCTAGTTGTTCAATAGCGCTTTTATCTTCTCTCGTAACTCTTGGTGCTGCCCATTAGTTTGATACTTCTTGTGATAAAAAAACTCGAATTCCACTGGGCGCATCGCAAATGGAGGTTCGTGGATTTGTAAACCGACCGTTTTTGCTAGATGAATCATGCTAACCGGAACGGCAGCAATATAGTCCGTTCCCTTAACAGCTAAGATCAAGTTCGTTAGGTTTCGAACTTCAATTGCCACATCACGTGTGAAGCTCTTTTCAGAGAGAAAGTCGACGATTTGAGTATCTTGTCGGAGTAACTTCAAGGTTACATGCCTAGCCGCAAGAAAATCATCCATAGAAATTTGCTCACGAAACTGACCAACCTCAGGGTCACTCATTAGCAGTAGCCTGTCTGTCGTTGCAAACTCAGACTCTAAACTCGCCTGTTTAGGTAAGCCAGTATCGACCACTAAATCGACTCGGTTTAGTCGGATATCCTCGACAATATTTTCAACAGAAATTGGCGATTCAACTAATTGAACACCGTTAAGCATAGGCATTTTGTGTAGAAGATTTGCTGGCATGTAAACCGTGAAATCTCGCTTTCTGGAGACCGCACCCTCCATAAGTTCTAACGCGCTAGAGAGTTGCCCCGCTAACTTATGAGCCATCGAAGTGGGTTCAATTGAACGCCCTACTCTAACAAATAGTGAATACCCAACTACGGCTTCAAACCTTTTGATTGCGGCGCTAACCGCAGGCTGCGTTAGCTCTAATGATTCTGCAGCTTTAGTTATCGATCTTTGCTGATATACAGAGAGGAATGGCTTTACTAAGTTAAGGTCAAACACGCTTTACTCCATCAAAACGGTGTACTCTTAGTGTAACAAAAAAGCCGAATGCTATAAGCAATTCGGCTTTAATATTATTCAACAGTGTTATGTAGAACTGCTGCTATTAGTGCTCGCGCGTCGCTCGGAACTTAACGTCTGGGAAACGTTCTGAAGCTAGGTTCAAGTTCACCATTGTAGGTGCGATGTAAGACAGGTTATCACCGCCATCTAGCGCAAGGTTAGATTGGTTCTTACGTTTGAACTCTTCCAGTTTCTTAGCGTCATCACACTCAACCCAACGAGCTGTTGCAACGTTAACACCTTCGTAGATAGCTTCTACGTTGTATTCTGCTTTCAAGCGCGCTACAACCACGTCGAACTGAAGTACACCAACCGCACCAACGATCAAGTCATTGTTCTGCATAGGGCGGAATACTTGTACTGCGCCCTCTTCTGAAAGCTGAACCAAGCCTTTTAGAAGTTGCTTCTGCTTTAGAGGATCACGTAGACGAATACGACGGAATAGCTCAGGCGCAAAGTTTGGAATACCAGAGAACTTCAGGTTCTCACCTTGAGTAAAGGTATCACCAATCTGAATTGTGCCGTGGTTATGCAGACCGATAATGTCACCTGCATACGCTTTTTCAGCACGTGCTCGGTCACCCGCCATGAAAGTTACCGCATCAGAAATGCTAACGTTCTTACCGGTACGAACGTGGTTCATCTTCATACCTTGGCTGTAAGTACCAGATACGATACGCATGAAAGCGATACGGTCGCGGTGTTTAGGATCCATGTTTGCTTGGATCTTAAATACGAAACCAGAGAACTTCTCTTCTGTCGCAACAACATCACGCTCGTTAGCTTGGCGAGTTTGCGGTGCCGGAGCCCACTTCGTTAGGCCATCAAGCATGTGGTCAACACCAAAGTTACCAAGTGCAGTACCGAAGTAAACAGGCGTTAGCTCACCAGCAAGGAACAGGTCGTGATCAAACTCAGGACAAGCACCAATAACAAGCTCTAGCTCTTCACGTACACTTTCCGCTAGATCAGCACCTACCGCTTCATCTAGATCTGGGTTATCTAAACCTTTGATGATACGAACTTCTTGGATCTCGTGGCCGTGACCAGATTCGTACAAGATCGTTTCGTCACGGTGAATGTGGTAAACACCTTTAAACTCTTTACCACAACCGATTGGCCATGAAATTGGAGCACAAGCCATACCTAGCTCGCTTTCTACTTCATCAAGCACTTCCATCGGGTCACGAACGTCACGGTCAAGTTTGTTCATAAACGTTACGATTGGTGTATCACGTAGACGCGTTACTTCCATCAGTTTACGAGTACGATCTTCGACACCTTTTGCAGCATCGATAACCATCAAACAAGAGTCAACCGCCGTCAATGTACGGTACGTATCTTCCGAGAAATCTTCGTGTCCTGGAGTATCTAGTAGGTTTACTAGGCAATCATTGTATGGGAATTGCATTACCGACGTAGTTACCGAGATACCACGTTCTTTTTCCATCTCCATCCAGTCAGATTTAGCGTGCTGGTTAGAGCCACGGCCTTTTACGGTACCCGCTTTCTGAATCGCGTTTCCGAATAAAAGAACTTTTTCAGTAATCGTGGTTTTACCCGCATCCGGGTGAGAGATAATTGCAAACGTTCTACGTTTGCTCACTTCTTGTTGGAAAGACATAGTCGCCCTTTGCTGATCTAAAGCGTAAAAAGGGCAAGTAGATAATACTTGCCCTTGAATTCTGTGTGCGGATTATACAGAAAGCGTGTCACTTTCTAAAGGGTCAGTTTACACCCTATTTTTCGCTTACTTTCTGCTTAGCGAAAAGCGACAAGATGACTAGCTAAAAGACATGAAAAGATAGCTCATAATGATGGCGTCTTCTTGTCCTTGCTTGGTTGGGTAATAGTTACGACGACGGTCCACCTCATTAAAGCCGACCTTTTCGTAAAGGTTAAATGCATTCACATTACTTTCGCGAACCTCTAGCCACGCACTTTCTGCGTTTGCTTGTTCACAGATATCTAAGAAGTGTTCAGTCAGCGCCTTACCATAGCCTTTGCCTTGTTGGCTTGGATCCACTGCAATATTAAGTAGCGTCACTTCTCCAACGATATTCTGCGCGAAAAAGTACCCAACCACTTGCCCGTCAACCTCAAGAACACGATGACAAGCGCCACGGCTATCGAGATCTCGGATCATAGTCTCTGACCATGGATGAGAGTGCGCAGCCTGTTCTATCTGCCAAATAGCGTCTAGATGATGGGATGAAGTCGGTAAAAATTGATTAGTCATATGCACAAATTTGTTGCCATAAGTCGCGGCGATGTTGGTTATTGCCATTGATATCAGACAGCAATGGGGATTGCAGTGTTTTTGCTTTGAGCTCTTGAGCAGATTCACACCCAGCAAACCACACCCACTCAACTTCACCGAGTTCGATTGACGTTAGATGTTGAGGCTGAATATGCAGAGCCTGAGATAAATCAAGCTTGATACTTTTCAGCACACGCTCAAACATCACTGCGAGATCGCCCTGAGGTTTTTCAGGAGAAACGAGCAATAGCTTGCACTCACTCGACAGTGGAGTTCGTTTCGATTCATAACCCGCCAAACGTTCTGGGTGGCTAAGCTCCCATTGGCTGATGCCCATCTCTTGCAGGTACTTTGCGTGTGTTTGTGACATATCTAGCGGTTATTACCTTAGGTTAATAGTGAGCGGCTAATTAGAGCAAACTAAAAAGAGCTCATTAGAATTGGGCTGATACTAACAAAAAATAAAGGAGCATCAAGCTCCTTTATTTAGACTAAATCAGTTTGCATCTTATTGTGTTGGACATTGCTTTATAACTCATTGAATTCAGAGCTGTAAGCCACCTCACCAGAATGCCCAGCGAGTGCCCCTTCAACCAGTTCAATGGCTTGGAAAGCACCTTCAGGAACATCCCAAGCGCAGCTTAAACCAAACTCGCTCGCGGCTTTAAAGCCAAAACGACCATAATAAGCAGGATCACCAAGCACGACACACGCTGGGTAACCAAAATCAACCAATGTAGAGAACGCATCTTCAACCAGAGCTTTAGCAATGCCTTGATTGCGAAACTCTTCTTTCACTGCAAGCGGAGCAAGCCCTTGCCAATTATGATCTTCACCATGCAGAGTAATCGGGCTAAACATTACGTGGCCAACCACTTCACCCTCATCAGAGCAAGCCACCAGCGATAGCGTTAAATGACTATTCTCACGTAGGCTCATAACCAGGTTAGCTTCTGCATCCGTTTCAAAAACAGATTTCAATAAACGATCAATGACAAGTATATCTGCCGGTGCTTCAGTTCGAATAAGCATTCATTACCTCACTTTGTGTATCCGGGGATTGTACTCCCTTCTGCACAAAATCAGCTAATTGATTTAACAAAGTTTTCAAGGGAGCTGGCAATAAGTCTAAATCTACGCTGTCCATCAAGTTTTTGACCTCTAAACCGAGCTCTGTATCGCCCTCTATAGACAGTCTACGTTGGAAGAAAAGCGTATCAGGGTCTTCTTTACGACCAGCAATTAACACAAGATCATTGAGATTGCCGCTAAAGCTAACATCTTCAACAACCTCTTTATCAGCTACAACTAGTTGCTCATTTTGGTAGCTAATACACCAACTTAACCCCATATCCTTTATTGAGACTTTAAGCCATTTATCTTCTAAAAACTCAAAGTCGCCGTCTTCTAGCGCTTCTTTGAATACGTTCTTAAGCCCCTCTAACAAGGCTCTTTTTTGTACTGTTTTAGGCAATAATTGGACTGGAGATCGCAAAATTGATGCGGCATTTTGAACTAGTTGAGTGCGAATCTTGTTTATCACGTGACTTATCCGTAACTTTGTCAATAATATGGAATGCATCATAGATGATGTTGAGATCTCAGTTACTGTTATGTATCAAATTAACTTCTGTTTGATGCTCGACCTTTAATATCCTGAAAATCACAGTTATAGTAACTCAGGTAATGAGAATTACAGCGGATCGCTGCACTCACAGGTAAATATCGATAACCACACAAAAGAAATAAATATTTATCGATTGTGAATAATCAAGCTCTTGGAGAATTGGTAGTACTTTGATGCCTCCCCAGCAACTACAACATTGGTTTACTCAGCTAACTGCAAACAGCCCGTTCTTTTTTGCAGTGCTTGATGCTCAACATAACTACTTTATGGTGAATGAGCGTTATTGCGATATTGCTGGTTTAAGCCAAACTGAGCTTGCAGGCATGAACGACCGCCAAACCCTAGGTGAACAATTCTACCAACACCTCAAACCATACTACGAACGAGCATTCAACGGCGAAACCATTGAAGCCGAAGTCACCCTTAACGAAACTGACCTCGACACAAGCCTCCACTTCAGCTTGTCCCCGCTTACCAATGGCAAGAATACCGATTACATCGTCTTTCACGCTTTCGATACATCAGAAAACCAAGTACTCGTCCGTTCTTTAGAAGAATCCGAAGCCAAGTTTCATAAGCTATCTCAGCTACTACCTGACGGGCTACTACTGGTTGAAAACGACTATATCTTGTCGTCTAACCCATCGGCTGCACGCTTGCTCGGTTTTAACTCTCCCACTGAACTCATCGGTGAAGAGTTAGGACGCTTGTTTATCGATGAACAAACCAAAACGGTCTTTAATAATAGCCTCAGCTCTATTATTTCTGAGTCTGGTTTGGTTTGCTTAACCGGTGCTCGATGTGGCTTTGAACGTAAGGTTCAACTCAACATCGACTCGACTGCGATTCTTGGAAGTAGCACTCAGCTTGTACTCATTCAGGACGCTCAAGAGACCACTAAACAATATACGCCTACCAACAGTGAAGATGCCTACATAGACTCACTCACTAAACTCTACAATCGAGTGGGTTTTACTAAGCGTCTGGAACAGTTCATTCACAATGACACTCCGGTTGTCATGATGTATTTAGATATTGATAACTTTAAGAATATCAATGACTCATTAGGGCATCATATTGGCGACAAAGTGATCAAGGAAGTGGCTTCTCGCCTTAAGCGCCTGCTGCCACGCCAAGCTGTGATTGGGCATCTGGGAGGCGACGAATTTGGTATCATTCTGCCAGAGCCTGAACATCCAAGAACCGCAGAAACACTGGCAGAAAAGATCATTTCGCTGATCAATCAGCCCTTTGACCTTCACCACTTCAGTAAACGCCTAGCTTGTTCAATTGGTAGTGTGCGCTTCCCTCAAGACGGCATCGATGCGCGTATCTTGCTACAAAATGCCGATACCGCGATGTACGAAGCCAAAGATCGTGGTCGCAACCGCTTAATTAAGTTCAACGAACAGATGAACAAAGAAGCGCGCATGCGACTGTGGCTTGAGATCGAACTACAAAAAGCACTCCAGCAAAACGGACTTGAAGTTTGGTATCAGCCAAAGGTGAATGCTCGTGATTTTACCATCAATGGTGCAGAAGCTTTGGTCCGTTGGAAGCACCCTGTTGAAGGCTATATTAGCCCAGCAGCATTTATCCCTGTCGCAGAGCGTGCCGGTCTTATCGAACAACTTGGCCGTGTGGTGATGCGCGAAGTCTTTGCAACCGTGAAGCGTTGGAAGATGCAAGGGATCCTGCCAGGTCGTGTTGCAATCAACCTTTCTCCAGAACAGTTTGGCAACCCTAAACTGATTGATTACATGGAGAAACTACTACGCTCTACTGAGCTAGACCCAAGTGCGATTACCTTTGAGCTCACTGAAAGCGCTGTAATGAGTGACAGTGAACACACTGTACAAATGCTTAATGCGATTAAAAAGCTCGGCTTTGCTCTCTCCATCGATGATTTTGGTACTGGTTACTCTTCTCTGTCTTACTTAGCTCGCTTCCCAATTGATGAGCTTAAAATAGACCGTGCTTTCATCTCGGATATCGATACCCTTCCAAAACAGATCACCGTGATTGAAAACATCATCAACCTTGGTAAATCCCTCGATTTAACCGTAGTTGCAGAAGGTGTCGAGACCAGTGAGCAAGCGACCCTCCTGTCGAACCTCAATTGCAGCTCGATTCAAGGCTTCCACTTCTATCGTCCACAACCAAAACAAGATGTCGAAGAGTTGTTCGCACAAAACCGTCGTCATAAGAACTAATTACACGATTCAAGCCCTCTCCTCTTTTCAGAAAAACGACACACAAATCACCACTCGTCAGTACCTCAAACGGAGTAAAAGCAGATTTATCCATCTAAACCTGCCTTACATCAATTCTGTCATTCATAATTCTTCATAAAATGCCCGCTTCAACTTAATTCTACTGGTAGTGAGCAAATGGAACTCTTATGCCCAGCGGGTAACTTACCTGCTTTGAAAACCGCCATTGATTGCGGTGCGGATGCTGTTTATATCGGATTCAAAGACGATACCAATGCCCGACACTTTGCAGGCCTTAACTTTGCGGGTAAAAAGCTCGATCGTGCTGTGCAGTATGTACATGACCACAACAAGAAAATTCATGTTGCTTTAAATACGTTTGCTCACCCAAATGGCTTCGAACGTTGGACTAACGCCGTGGACAACGCAGCCGCTCTGGGTGTTGATGCACTGATCATCGCTGACATCGCTGTGCTTGAGTACGCTGCAAACAAATATCCAGACCTAGAACTGCACCTATCAGTTCAAGCTTCTGCAACCAATGCCGCTGCGATCGACTTCTACCACAAGAACTTCAACGTAAAACGTGTCGTACTGCCACGCGTATTGTCGATTCATCAGGTCAAACAGCTTTCTCGCAACATCACTTCTGACGTTGACCTCGAGGTATTCGCTTTCGGTAGTTTATGTATCATGGCTGAAGGTCGTTGCTACCTATCTTCATACATGACAGGTGAGTCACCAAACACGGTTGGCGCTTGTTCTCCGGCGAAATACGTTCGCTGGCAAGAGACTGAAACCGGCCTAGAATCTCGTTTGAATGAGATCCTTATCGACAAGTATGTGGCAGGTGAAAATGCAGGCTACCCAACATTATGTAAAGGCCGTTTTGAAGCGGATATCGACGGTGAACGTAAGCGCTACCATGCACTCGAAGAGCCAACGAGCCTTAACACGCTATCCATGCTGCCTGAATTATTCGCCGCTAATGTCGCTTCAGTGAAAATTGAAGGTCGTCAACGCAGCCCTGCTTATGTAGAACAAGTGACTCGTACTTGGCGTGCTGCCATCGACCGCTACTTAGCAAACCCTGAACAGTACCAAGTAGAACAAGCTTGGAATGCGACACTGGCGAATGTATCTGAAGGTACACAAACCACGCTTGGCGCTTATCACCGTAAATGGCAATAGAGCCAACTGGAGAACTCAATGAAATACGCATTAGGCCCTCTACTTTATTTTTGGCCAAAACAAGACGTTGAAAGCTTCTATGAGCAAGCAAAATCAAGCTCAGCAGACATCATCTACCTAGGTGAAGCCGTATGTTCAAAGCGTCGCGAGATGAAAGCAAAACACTGGATGGACATTGCTAAAGAGCTGTCTGCATCAGGTAAGCAGGTAGTTCTGTCGACTATGGCGTTGTTGGAGGCACCTAGCGAAGTCAATATCATGAAGAAGTACATTGATAACGGTGACTTTTCCATTGAAGCGAACGATGTATCTGCTATTCAACTGGCGAGCGAAAGCAAAGTACCATTCGTAGTAGGCCCAGCAGTAAACACTTACAATGCACGCACGCTGAACTTATTCTTAAAGCAAGGTATGACGCGTTGGTGTATGCCGGTCGAGCTTTCTCGTGAATGGCTGAGCAATGTGATGACACAGTGCGAAGAGTTGAACATCCGCAACAAGTTTGAAGTCGAAGTGTTCAGCCACGGCTACTTACCGCTAGCGTATTCAGCTCGCTGCTTTACGGCTCGTGCAGAGAACAAAGCTAAAGATGATTGTGAGACCTGCTGTATCAAGTACCCAACAGGCCTTCAAGTTGAGAGCCAAGAGGGTCAGTCTGTCTTCAACCTTAACGGCATCCAGACTCAATCTGGCTACTGCTACAACTTGGTGAATGACTTGCCAAACATGCATGACTTAGTGGATGTGGTTCGTTTAAGCCCACTTGGCGTTGATACCTTCTCTGAAATCAATAACTTCAGAGCCAACGAACAGGGTCAAAACCCAATGAAGATTGAGAGCCGCCAGTGTAATGGCTACTGGCATCAGCTTGCAGGTTTAGACGTTAAAAACATCTAAATACTAGTTTCAAAACGAAGCGATTTTCAAAACGAAAAAGGTCTAGCACATGCTAGACCTTTTAGTTTGTCTCAAGAAAATCGACCTATGCCGTTGCGGTTTCCATCGGCGAGGCGTCGAGCTTCTTTACATCTTTGTAGAGCATCACCATCACCACCGCGCTCAACGCGATATTAGACAGTGGATACGCAATCCAGATCCCCGGCACACCATACAACTTAGGCATAATGTACAGGAACGGCAGTTGAATCAGCATGTTACCTACCGTCACGAACATAGCCTTACTACCTTTGTTCACCGCCTGGTAGTAAGCCCCCGCAACCACTAAGAAGCCATCAAGCGCCAATGCGAACATGTGCAGTCGAATACCCAATACGGTGTACTCAACTAGCTGAGGTTCGTCCGAGTTAAACACTGAAACAAACTCACGTGGGAACACGTTCAATAACAATACAAACGCGAAACCAATCAAGACAGAACTCGACATAGCAATCTTAAGCAACTTGCGAATATTCGCTTGGTTACGTGCACCATGGTTGTAGCTCACCAATGGCTGCATACCGTTAGCGATACCTTCCGCAGTTAGGTAATAAACCGTCACGATGTAGCCCAAAATAGCGTAAGCACCAATCATCAACTGGTCGCCATATTGAGAGAACAAAGCGTTGTGCAATGCCACCATCATTGAGCCATAAGCGTACATAAAGAAGCTTGATGTACCAATCGCGAAAATCTGTGGGATTACCGCAAGCTTCAATCTCAACTCACTCCAACGTAAACGAAGGTTTGCACGACGTGAGAAAAAGTAAGCGAGACCCAAAGCCGTTACCACAAACTGAGCAATCGCTGTAGCCAATGCCGCGCCCATCAATTCCCATCCAAATAGGGCGATAAGCAGGTAATCCAGAACGATATTAATGACCGCACCAATAATCATCAGGATAGTCGCTAGGTTCGGGCTATCGTCGTTGCGCAGTAGAAACGGCATCGCGATGGAACCCAAGGTAAACACGCTGGCGCCAATCAAGATGTGTAAGTACTGCAAACCAAGTTCATACACTCGCCCTTCTGCGCCCTGCCAAAGCAAAAAGTTATCGGCAAACAGATACAGCAATATAGAAACAATGGGGGTTATGGCTAACAACAAAGTCAAACCCGTAGCTAAGATCTGCTTAGCACCTTGAGTGTCTTTTTCACCTTGGCGAATCGATACCAGCGCTCCAGTACCGACACCCACCAGCATACCTAGGCCAAGAATCGAACCGATCACCGGCCACGCGACGTTGATACCCGCTAGCCCATCAGCGCCGACATAACGACCAATAAAGATGCCATCCACCACTTGGTAGAGGCCATTAACCAGCATCGCCGCTACCGTTGGGATTGTGTATCGCCAAAATTGACGACTAATTGAGTTACTCATTTCTTACTCTACTTTCATTGTGAGTCACATATCAGTGGGATATGACTCGATAAATTAGTTAATAAGGCTAACTAAATATCTAAATTAATTACTTCAACGCTTTGTCTAATAACTGGTTCAGTTGCTTAGACTCTTGATCAGACAAACGACTTTCCAGTATTTGTGCCATCACTTGATAGATCTTGCTCTCTTCTTCTAAACCTAGTTCTGCTTTATGCGTCAGTACCACGAGTTTAGATCTCGCGTCTTCCAGTGACGCCTTACGCTCCACAAGGCCTTTTCTCTCAAGCCTTTGTACCATAGTGGTTGCTGAAGGCTTGGTCACCTGCATTTCAATAGCAAGGTCGGTCAGTCGAATCGGCTCAGGAGACGCCTGAATCACCTTCAAGTAGTCATATTCGTTGAAGCTCAACTGGCAGATAGGATCTTCATTTACCTGTGTTCGCCATACTTTCGAGGCGAAGCGTTCTATCTTCTCTAAATTCTGGTTTAGCATACTCACCCAATCAAAGAATGGCATTTAGTTAGCGAAGCTAACTATTTTAATCCTATTTAAATAAAAAGCAATCCAAAACGAGACAAAGATCATAAAAAGTAGGCACAAAAAAGCCGCTGACTGGCAGCGGCTTTGATAGTAAAAATGATCTATTTAGCGAGCATCAGCTTCTTGCTCTGCTTCAGCCAGCTTAGCCTGAGCGAGGTGCTCTGCTTTTAGCGTAGTGAAAATACGGCTTAACTCTAAGAAAGAGTAACGATGCTCTACGTATTCAAATACGTTAAAAGAGACCGATAACTTATACAAAGAGATCGCATTCGCGTAGTCGCCATTCATGTGGTAACGCTTAGCCAGATAGAAGTATGTCTCGGTTAAGCGCTGTGCAAGCAACGTATTGTCACGAGTACCTGTTAAGATCGCTTTGAATGCCTGCTCTTCAGTGATGTCATCGAGCATGATAGCGACCAATACCCAGCCCCACTGCTCGTCATGATTCTCATAACGTTTTTGCAGGTCAAGCTTAGCTTGTTCAGGCGTTAGCTCATGCTGAATGATGTATAACCAAAGCGCGCGGAATGGATCACTCGGATCATCGGCGTAGTGCTTCATCATCTCTTCATTAGCTAAGTCGTAACGCTCACCATAATAGAGTGCGATAGCGCGGTTTCTCTCTGCATATGAATTCGCAGGATCAAGCTCGAGCGTAGAATCGAAAGATTCATAAGCCGCATCAAACTCTCCTACTTGCGTGAAGTAGACACCCAAAAGGTTGAAGATATCAGGCTGAGCTGGGTTCAATGAAAGCGATTGATTAAAGTCTAAACGCGCTAAATCCCTCAAGCCGACACTGTCGTAGTAGTTACCACGTTCAAACAGCATCTTAGCTCTAACTTCATCATTCAGATCTGGGCGCTGCAGTAGCTGACTCAAACGTGCAATCTGAACTTCTTGCTGGACGCTCGGTTGTAAAGGCACAGCCATTGGCGGGTAAACCCAACTTGAGGCGTTATCTGATGTTGTTGCACAACCAGTTAGTACAAGCAGTAAACACATACTCGCGGTTTGAAACCATTTCACAAATAATTACTCCTGTTATGACCGCAATTAAAAAGGGGAGCGATATGCTCCCCTTTATAACATGCTTTGTTGACGATAGGTTAAAAATCACTAAAAAGCGATATTACTATCGACACACTGAGAATTACTCAGCAGCAGGTGCTTCGCCTTCAGCTGGCGTTTCAACTGCTTCTTTCATGCTTAGACGTACACGGCCTTGACGGTCAATCTCAAGAACCTTAACAGGCACTTCTTGACCTTCAGTTAGGTAGTCAGACACTTTCTCAACACGCTTGTCCGCGATTTGAGAGATGTGTACTAGACCATCTTTACCTGGAAGGATAGTTACGAATGCACCGAAGTCAGCTAGGCGAGCAACTTTACCTTGGTAAATGCGGCCAACTTCAACTTCAGCTGTGATCTCTTCGATACGACGGATAGCTTCTTTAGCAGCAGCGCCTTCAGTAGCAGCAATCTTGATTGTGCCGTCATCTTCGATTTCGATTGTAGTACCAGTTTCTTCACAAAGAGCACGGATAACTGCGCCGCCTTTACCGATAACATCTTTGATCTTATCAGAGCTGATTTTCATTGTGTGGATACGTGGAGCGAATTCAGAGATCTCTTCACGAGCACCAGAGATAGCTTCATCCATTACAGAAAGGATGTGCTTACGTGCACCTTGCGCTTGGTTAAGAGCAATTTGCATGATCTCTTTAGTGATACCTTCGATCTTGATGTCCATTTGAAGTGCAGTGATACCGTCGTTAGTACCTGCTACTTTAAAGTCCATGTCACCTAGGTGGTCTTCGTCACCAAGGATGTCAGAAAGAACAACGAAGTCGTCGCCTTCTTTAACAAGACCCATTGCGATACCCGCAACAGAAGACTTAATTGGAACACCAGCATCCATAAGTGCTAGAGATGTACCACATACAGAAGCCATTGAAGAAGAACCGTTAGATTCAGTGATTTCCGATACAACACGAACTGTGTATGGGAACTCATCAACAGAAGGCATTACTGCAGCGATACCACGCTTAGCTAGTTTACCGTGGCCGATTTCACGACGCTTAGGAGAACCTACAAAACCAGTTTCGCCAACACAGTATGGAGGGAAGTTGTAGTGTAGTAGGAAGTTGTCTTTACGCTCGCCTGTTAGCTCATCGATGATTTGAGCATCACGTTGTGTACCAAGCGTAGCAGTAACGATAGCTTGAGTTTCACCACGAGTGAATAGAGAAGAACCGTGAGTACGTGGAAGAACGCCAGTACGAACGTCTAGTGCACGAACCATGTCTTTTTCACGGCCATCGATACGTGGGTTACCAGCGATGATGCTGCGACGTACAACAGTTTTCTCTAGGTCGTGGAAGATAGAGTGAACTTCTTTTAGGTTCACTTCTTCGTCTTCAGATACTAGTACTTCGTTAACTTCAGCCGCGATCTCGTGGATACGGTCGTAACGAGTCATTTTCTCTGTGATTTGGTACGCTTCAACTAGCTTAGCTTCTGCAAGCTCAGCGATGCGAGTGTTAAGAGCAGTGTTCTCTTCTGGAGCAACCCAATCCCATGCAGGAGTAGCAACTTCAGCTGCGAATTCGTTGATCGCGTTGATAACAACTTGTTGTTGATCGTGACCAAATACTACCGCTGATAGCATCTCTTCTTCTGTTAGGTTGTCTGCTTCAGACTCAACCATTAGAACCGCACCAGCAGTACCAGAAACAACAAGGTCAAGCTTAGACGTTTCTAGCTCAGTGTTGCTTGGGTTAAGTACTAGTTGACCGTCGATGTGACCAACACGTGCTGCACCGATAGGACCGTTGAACGGGATACCAGAGATAGCAAGTGCTGCAGAAGTACCGATCATTGTTACCATGTCAGGCTGAACGTCTGGGTTTACAGACATTACTGTAGCGATAACTTGAACTTCGTTCTTGAATGCATCTGGGAAAAGAGGACGAATTGGACGGTCGATTAGACGAGCCGTTAGAGTTTCGCCTTCTGATGGACGACCTTCACGCTTGAAGAAGCCACCTGGGATTTTACCAGCAGCGTATGTACGCTCTTGGTAGTTAACCGTTAGAGGGAAAAAGTCTTGACCTTGTACCGCTTCTTTTTTACCAACAACAGATACGAATACTGAAGTATCGTCCATTGTTACCATAACTGCTGCAGTAGCTTGACGAGCAATAACGCCAGTTTCTAGAGTAACTGTGTGGTTACCGTACTGAAACGTTTTTACAACTGGTTTCTCAAACATTGTATTTCCTTTATCTAAAGATTGTTCTTTAGAGTCAGTAAGTTGAAACCCAAAAATCACCAATCGCGACTAGTCGAAGCAGACGGAATTGATTCGCTGTATCGAAAAAATACAGCATACATCCACTTTGAATAGTCGCGACCTATTGGCCGACATCTGTGACTGTAACTTCTGGGTCGTATAATACCTATACAGTTAGCTGTACAGGCGAGGCATAGTATAAACTATTTTTATATACAGGGATATTTTCGTACTGAAAAAGCTCCGTGAAATAGTTCAAACTCTGTCTTTCAGGTACAAAAAAAGGAGCAATAAATGCTCCTTTTTCTTCAAACAGTCTTTGCAGACATCGCTATTAGCGACGTAGGCCTAGGCGCTTGATTAGGTCTTGGTAACGAGAAAGGTCTTTACCTTTCAGGTAGTCAAGAAGCTTACGACGGCTAGAAACCATACGTAGAAGACCACGACGGCTGTGGTGATCGCCTTTGTGAGCTTTGAAGTGACCTTGTAGGTGGTTGATAGAAGCAGTAAGTAGTGCTACTTGTACTTCTGGTGAACCTGTGTCGCCTTCAGAGCGCGCGTATTCTGCAACGATTGCTGCTTTAGTTTCTGCATTCAGAGACATAATTCTCTCCTGATAAGAGTAGTTTAATATTTGTAGCAGCCAATCTCTGATTCAGCCGCTACGCGAGCCGAGGATTATAGGGAAGTTTGTCAGTTGGTGCAATAACAATCGATGGCCTTAGAAACGAAAAAAGCGAAGCGCTTAAATTAAGCGTTCGCTTTCTATTTTATTGATTCGCTTTTCAAAGCAAAACACCAATACCTAACTCGGTTGCAGCGTTATGCTTGTGGCTCTTCATCTCTGAAAACAACCAAACGTTTTGGTGCAACTCGACCATCGTCAGCTATCTGAGCAACACCAACAAACAGCTTATCTTCACCGCTTGTCATGCGAACCGTACCTTCTGTTGGAGCACCAGCAACTTGAACAGGCATACCATGCTGAACTAGGTCAGTCAGCTCCGCATTCAAATTAACTTCTGGTAGGTCTTCGACGGCCGTGTCCATTGGCATTAGTAGCGGATCAAGCAGCTCTTTAGGTGCAATATCTTGCTCCTGTGCTTGCTCTAAGATCTCGTTGAGCTGCTCTAATGTTACCATGCGCTCGTAAGGGTATTTCGCAACACCAGTACGACGAAGCATAGTTACGTGAGCACCACAACCAAGCATTTCACCAAGGTCATCCGTGATCGTTCGGATGTAAGTGCCTTTCGAACAGTGTACTTCCATCTCAACTTCATCACCTTCAAAGCGAAGCAGATCAATCGAGTAAACAGTGATCTTACGTGATTCACGTGGCACTTCGATACCTGCACGAGCGTACTCGTACAGTGGCTTGCCTTGGTACTTCAATGCAGAGAACATTGACGGAACTTGGTCAGTTTCACCCTTGAAGCTTTCAATGCAACGCTCAAGTTGCTCTTGAGTTACATTCACTTCACGAGTTTCAACCACTTCGCCATCAGAGTCTGAAGTATTGGTACGCTCACCAAGCTTAGCAATCACAACGTAGCGCTTATCAGAATCTAGAAGAAACTGAGAGAACTTCGTTGCTTCGCCAAGACAGATTGGCAGCATGCCAGTCGCAAGAGGATCCAGTGCACCTGTGTGCCCCGCCTTCTCTGCAAAGTAAATACGCTTTACTTTTTGCAGTGCATCATTAGATGAAATGCCGGTTGGCTTATCTAACAGAATTACCCCGTTAATAGGGCGACCTTTACGACGGCGAGCCATTACTCTTCGCCCTTAGACTGAGTTTCGTCAGTGCGGCCTGCTGCTTCTTGCTTACGCTTGTCGTCATTCAGAACTTCACTTACTAGGTTAGACATACGCATGCCTTCTACTAGTGTGTTGTCGTAAGTAAAACGTACTTCAGGTGTTAGACGGTGACGAATACGCTTGCCTAGCGCCATACGGATTGGCACTTCGTGCTCTTTAAGAGCAGCAAGGCATGATTCAGGTGTTTGCTCACCAATACATAGGAAAGTAACGAAAACTTTTGCGTACGCAAGGTCACGAGACACTTCTACGTCTGAGATCGTTACCATACCGATACGTGAGTCACGAACTTCACGTTGTAGGATAAGAGCAAGCTCTTTTTGAAGCTGCTGAGACACACGTTGTGTGCGGCTAAATTCTTTTGACATTTTCTTTTCTCACTTAGAAAGATGGGGGGCTTGGTAATTACCAGCCCCCCATGGTGTATTCAACAACCGATTACTTCTTACCTTTACTAGTAATGTTAGTAACCTTAGTCAATATGTCGAGTCGTACAGACGATTAGTCTAGAGTACGTTTAACCTCAACGATTTCGAATACTTCGATCTGGTCACCAACGCGTACGTCGTTGTAGTTCTTAACGCCGATACCACACTCGTAACCATTCTTAACTTCTTGAACGTCGTCTTTGAAGCGACGAAGTGACTCTAGTTCACCTTCGTAGATAACAACGTTGTCGCGTAGTACGCGGATTGGGTTGTTACGCTTAATTACGCCTTCAGTAACCATAGAACCAGCGATCGCGCCAAGTTTAGGTGACTTAAATACGTCACGTACTTCAGCAAGACCAATGATCTCTTGTTTGAATTCAGGAGCAAGCATACCGCCCATTGCCTGTTTCACTTCGTCGATCAGTTGGTAAATGATTGAGTAGTAACGTAGATCTAGGTTTTCGTTCTGAACCGTGTTACGCGCAGTTGCGTCAGCACGAACGTTGAAACCAAGGATGATAGCGTTAGAAGCTGCTGCAAGTGTTGCATCAGTTTCAGTAATACCACCAACACCAGAACCTACGATGTTCACTTTAACTTCTTCAGTTGATAGTTTCAGTAGAGAGTCAGCGATTGCTTCTACAGAACCTTGAACGTCAGCTTTTAGTACTACGTTTAGTTCAGCAACTTCACCAGCAGCCATGTTAGAGAACATGTTCTCTAGTTTCGCTTTCTGTTGACGAGCTAGTTTAACTTCACGGAATTTACCTTGACGGTAGTTCGCAACTTCACGAGCTTTACGCTCATCACGTACTACTGTTGCTTCATCACCTGAAGCTGGTACACCAGAAAGACCTAGGATCTCTACTGGGATAGAAGGACCTGCTGTCGCTACTTCTTTACCGTTTTCATCGCGCATTGCACGAACACGGCCGTACTCTTGACCACAAAGAACGATGTCGCCTTTGTTTAGAGTACCAGACTGAACTAGGATTGTTGCAACTGGACCGCGGCCTTTATCAAGACGAGATTCAACAACAACACCAGATGCCATGCCTTCTTTAACTGCAGTCAGTTCAAGAACTTCAGACTGAAGAAGGATTGCTTCTAGAAGACCATCGATGTTTGTACCCTGTTTAGCAGAGATGTGAACGAACATGTTCTCACCGCCCCATTCCTCAGGGATTACGTCGTATTGAGCTAGCTCATTCTTAACGTTGTCTGGGTTTGCACCTTCTTTATCGATCTTGTTCACAGCAACAATCAGAGGAACGCCTGCCGCTTTCGCGTGCTGGATCGCTTCGATTGTTTGTGGCATTACGCCATCGTCTGCTGCAACAACTAGTACAACGATATCTGTCGCTTGAGCACCACGAGCACGCATTGCAGTAAACGCCGCGTGTCCAGGAGTATCAAGGAAAGTGATCATGCCGTTGTCAGTATCTACGTGGTAAGCACCGATGTGCTGCGTGATACCGCCAGCTTCGCCAGAAGCAACGTGTGCTTTACGAATGTAGTCAAGTGTCGATGTTTTACCATGGTCAACGTGACCCATGATAGTAACAACTGGAGCACGACCTTCAGCGATAGCATCGTTATCACGATCTGCTAGTACTGCTTCTTCAAGCTCGTTTTCTTTACGTAGGATTACCTTGTGACCCATTTCTTCAGCAACAAGTTGTGCAGTTTCTTGGTCGATCACTTGGTTGATAGTCGCCATAGCGCCCATCTTCATCATTACTTTGATAACTTCAGTTGCTTTAACTGACATTTTGCTAGCCAGTTCAGATACAACGATAGTTTCGCCGATAGCAACGTCAGATTTAGCAACAGTTGCTGACTTATCGAAGCCTTGCTGCATTGAAGTTGGTTTAGCAAGCTTACCTTTAGCACCACGACCACGTTGGTTACGACCACCACGGTTGTTGCCAGGTTGGTTAGCTGGAGCTGCTTTCTTTTTACGACGACGAGGCGCTTTTTCTTCTTTCTGGTCAGCTGCATCTTCAGCTTCACGAGCGTAAGTAGAAGTTGTCACGTGGTAGTCCGCAGACTTCTCTTGTTCTTTCTTCTTCTGCTCTTCTTCAGACCAGCGCGCTTCGTTCTCTTCAGCTAGCTTACGAGCTTCTTCAACTAGCTTCGCCGCTTCAGCTTCAGCTTTACGCTGTGCTTCTTGCTCTTGACGAGCTTTTAGTTCATCCGCTTCTTTTTTCGCTTGTGCGTTAGCGTCTGCATTTTTTGAATTCATGTCTTTTTTAGCCTTTTCAGCTTGGGCGCGTTGAGCTTTTTCTTCAGCTTCACGTTTTGCATCCGCTTCACGTTTTGCTTTCTCATCAGCTTCGCGCTGTGCTTTCTCTGCAGCTTCACGTTTCGCAAGCTCTTCAGCTTCTTTACGTGCTTTCTCTTCCGCTTCACGCTTCGCTGCTTCCTCAGCTTCACGTTTCGCTTCATCTTCAATAGCGCTGCGCTTCACGTAAGTACGCTTTTTACGTACCTCTACTTGAACATCCTTACTCTTACCGCCTCCAGCGGCAACACTTAGCGTGCTGCGGGTCTTGCGTTGAAGAGTTAAACGAGTCGGCTCTGCTTCACCAGAAGTATCGCCATGCTCCTTTTTAAGGTGCGTTAGCAATGTTTGCTTCTCTGAATCAGTTACTTGATCCGACCCTGATTTCTTCATGCCTGCATCAGCAAGTTGTTCAATTAAGCGGTCAACTGGCGTACCAATCTCTTCACTCAGTGCTTTAACTGTTAATTGTGTCATACCGCTTTCTCTCCTTGCTGAATTATTCTTCGTCGCCGAACCAACAGATGTTACGTGCAGCCATGATTAGCTCACCGGCACGTTCTGCAGTTAGGTCTTCAATGCCTTCTAGTTCATCAACGCCTTGGTCAGCTAGGTCTTCCAATGTTGCCACGCCTTTTGCTGCAAGTTTGTAAGCCATTTCACGCTCTAGGCCTTCAAGTGCTAGCAAGTCTTCAGCTGGTTCAACACCGTCAAACGTCTCTTCTTTCGCAAGTGCTAGAGTCGTTAGTGCATCTTTTGCACGGTTACGTAGTTCTTCTACGATGCCTTCGTCTAGGCCATCAACTTCAAGAAGTTCGTTTACTGGTACGTAAGCAACTTCTTCTAGTGTAGAGAAACCTTCTTCAACAAGTAGCTGAGCGAAGTCTTCTTCGATGTCTAGGTGCTTCATGAAGTTTTCAATTGAAGCAACTGCTTCTTCTTGATGTTTCTTCTGAAGGTCTTCAACCGTCATTACGTTCAGTTCCCAACCAGTTAGTTGAGATGCTAGACGTACGTTTTGACCGCTACGGCCGATAGCTTGTGCTAGGTTGTCCGCTTCAACAGCAATGTCCATTGAGTGTGCATCTTCATCAACGATGATAGAAGCAACGTCAGCTGGAGCCATTGCGTTGATTACGAACTGAGCTGGGTTATCATCCCAAAGAACGATATCGATGCGCTCACCACCAAGTTCGCCAGAAACCGCTTGTACACGTGCACCACGCATACCAACACACGCACCCACAGGGTCAATACGCTTGTCGTTTGTTTTAACAGCGATTTTAGCACGAGAACCTGCGTCACGTGCAGCACCTTTAAGTTCGATTAGCTCTTCACCAATCTCAGGTACTTCAACACGGAATAGCTCAGCTAGCATTTCTGGCTTAGAGCGAGTAATGAATAGCTGGAAGCCACGAGCTTCAGGTTTAACTGCGTATAGAAGACCACGTACACGGTCGCCTGGACGGAAGTTTTCACGAGGAAGTTGGTCATCACGTAGGATTACCGCTTCAGCGTTGTTACCTAGGTCTAGGATGATAGTGTCACGGTTAACTTTCTTAACAACACCTGTTACTAGCTCACCTTCGTTGTCGATGAACTGCTCAACGATTTGAGCACGCTCAGCTTCACGTACTTTTTGTACGATAACTTGCTTCGCAGTTTGAGTCGTAATACGGTCAAACGTTACTGACTCGATGTCATCTTCAATGAAACCGCCAAGTTCGATCTCAGGATCGTCAATCTTAGCCGCTTCAAGAGAAATCTCTTTTGTTGGGTTTTCAACAACTTCAACAGCTTCCCAGCGACGGAAAGTTTCGAAATCACCTGTTTTACGGTCGATTTCAACACGAACTTCAATTTCTAGTTCGCTCTTCTTTTTTGTTGCCGTTGCAAGCGCGATTTCAAGCGCTTCAAAAATACGCTCACGAGGAACTGCTTTCTCATTAGAAACAGCTTCTACTACCGCCAAAATTTCTTTGTTCATTAATCTAGCCTCTTAAGCTCTTCTCTCTAGGAGAACTAAAATTTAGGGATCAGGTTCGCTTTCGCAATATTGCTCAGGACGAATTCTTCTTCTTGTCCTTCAACTAATACTTTTACTGTCTCGCCTTCAATAGATTGGATATCACCTTTCCATTTACGACGGTTGCCGACAGCCATTTTCAAAACGATGCTTACCTCGTGACCAATAAATTGTTGGTAATGCTCTGCTTTGAACAGTGGTCTCTCTAAACCTGGTGAAGACACTTCAAGGTTATAAGCCACTGAAATTGGATCTTCAACATCCATTACGGCACTTACTTGGTGACTAACTTCAGCGCAGTCGTCTACATTGATGCCGTTTGGAGAATCGATGTAAATACGTAGCGTTGAGTGCTCACCAGCACGAATAAATTCTAATCCAACTAACTCATAACCTGATGCTGCTACTGGAGCGTCAAGCATTTCAGTAAGTTGTCTTTCTAAACCAGTCATTTAACCACTCCAGAAACAAAAAAAGGGCTCAAAGCCCAATTTAAATTCCAAGCAAACATTATCTAAACGCATTTACAAATGCTTAGATAACAAAAAACCCCGTATAAGCCGGGGTTTTTGTTGCTGGACCCTTATATGCTAAGTGCCATCACATTCGATATCACACTTAACTCACAGTGAGGTTCACACTGTGCAAACTTGCTACCAATCAAGACTAAATATAGCACTTAAAATTGGTTGCGGGAGCCGGATTTGAACCGACGACCTTCGGGTTATGAGCCCGACGAGCTACCAAGCTGCTCCATCCCGCGTCCGACTTGCGAGCATTATACGCCCAACAAGATGTTTTACAAGTTTGTAAACATGGTGCCGAGAGAGGGACTCGAACCCTCACACCCTAAGGCACTAGCACCTCATGCTAGCGTGTCTACCAATTTCACCATCTCGGCATCAAATCTTTACAGATTATTGTGGAATCTCGTCGCCTTGCGCCGGAACTTCACTCACTGCATCTTCAGCTTGCTGGATAACCTGACCTTGAGTCGGGTCCATCCACTGTGACTCAGTTTTATGTGTAGACATATTACCAAGTACTAAGCTAAGGACAAAAAATGTAGTTGCAAAAATTGCAGTCATTCGGGTTAGGAAATTTCCTGAGCCACTAGCACCAAACACAGTGTTTGAAGCGCCAGCACCGAAAGAGGCTCCCATATCTGCGCCTTTACCTTGTTGAATCAACACTAGGCCAATTACACCAAGCGCTGCCAACAGGTAAATCACAAGTAGAACTGTAAACATTTTTCCACCTATGTTCCTAATTGTTGAGCCAGCGCCGTTCAAAAAAGTTATTTTTAAGAACAAGGCTAGCGACCTCCTAACTGAAGGCCGAGCAATACTAGCGAATGCGGCGATGGCTGACAAGGAGAATTTGCTAAAAAATAAGCCTTTACCAAGTGAACGGTTAAAAAAAGGCCAAAAGCGACACAAAACTCATTTATGCCCCTTTTGAACACTCTATAATTCAACCGTTTTTGCGTACAGGCACTCTTGATGGTGCCTGCTGAGTAAAGCTCTAAATTAACAGTTTGCTTTTACTGCATCTGCAATCTTAAGTGCTGAAGCTTGAACTAAATCAGCATCTTCACCTTCAACCATTACGCGCAATAGTGGCTCTGTACCAGACTTACGTAATAATACACGGCCCTTCTCGCCAAGCTCAGCTTCTACTTCTACAACAGCTGCTTTTACCGCCTCAGCTTCCAGTGGGTTTGAATCACCGCTGAAACGAACGTTTTCTAAGACTTGCGGGTATAGCGTCATGCCCTGAGACAGCTCATTCAATGTCATTTCACTGCCAACCACTGAAGCAAGAACTTGCAGTGCTGCAACGATAGCATCACCAGTAGTCACTTTATCTAGCAGGATAACGTGACCTGAGTTTTCAGCACCGATCTTCCAGCCTTTTGCTAGCAGTTGTTCCATTACGTAACGGTCACCAACTGCAGCGCGCACGAATGGAATACCTAGCTGCTTAAGGCCGTTTTCCATACCTAGGTTGGTCATCAGCGTACCAACAACACCACCTTTAAGCTCACCACGACGCAATGCATCGCGAGCAATAATGTAAGCAATTTGGTCACCATCAACCTTGTTACCTAACTCATCAACCATGATGATACGGTCACCGTCACCATCAAAGCCAAGGCCTAGTGCAGCTTTCTCTTCTAGCACTTTCGCCTGTAGAGCACGAACATCCGTCGCACCCACTTCGTGGTTAATGTTGGTACCGTTTGGTTCAACGCCAATAGCTACAACCTCAGCACCTAGCTCTTTGAATACCGCAGGAGCAATGTGGTAAGTCGCGCCATGAGCACAGTCGACAACAATCTTCATGCCAGCAAGTGTCATTTGATTCGGGAACGTGCTTTTACAGAATTCAATGTAACGACCTGCCGCATCGTTTAAACGAACTGCTTTACCAAGTTCAGAAGAGTCAACACACTCAATGTCTTTATCAAGTTCAGCTTCAATCGCCAGCTCGATATCATCTGGAAGTTTAGTACCTTCAGAAGAGAAGAATTTAATACCGTTATCGTAGTAAGGGTTGTGTGAAGCCGAGATTACGATGCCCGCTTCAGCACGGAATGTTTGTGTTAAGTAAGCAACAGCCGGAGTTGGCATAGGACCAGTAAATGTAGCTTGAAGACCAGCAGCAGCAAGGCCAGCTTCTAATGCAGACTCCAACATGTAACCAGAAATACGCGTATCTTTACCAATAATAACTTTCTTTGTACCTTGCTTTGCAAGTACACGACCAGCAGCCCAGCCAAGCTTCAGAACAAAATCAGGTGTGATCGGGTACTGGCCTACTTTGCCACGCACACCATCTGTGCCGAAATAACGTCTTTTATCAGACATAGTGATTTTCCTTAATTATATTTAGTGATTGTTATTCATCACTTCGATTATTTTCATCGCTTCCAATGTCTCCTCGACATCATGAACGCGAATAATTTGTGCGCCTTTCATTGCGGCAATGGTCGCGCAAGTGACGCTTGCGACCATGCAATCCGCAGGAACCTTATCTAGCAATTTAAAGATCATCGACTTTCTCGACATCCCCGCTAAAACAGGTAAGCCTAACGAATGAAACTTTTCAAGATGCGCTAATAGGTGGTAATTGTGTTCTATGGTTTTACCAAAACCGAAGCCAGGATCAAGAATCAACTGCTCTTTTGAAATGCCCACCGCCTCACAAGCTTCTACCCTTTCTTGCAAGAATGCTTCTACATCCTGAAGAACATCATCATAACTTGGGTTAGCTTGCATGGTTCTTGGCTGGCCTTTCATGTGCATCAGGCAAATAGGAACATTGGCATCAGCAGCGACTTGTAATGCTCCAGGCTCTTGCAAAGCGCGCACATCATTGATCAAATCAGCGCCCGCTTCAACAGCTTGGCGCATCACTTCCGCTTTACTGGTATCTATCGAGATCCACACATCAAACTTGGCACGAATGGCTTTAATAGCAGGGATGACACGCTCAAGCTCTTCTTCTAATGAAACATCAGGAGCGCCTGGTCGAGTTGACTCTCCACCAATATCGATAATGCTGACGCCCGCTTGAACCATTCGTTCAGCTTGCTGTAGGGCATTATCAAGCGAGTTAAATTTCCCACCATCAGAGAAAGAGTCAGGGGTGACATTGAGGATACCCATCACATGTGGGCGATCTAACACGAGAGTTTTATTATTTGCTTTTAATATCATGGAAGGCCGATCTTAAAGGGTAAAACACCATAGGCTATAAACAGAAAAACCCTGAGCGTGCTCAGGGTTTTAATTAACAGTTTAGCGATTAAGAATCTTTGTTTTGAGCATCATCTGATTCAGATTTTACTTCTTCAACTTTTGACTCTTCAGCTTTCGGTTCCGCTTTAGCTTCTTCTGCCTTAGCTTCAGGTTTTGCTTCTTCCTTTGCAGGCTCAGCTTTTACCTGATCACCCCAACCAGCTGGGTCACGAATCTCTTGCTTACGCTCCATTAGGTCATCAATCTGACCTGCATCGATCGTTTCGAACTTCATCAGAGCGTCTTTCATCGAATGCATGATATCCATGTTATCTTCAAGAATCTTCTTAGCTCTATCGTAGTTACGGTCGATAAGGATGCGAATCTCTTCATCGATAAGCTTAGTCGTGTCATCAGAAACGTGCTTAGCTTGACTCATGCCGCGACCTAGGAAAACTTCACCTTCTTCTTCTGCGTAAAGAAGAGGACCAAGTTTCTCAGAGAAGCCCCACTGCGTTACCATCTTACGAGCAATATCAGTTGCACGTTCGATATCGTTAGACGCACCAGTTGACACTTTGTCTTTACCGTAGATAAGTTCTTCAGCAAGACGACCACCGTACAAGCTAGAAATCATAGACTCTAGATGTTGGCGAGACATGCTCACACGATCTTGCTCTGGTAGGTACATCGTCACACCAAGCGCACGACCACGTGGAATGATTGACACTTTGTACACTGGATCATGCTCTGGTACTAGGCGACCAACAATCGCGTGACCGGCTTCGTGATAAGCTGTTGACTCTTTCACTTCTTCTGACATTACCATTGAACGGCGCTCTGCACCCATCATGATTTTGTCTTTAGCAAGTTCAAACTCAACCATAGAAACATTACGCTTGTTACCACGAGCAGCAAATAGCGCTGCTTCGTTCACAAGGTTCGCAAGGTCTGCACCTGAGAAGCCTGGTGTACCACGCGCAATAAGAGATGGTTCAACATCACCTGCTAGTGGAACCTTACGCATGTGTACTTTAAGGATCTGCTCACGGCCACGTACGTCTGGTAGACCAACCACCACCTGACGGTCAAAACGACCAGGACGAAGTAGTGCTGGGTCTAGTACGTCTGGACGGTTAGTCGCTGCGATAACGATAATACCTTCGTTACCTTCGAAACCATCCATCTCAACCAGCATTTGGTTCAGTGTTTGCTCACGCTCATCGTGACCACCACCAACACCAGCGCCACGTTGACGGCCTACTGCATCGATCTCATCGATAAAGATGATACAAGGCGCTGCTTTCTTCGCTTGTTCGAACATGTCACGCACACGAGATGCACCAACACCCACAAACATTTCAACGAAGTCAGAACCTGAAATAGTAAAGAATGGTACTTTCGCTTCACCAGCAATCGCTTTTGCAAGCAATGTCTTACCAGTACCAGGAGGACCAACCAACAGGATACCTGTAGGGATCTTACCACCCAGCTTTTGGAAACGACTTGGGTCGCGAAGGTAATCAACCAATTCTTTAACGTCTTCTTTTGCTTCGTCACAACCAGCGACATCTGCAAACAACGTTTTGATCTGTTCTTCGCTCATCATACGAGCTTTGCTCTTACCGAAAGACATCGCGCCTTTACCGCCGCCACCGCCTTGCATTTGACGCATGAAGAAAATCCATACACCAATCAGTAAGATCATCGGGAACCATGAGATGAAGATAGTGCCAAGTAGGCTCTGCTCTTCAGGTGGTGTGCCCTGAACTTTTACGTTTTGATTAATTAAGTCATCAAGTAGCTTTTGATCATAAACAGGCATGTAAGTTACATACTTAGCACCACCGCCACGACGTGTGAAAGTGATTTCGCTGTTATTGAACTGTGCGTCTTGAATCTGGCCTTGGCCAACTTCCTGTACAAACGTGGTGTAATCTACTGCTCTGCCGTTACTCTCCCCAGGGCCAAAGCTCTGGAATACCGACATCAACACTACTGCGATAACAAGCCACAGAATTAAATTTTTTGCCATGTCACTCAAGGTGTCAGCCTCTCGATAACTAATTGTAATTAAAGGTAGGGTACTACAGTTTGTAACCTGTAGCCATATTGTTAACTCTCACTCTTGGAAGAGAATCGTTAACCTTTGTAACCAGTGGCTACGATAAACACTTCACGAGAACGAGCTCGAGAAGAGTCGGGTTTTCTGACTTTCACCGTTTTAAACATCTCACGGACGTCTTTAACGTATTGATCAAACCCTTCGCCTTGGAATACTTTTACAACAAAACTACCATCGGTAGCTAGAACTTGTCGACACATATCCAAAGCTAATTCAACTAAATACATAGCTCTAGGCTGATCTACAGAGTTGTTGCCCGCTATATTAGGTGCCATATCTGACATCACGACATCAACCATGTTTGGTTGTATACGTTCCAATAAGGCTTCAAGAACAGCGTCTTCGCGAAAATCGCCTTGTAAGAAGCTAACGCCAGCAATCGGATCCATTGGTAGCAAGTCACACGCAATGATTTGTCCGTTGTCTCCAACAATCTTAGCAGCATATTGAGACCAACCACCAGGCGCTGCACCTAAATCCACAACGGTCATCCCTGGAGACAGCAATTTATCTTTCGTTTGAATCTCTTCCATTTTGAAATAAGCACGTGAGCGATAGCCTTTCTTTCTTGCTTCGTTTGCGTACTTGTCGTCGAAGTGTTCCTTCAACCAACGGCCTGAACTGGCCGAGTGTTTCTGTTTGCTCATTGGATACCTAAAGTGGAGGAAAGTACTAATTGCCGAATAAATTATAGTCTTCAGCATTAGATGGCGTTAAAATAGGTTTTTTCAACCCTAATAGTAAAGAAAATTGGCCGCGTAATGAACCTAAGTACCAAACAAAAGCAGCATCTAAAGGGCCTAGCTCACAGTTTAAAACCTGTAGTGCTAATGGGCGCAAATGGACTTACTGAAGCTGTTCTAGCGGAAATCGAATTAGCTCTAGACCACCACGAACTGATCAAAATTAAAGTTGCATCAGAAGACCGTGAAACTAAGCAGCTAATTATCGATGCAATTGTACGTGAAACTAAAGCTGAGAAAGTACAGACTATCGGTAAAGTTCTAGTACTATTCCGTCAATCAGAAGCACGTAAAATCGAGATTCCACGTAAGTAAGTTAGCTATATAATAAGCTAACTTCACAAAGGGATAGCCAGTGCGCTTATCTTTTAGTGTAGCGTGAGAAACGAAAAAGGTCGCATTTAGCGACCTTTTTACTTATCAGAAACAAAGAAAATTCAATTAGATATATTCTACTTTGTCAATTTCGTAATCTTTATCACCGCCAGGAGTCGAAATCATCACTTCGTCGCCTTCCATCTTACCGATAAGACCACGAGCAATTGGTGATTTCACTGAGATACGGCCAGTTTTGATATCGGCTTCGTCTTCAGAAACGATTTGGTAACGGTACTCTTCGTCTGTATCAACATCAATCAGAGTGACTGTTGTACCAAAGATAATCTTACCCGTATTTTCCATCTGAGTTACATCGATGATCTGAGCCATTGAAAGTTTGTATTCAATGTCGCGGATTTGAGCTTCACAGATACCCTGCTCTTCACGAGCTGCATGGTATTCAGCGTTCTCTTTTAAATCACCTAGTTCACGTGCTTCACCAATAGCTGCTGAGATAACAGGGCGTAGCTTAAGTAGGCGATCTAATTCGTCACGTAGCTGCTGAGCGCCACGTACTGTCATTGGAACCTTTTCCATTTTTTACCTCTATGCCAAAGCTTTCTTTGGCCAACATAAATACACCCAACGTATTTTATTGGGTAGTAGAAACAAAACGATTTGGCTTAGTGTAAACAAACTTTATGGCTAAATCATCTTTATTCCACTTTGCGTTTTAAAAGCTGTATCTAGGTCTAAATTACTGACATCACAAAAATGAATAATAACCTCCCCATCAATAAGCTGAAAAATAAATACCTAAAAAAACAAAAAACAAACAAAATAAACGCAGATCACACTTTTGTAAAAATCACTATAAAACAAAAACTTAAACAACAACAAATATAATAAAACAGTGTTCATTTTTTAGTTTTATATCATTTTACTAACTGACAATGGAACTTTAGAGGTAAAAAGTAACCCATGGATTGCACTGGCATTTTTCAGACTTCTGTTCTAATCATGGTTATGAAGCCTGATTAATACGGGCAATACACAAAAGGGTTCAAATCCTTAATAAAAACTTCTATGGACAGTAATTAGGAAATAATAACATGAACAAGACTATGATCGCGCTTGCTGTGTCTGCTGCAGCTCTTGCTACTAACGCAGTAGCAGCGGATGGTAAACAAGCTGGTGGTATCGACGGCACTTCTGTATACAGCTCAAACGGCACTTCTCTAGAGATCGGTGGTCGTGCTGAAGCTCGTCTATCTCTAAAAGACGGCAAAGCTGAAGACAAAACACGTGTACGTCTTAACTTCCTAGGTAAAGTTGAAATCCAAGACGGCCTATACGGTGTTGGTTTCTACGAAGGCGAATTCACAACAGCTGAAAACGGCGGCTCTACTGATAACAACGACGGTGACATTACTAACCGTTACACTTACGCTGGTATCGGCGGTAACTTCGGTGAAGTTACTTACGGTAAAAACGACGGTGCACTAGGTGTTATCACAGACTTTACCGATATCATGTCTTACCACGGTAACTCTGCGGCAATGAAAATTGCTGTAGCAGACCGTTCAGACAACATGGTTTCATACAAAGGTCAATTCCAAGACCTTGGCGTTAAAGCAAGCTACCGTTTTGCTGACCGTTCAGAGAACGCTTCTGGTGAGTTCGTAGACAACAACGCTGACGGCTACTCTCTATCTGGTATCTACGCAATCGGCGATTCTGGCTTTAAGCTAGGTGCTGGTTACGCTGATCAAGACGAGCAAAACGAGTACATGCTAGCGGCATCTTTCCGTACTGACGCTCTATACTTTGCTGGTACATTCACAGACGGTGAGCTAGCGAAGAAGAACGGTGATTACACTGGTTACGAATTCGCGACAGCATACACGCTAGAAAAAACAGCATTCACACTAACGTACAACAACGCAGAAACTGACGGTGAAACTTCAGCTGACAACGTTGCAATCGATGCTACTTACTACTTCAAGCCTAACTTCCGTACGTACATCTCGTACAACTTCAACCTAATCTCTGAAGGTGACAAGCTAGGTTCTGTTGGTCTTGTTAACGGCCCTGCATCTAAAGCAGACGCTGAAGACGAGCTAGCTCTAGGTCTACGTTACGACTTCTAATTCTAATTACTAATGATTCATTAGTTAATTGAGAATCAAAACGCCCGCTCTCTAGCGGGCGTTTTTTATATCTGTATACTGAAAACATCAGCCATCCAAGACAATCTTCTATGCGCCTTCTATCCACACTACTGCTATGTAGTTTTTCCATTAGCGCTTTATCTGTTAACGCTTTCGCATACGCCCCTCTTGATACACTGCCCGATGGTAGTAGTACGAGTTTGATCCTCCAATCGTTAAGCGATGATTCGAGCGAGCTTAATTCCAATAGCGATGACTTTTATCCTCCTGCTAGTACGTTAAAACTGGTGACGGCTTTAGCAGCTAAATTAGAGCTAGGAGACAATTTTCATTACACCACCAGTATTGTTCGTTCTGGCAATGATTCGATCATTTCATTTAGCGGCGACCCAACCTTGCAACGTGAACAGCTAAAAAGCCTGCTAGCTCAGTACGCTAAGTCTCAATCTAGAACCATTAAAGGCAATTTATACCTAGATAACACCGCTTATACCGGCTATCAACGAGCGGTTGGTTGGCCTTGGGACATTCTAGGCGTTTGTTACAGCGCGCCCTCTAGTGCGATGACCTTAGACAGCAACTGTGCCCAAGCCTCTATTTATACAAAGGATAACGGCAGCACTCGCGTCTATATCCCAGCCCATTATCCAATAGACGTGACAACCAATGCTGCCACTGTCACGCGCTCTGGACAAAAAGCTACCCAGTGCGACTTAGAGCTCATCACCACGCCAGATAACTCGTACACGCTCTCTGGTTGCTTAGTGGAACGTAAAAAGCCGTTACCACTAAAGTTCGCCATTCAAAATCCTGAGCTTTACACCTCTCAAGTGGTGAACTCACTACTTAAAGAGCTGAAAATACAAGTAAAGGGTGATGTAATCATTGGAGCCAAAGAAGGCACCAACAAAACAACATTAGTGGCTAGCCATCACTCAGCGAAACTTCCAAAGCTGCTCGATACCATGCTAAAAAAATCAGACAACCTGATCGCAGACAATCTCACCAAAACCTTGGGAGCAAGATTTTATGTGCAGCCGGGCAGTTTCAATAACGGTACTGAAGCAATAAAACAGATACTACTGACTAAAGCGAATATCGACCTAAGCAAAGCGCAGCTCGTTGATGGTTCTGGTTTATCGAGAAACAACCGAATGAGATCGCAGACCATGGCTAAAGTGCTTCGTTATATCTGGGAAAACGACTCACAGCTCAACCTAATCGAAGCCATGCCGACATCGGGTATCAATGGGACGCTTAAGTACCGACAAAGCATGAGGAAGACACCGATTCAAGGCAACATCATCGCTAAGAGTGGTTCTTTGTACGGAACGTATAATATGGCTGGATACGGTTTAGATGAGTCAGGGAAGCCAAGCTCTCTGTTTGTACAGTTTGTTCGTGATTACTTCCCTGAAGAACAAGACCCAGACAAACCAGTGGAAGCACCGATTACGCAGTTTGAACGTGATTTTTATAAAGATGTGGTTGAATACAGTCAAACACAGAACCAGCCCAAATAACGAGCAGTTTGTTATAAGCGGTTTATAACACAATAAAAAATGGCGCTGAAGATCTTAAATCTTCAGCGCCATTTTTCTTTTCGAAGTGCTGTTATATAAGCGCTAGGCAATGCCTAAAAACGCATTTACGACAGTGAAATAGATCCACATCCCTGAGATGTCGACTATAGACGCTAATACTGGGCTCACCAACACCGCAGGATCCAACTTGAACAAACGAGCAACGATAGGCAACCCACCACCGAGAACCGTTGATATTGTCACCTGAATAAACAGAGCAACGGCGATAGCAAAGGCAATCATATTGATGTCATAACCACCGGTGGATTGGTTTTCGCTGAACAGCAAGATACGTCCAATCATTACCGCGGCAATCGCCAGCGCTAAACAAATAGCCACTCTAAACTCTTTCCATAGAACATTGGCCCACTGGCGTTTCTTCAACTCACCAGTGGCTAAGGCTCTAATTACCAGAGTGGCGGCTTGGGTTCCCGTGTTACCTCCCGCCGCGGCAATGACTGGCATATAAATAGCCAGAAGCACCAATTGGCTTAGAATGTCTTCGTACTGAGCGATAATAAGACCAGAAACGATACCTAGAAGCGCCAGCGAAATAATCCAACCAATACGCTGTCTAACATGGCTTAATACACCAGTAGAAAGGTAACCCTGTTGAGGTTCAACCTCTGAATAGATTAGCCCTAGTTGGTGAGCTAGATGTCGCGAACGCTTTTCAAAGCCTTGCTCCTCTAGCTCACTAAGTAGAGCTTGAATCGTACTTAGAGAGCATTGCCCTAATACAAGTACTGCATCTTCAAGCGGCATACAGTTCAAAAGCCTGACCTGCTGTTCACGCCCATATTGCTGAAATGCATTTGATACAGCTTGGATGTCTTGCTCTGAGTACAGAGCTTCAATAGATAAAAAAGTGTTGTTCATTACCGTCATGGCGAATCTCCCGATTGGCAAAGGTAACGACCATCAAAACAAGTAGCCTACAGTGAGTGCTTCACAAACATAAAGCGGTGTACACCAAGAGCGTATAACTCGATACATAAAGCATATAACTGAGCGCACCAAGAGCTTAAATCACTGATGTGTCTACTTGTTAGAATCTAGAGTGTGGAAAAGAATGAGGGGAAAACAAAGATACCCTACCTGAACGGCAGGACAATAGATCAATACCGAGACAGGTTATTCTTCTCCATTCAAACTAGGAGGATGGTCGGTATTGTTCATAAAAATCTCCAAAATTACTGTCAGCTCGACAGCGCGCATAGTGTAGCAATCCAGTAAAAATTTCTTCGTCAACTTTGTGTCAATAAAAAAGGCACCCGTAGATGCCTTTTATTCAATCATTGATGTGCGTTATTACTTGATAGTAATACGAGCAAACTTACGCTTACCTACTTGGTAAACTGCAGTACCCGCTTCAGGTACCAGTTTGTTGTCTTCAACTTTCTCGCCTTCGATCTTAGCAGCACCCTGCTTGATCATACGCATCGCATCAGAAGTCGAGTTTACTAGACCCGCTTCTTTTAGAACGTTAGCGATTGGCAGACCCGCTTCGAATTCGAACTCAGGCATATCATCTGGCACTTGGTTTTTAGCAAAGCGGTTAACGAATTCTTGCTCTGCTGCATCAGCATCTGCTTCACTGTGGAAACGAGCAATGATCTCTTTAGCCAGAAGTACTTTAACGTCACGTGGGTTATTACCCGCTTCAACGCCAGCTTTCAGCTCTGCCACTTCTTCAAGCGGGCGGAAAGACAGTAGCTCGTAGTAGCTCCACATTAGGTCATCAGAGATAGACATGATCTTACCAAACATCTCGCTTGGTGCTTCGCTAATACCGATGTAGTTGTGTGCTGACTTAGACATCTTCTTAACGCCGTCTAGACCAACAAGCAGTGGCATCATCAGTACCGCTTGTGGTTTTTGACCTGCCGCTTTTTGCAGTTCACGCCCCATTAGCAGGTTGAACTTCTGGTCAGTACCGCCAAGCTCAACGTCGCTCTCTAGTGCAACTGAATCGTGACCTTGTAGAAGTGGGTACATGAACTCGTGGATAGCGATCGGTTGACCACCAGCGTAACGCTTTTTGAAGTCATCACGCTCAAGCATACGAGCAACAGTTTGGTTAGAAGCAAGACGAATCATGCCTTCTGCGCCAAGGTCAGATAGCCACTCAGAGTTGAAGCGAATTTGTGTTTTCGCAGGATCTAGAATTTTGAATACTTGCTCTTTGTAAGTTTCAGCATTCTTCAATACGTCTTCACGGCTTAGTGGTGGACGCGTTGAGTTTTTACCTGATGGGTCACCAACCATTGCAGTGAAATCACCAATCAGGAATGTCACTTCATGACCAAGCTCTTGGAAAGCACGAAGCTTGTTAAAGATAACCGTATGGCCTAGGTGGATATCTGGAGCCGTTGGATCGGCACCCAGTTTAATGCGTAAAGGACGACCTTCTTTTAATTTAGCAATCAGCTCGTCTTCTGGAATTAGTTCTTCTACGCCACGTTTGATCTCGGCTAGTGCAGCTTCAATACTCGCCATTCTTGTTCACTCCCACAGATTTGGCAAAAATATAATAGTTAGACATCTTACTTGAATAGCGATGTATTTTGAAACCAGTTACACTATTCCGTCGCCGATTTTCATAATATTTACAGAACGAACCGGAACATGTTGTCTATTTTTGCACGCCTTCCTATATTGCACCGGGCTTTTATCGCATTTTTTAGTGCCATAATTTTCATAGCGATTTTCTTACTTCCCGACGTCAACAGCTTACGCGACGATACGGGCGCACTTGTCGTAGGAAAACACTACCCTTTGAGCATCGATGCTTCCGCGCTCGTAAGCTCGAATGACGCACCACCAACAGCTGTCCTTAGCTGGGAAAAATACACAGTTCGCTCTGGCGAAAGCACTTCTGTTTTATTTGAACGTATTGGTCTCTCATACCGCTTGTTACTCAACCTTCTCAATACCAATAAAGACATCAAAAAGCAGCTCTCGAATCTAAGACCTGGTGATGTGCTGCAATTCGGCTTCGATGAAAACAACGACCTTATTCAGCTCAAACGACAACTAAGCGCGTTTGAAAGCTTCAAAATCACCAAATCCGGCGATTCATTCACTTCAAGTTTTGATAAAAAAGAAGTCGCTTATCAATACAACTATGCCGAAGCCAATATCACCTCTAACTTCTGGAATGCTGGTGTCAGCGCAGGCTTAACCGCTAACCAAATCATGGAGCTTGCGGGTATCTTTGGTTGGGATATCGACTTTGCATTGGATATTCGTAAGAACGACAGCTTTAAAATCTTATACCAAGAGAAAGTGGTTGAAGGTGAAGTGATTGGCCGTGGCAAGATCATGGCAGCCATTTTTACCAACCAAGGCGATTCATTTACTGCGGTATTAGACGATAAAAGCGGTAACTACTACGACGAAAACGGCCGAGCGATGAAGAAAGCCTTCCTGCGCTCTCCTATCGATTTTCGTCGTGTCACCTCGAACTTCAACCCACGCCGAAAACACCCAGTAACAGGTAAGGTTCGTGCTCACCGAGGCACCGACTATGCAGCACCTGTTGGTACACCTATCTGGGCAGCAGGTGATGGTATCGTGCAGAAATCTGGCTACAACCAGTTCAACGGTAACTATGTGTTCATCCGACACAGCAATACTTACATCACTAAGTACTTGCACATGAAGAAGCGAATGGTGAAAACAGGGCAACGAGTCAAGCAAGGTCAAACGATTGGTACTCTGGGCGGTACAGGTCGTGTAACTGGCCCACACTTGCACTACGAGTTCTTAGTTAATGGCGTTCACAAGAATGCGCGTACTGTGAAGTTACCTCAATCTAAATCCTTAACAGGTAAGGCAAAAGCAACCTTTATTGCAAACTCAGAGATTCGATTGAAAAACCTTGAGCGATACGGCCAGTTACTAGCGACGAACTAGAAAGTTCAAGACCTGTAGCTTGTAGCTTGTAGCTTCAGAGCAAAATAGAAAAACGAAAAGAGCGCCCATCAGGCGCTCTTTTTTATGCTCTTCAAACTACGATTGCTACTGTTTTTCGGATTTGTTGTTTCGCCCTAGCATCAACAAACAAGGAGTCAGCACCAAGGTCAGCACCGTGGCGAACGCCAAACCACCGGCTATCGCGGTCGCAAGCTGTGACCACCACTGCGTACTCGGCGCGCCGAATTCTATCTTTTGATTAATCAGATCGATGTTCATCTCTAACACCATCGGCATTAAACCTAAAATAGTCGTAACCGTCGTCAGCATCACAGGTCTTAAACGCTGAACACCCGTTCTTAAAATCGCATCTCGCTTATCTAAGCCTCTTTTGATTAACTGGTTATAAGTATCAATCAACACAATATTGTTGTTCACCACTATGCCGGCGAGCGCAATCACTCCAATGCCCGACATCACGATGCCAAACGGGCGCTGGAAGATAAGCAAACCTACAAATACACCAACGGTAGAGAACAACACGGCACTTAGAATCAGGAACGCTTGATAGAAGCTATTAAACTGAGTAATCAGAATCAAAGCCATCACCGCTAGTGCCACTAAGAATGCAGTTTGCAAAAAGGCTGACGAGTTCTCTTGCTCTTCATTTTGACCGCGAATACGAAAGTCTACGCTATCTGGAAGCCCTAGTTCACTTAACGCCTGCTCGATCTTTGGTAGCTCGAGAGCAAGGTTATACCCTTCTTCCATATCTGCCATGATGTTGACGACTCGCTTGCCATCAAGACGTTTGATGGTGTCTTGCTTGTGGTCTGGAATGATCTGAGCAAAATTAGTTATTGGAACCAAACCAGCTGGCGTTTTGACTCTTAGCTGGTCGAAGCGTCCAATATCACGCTTATCATTGGGGTAGCGAACTAAGATATCGACCTCTTCCGATGAATCATCAGGAAGATAATCACCAATCTTTAATCCATTAGTGACGAATTGAACGGTATTCCCCACCAAGGTAGCATCAGCGGCAAAACGCGCGGCATCGTCACGGCGAATATCCACTTTCCAATCGATACCATCTTTACTTGCTGTATCGCTGATATTGGTCAGTGTTCGATTACCATCCGCCCAGCTTCTTACGATTTTTGCTGCCTGATTAAGCTGCTCTGGTGTTTTAGCTGAGAGCTCGATCACCAAGTCATTTTCAACCGGAGGCCCTGCGTCTGGGAACTTATATTCGATCTCAACGCCAGCATATTGGTCGGTTTGTTGCTTTAACTCTTCAATGATCGCTTTCACGCTACGGCGATATTGCCAGTCAACCGGCGTAATCGAGATCAAGCCAATCTGGTCGTCACCACCGGTACGCGTATAAACGCTATCGAACTCTTCATGATTCAGCATCACTTGCTCAAGATCACGCATGATGTCATCTTTTTCTTGAATAGAGAGATCGCCATGCGAGCGCACTTTAACGTTAAAGAATGGCGGATCGACCTCTGGGAAAAACTCGGCACCTAAGCCAGCTTTGGAGTAAGTAAATCCGACTGCAACCGCAAGCAATATCGCGCTAAAGAGAATTTTAAACGGATGCTTAATCGCTAAAGAAAGTGTGTGGTAATACGCCTTAGTTAAGCCTGTCGCTTGAGAAAAGTCGCCGTTATGCAAGGCGACCATTCGAGCTTGATTCTTAGGCGAAACGTACTGAGGTTTACCAATTAAGCCACCTAAAACGGGCACAAATAACAGCGCCATAATCAATGAAGCCGTTAAAGTCGCGATCAGAGTTAGCGGTAAGAACTTCATGAATTCGCCCGTCACGTCAGGCCAGAACAACAGCGGAGCAAACGCCGCTAAAGTCGTTGCAGTAGAGGCGGTAATCGGCCATGCCATCCGTTTGGCTGCATCTCGGTAGGCATCTTTACGCCCTTCTCCCTCTTGCATCCGTCTATCTGCGAATTCAGTCACCACAATCGCACCGTCCACCAACATTCCAACTGCCATAATCAGCGAAAACAGCACTACGATGTTAACGGTCAAACCGAATACCGAGAGGACGAGTAACCCTGTTAGGAATGAGCCGGGAATAGAAATACCCACTAGCAAAGCCGTACGCACACCAAGAATAGCGATGATAACGATCACCACCAGAATAATGGCGGATAAGATATTGTTTTGCAGATCATTGAGCATGATCTTCACATCTTTAGATTCATCCTTGGTGTACTTGACCAGCAAGTTATTTGGCCATTCAGCTTGCTGCTGAGCGCTAGCCATTACCGCTTTCACCAGCTCAACCGTTTCAATGATGTTCTCACCAGCACGCTTCTTGATATCCAAGACCACGGCAGACTTACCATCTAAGCGAGCAAAGCTCTCTGGGTCTCGAAACGCCCGGCGTACTGTCGCCACATCACCAAAAGTAACGACCTGTTTACCATCCACTTTGATCGGTAACTCAAGCACATCTCTTAAAGAGTTAAACACCGAAGGCACTTTGACTGAGAAACGGCCATAACCCGTATCGACAAAACCGGCGGCAACCACTCGATTATTCAATGCAATCAAATTGTAGATATCCGCTTGGTCTAGGCTGTAACTTTCCATAAGCAGAGGATCTACGATGATTTCAACGATGTCTTCTCTATCACCTGCAATATCGACCTCTAGTATTTGGCGATAGCTCTCTAATTTATCTCCTAGCTCTCGGGCAATTTGTACAATGGTGCGTTCAGGAACGGTGCCGAATAACACGACAGATAGCACTGGGTCCTCAGAAGCGAGGGTTACTTCATTAACGGTCGGCTCGTCACTGTCTTCTGGAAGTTTTGGTTTGGCAAGATCAACGGCGTCACGTACATCTGCCATCGCTTTGGTAAGATCAACCCCAACATTAAATTCCAACACCACAGAAGCATGCCCTTCTGCGGCGGTTGAATTCATCTCTTTTACGCCTTCGATGGATCTAAGTTCTTGCTCGATAGGTCGTACCAACAATCGCTCAGCATCGGTTGGTGAGATCCCTTGGTGCCCAACTGAAACGTAGATAATCGGAATGGTGATATCTGGGCTCGATTCTTTAGGGATCGTGATATAGGTAATAACACCTGCGACCAAGATGAGTGCCAACAGAGACAGCATGGTGCGAGCACGAGACAAGGCTGCATCAATAATTGAATACATCGATTACCTCCTACTCAGCCACTGAACTTGAGAGATCAGCACCTTGCTCAACTGCAATCACCGAATCACCATCACGTACAAAGCCTTGTCCGACGGTAATAATGTCAACCTGTTGCCCTAGCCCAGTGAGCCAAACGCCATCTTGCTCTGCCTTAACGAGCTGTATACCGACAAATTTCACGCTTGGTGTATCACCGACTGACACCAATGTTTTAACCCCGAGATTTCCGGCTTCATCCAATGCCAGCATCGCTGGTGTCACCTTAATAGCATCTCGTGTTTCTAGATTGAGCTTCACTTCAGCGCTCACACCTGCGGGCAGTAGGCCTTTAGAGTTATCGATTTCAATTTCGATTGGGAAAGTATTGGTAGAAGCTGAAGAGATTCGAGACACATAACGTAAGCGCCCTTCCACTTCATCTCTGCCAAGTAGACGAACTAATGCGTCTTGATTAACTAACAGATGCTGAATATGACGCTCACTGACGTCCGCTTCAATCACCAGAGGGTCGAGGTCAATCACACTAGCAACGGGGTCGCCAACTCCAACGAAATCACCGAGCTCGACCATTAAATCTTGAACCACACCCGAGAAAGGCGAAGTAATCACAGTATTCTTTAAAGCCAACTCCGCATTGCGCATCATAGCTTTCGCTTCTGTTAACGAAGCCTCTGCAGTGGTGTAAGCAATTTCCCCTTGCAGCCCTCTTTTCTTAAGTGACTGCGCCGCTTTAAATTCTTTCTGCTTTAGGCGATACAGAGCCGATGCCCGCTCTAACTGTATTTCCAAGTCGCCTTGATCAATCTGAGCAATGGCTTGCCCCACTTTAACGCTATCACCCTTGGCAACGTTCAGTCTGACGACCTTTCCTGCAACTTCTGCGCCTAGGCGTGCGTGTCGATCTGGTGCTGTTCGACCGTATAAATCAATGGTTCTAAATGTGGGTAATGACGTAAATGTTTGGTAAGAAACCTTGGCTAATGGAATCTCTGTCGCTTTTCGCTCAGGCGACTCTTCGGCTTGTCCCACACCTAAACCCAGCCAGATAGAAAGCAGTATGACCAAAGTCAGAGAGACCAACCACGGCTGCCTAAGTTTCTGAAAAAGTGGCGAATTAGAAAATAGAGTGGGCATAGCAAATCCTTTTCTGGCGCATTAGGCGCGTAAATTAGCTCAATCGCGTCGTGTGCAACTTCCTGATGCACATGAGTAACCTTAACAGACCGAGGACAAATGAAGTTGGACACTATCGACAGTTTGAAAAATATGCCGTGTACTAAAGGGAAGTAAAAATGAAAGGGTAAAAAAACAAAAACGCCGAACATTAGTCCGGCGTTTACGATGCTTCGAATATGGCTTTCAATTAAGCGACGTTAATCTCGGCCTATACGCTGAATGATGCACCACAACCACATGTAGTTGTTGCATTTGGGTTGTTCACAAAGAAACGTGCGCCTTCTAGGCCTTCTGTGTAATCAACCACACCACCCATTAGGTATTGTAGGCTCATTGGATCGACAACCAGTGTTACACCACTGTTTACAATAGTAGTGTCGCCATCATTTACTTTTTCATCGAATGTGAAGCCGTATTGGAAACCACTACAACCACCACCTGTAATGTATACACGCAGTTTTAGCTCTGGGTTTTCTTCTTCAGCAATCAGCGTTTGTACGCGGGTAGCTGCTGCATCAGAAAAAGACAATGGGATATTTGCTTCGCTCACGACAACCTCTCTTACCTGTGTCAAAAACAACATGATACAAATCTAATTCGAGACCATAGTTGTTGAGTATTTTCTTATATTCTGCTGATTATCCAATACCTGACTGAAACGTTCAAGTATTCACCACCTGATCGCCGTTTTTCCTGCTAAAAACTCATCAAATAAAAACAAAATGAATGTGCAACCACACAAAATAATCAGATTCGGGCGATTATATCAGCTAAACCATTCCTAGTTGGATTATGGATAGGTACAATGCCTGCCAATTGGTCCGACAGTCAAAAGAGGATATATCAATGACCAAATCAGCAGAGCTGTACGAAAAAGCACAGCAAACTATTCCTGGTGGCGTAAACTCTCCAGTTCGTGCATTCAATGGCGTAGGTGGTTCTCCAATCTTCGTTGAACGCGCTGATGGCCCACTTATTTTTGATGCTGATGGTAAAGCATATATCGACTACGTTGGCTCTTGGGGTCCAATGATCCTTGGTCACAACCACGCTGTTATCCGTGATGCAGTAATTGAAGCGGCTCAACGTGGTCTTAGCTTCGGTGCTCCAACTGAAACTGAAATCAAAATGGCTGAGCTTGTGTCTGAAATGGTTCCTTCAATGGAACAACTACGTATGGTTAGCTCAGGTACTGAAGCAACGATGAGTGCAATTCGCCTTGCTCGTGGCTTTACTGGTCGTGACAAAATTCTTAAGTTTGAAGGCTGTTACCATGGCCACGCAGACAGCCTACTTGTAAAAGCAGGTTCTGGCGCTCTGACTCTTGGTCAGCCAAGCTCTCCAGGCGTACCTGCAGACTTCGCTAAACACACACTAACGGCAACATTCAACAACCTAGACTCTGTACGTGAGCTGTTTGAAGCAAACAAAGGTGAGATCGCTTGTATCATCGTTGAGCCTGTAGCGGGTAACATGAACTGTATTCCGCCAGTAGAAGGCTTCCACGAAGGTCTACGTGAGATCTGTGACCAAGAAGGTGCGCTACTGATCTTTGATGAAGTGATGACAGGTTTCCGTGTTGCTGAAGGCTGTGCGCAGGCTTACTACAACATCAAGCCAGACCTAACGTGTCTTGGTAAAGTGATCGGTGGCGGTATGCCAGTGGGTGCTTTTGGTGGTCGTAAAGACGTGATGCAATACATCGCACCAACGGGCCCAGTTTACCAAGCGGGTACTCTTTCAGGTAACCCAGTAGCAATGGCTGCGGGCTATGCATGTCTGAACCTTCTGCGTGAAGAAGGCAACGAGAAGCGTCTAGCATCAAAAACTAAGCAGCTAGCGAATGGCTTCAAGCAACTTGCTGACAAGCACGGTATTCCAATGCTAGTTCACCAAGTTGGTGGCATGTTTGGTTTCTTCTTCACTGAGCAAGAAGCGGTAACGTGCTACGAAGATGTAACTAAGTGTGATGTAGAACGCTTCAAGCGCTTCTTCCACCTAATGCTAGATCACGGTGTATACCTTGCACCTTCAGCATTCGAAGCAAGCTTTACTTCTCTTGCTCACGGTTCAAAAGAGATTGAAGCGACACTAGAAGCTGCTGACCGTTCTCTTGCTATTATTGCTGCAGAAAGCAAATAATCAAAAGCGCTAATACGTCGCTAACTGATTGAATTTAGGGCTGCATTAACGCAGCCCTTTTTAATAGAGAGCACTAAGCTTCTGAGGGGAAATCCCCCTTTCTTATCCGTCACCTATGCCGGCAAAGCGCTTAACGTTCCCAGAACAAGAAAACCAACAGCATCAGCGTACCAAGGAACATTCTGAACCAAGGGATCTCTTTTTTCGTTTGCTGCTCTTCATCTTGGCATTTCTTATCTTTATTACAGCATCCCATTATCAAAACTCCTCATTGCTAACTCTCTGTTTTGCAGCCATTATAAACTCAGAACGCAAATATAGAGACCATTACCGTGTCAGAAAAAATTAAAATCAATTCCAGTCACTGGGTAATCATCATTGCGCTGCTCGCCGCGGCTTATGCTTGTTACCTACTTATAGAACCTTACGTTAATTCAATCGTGATGGCCTTCATCATTTCACTGTTAATGTTTCCGATCCATGAGTGGCTTGAAAAGAAGATCCCAAATAAAGCAAACCTCGTCTCATTGCTATCTTGTGTGATCTTAACCTTTATTATTGTTATCCCTTTACTGGCAGTATTTGCAGCGATTGTGCAGCAAGGCTCTCTATTTTCTCAGAACACCTATCAATGGGTCACCCATGGCGGGATTCAAACCCTATTTGAGCACCCTATCGTAGTTAAAGCGCTATCTTTCATTAATAACTACCTGCCTTTCGATAACATTGAACCGAAGGCTATCGCACAGAAAGTTGGCGAGTTCGCGACGAGCTTTGGCTCTAAGCTTGTCGGCATCAGTGCAAAGATCCTTGGTGATGCGACCAACTTCTTGATGGATTTCTTCTTGATGCTGTTCGTTCTGTTCTTCCTACTTAGAGACCATGACAAAATCATCAGTGTGGTTCGCCACATTCTTCCTCTGTCTCGCAGCCAAGAAGACAAGCTTCTCGCTGAGATTGAGCAAGTATCAAAATCAGCAGTGATGGGATCATTCCTAACTGCAATCGCACAAGGTATAGCTGGTGGTTTCGGTATGTGGGTTGCAGGCTTCCCAGGACTGTTCTGGGGCACCATGATGGGCTTTGCCTCTTTCATCCCGGTGGTCGGTACTGCGCTAATCTGGATCCCAGCGGCGGCTTACTTGTTCTTAACCGGTGACACGACTTGGGCTATCTTCCTAACGGTTTACTGCGTGGCAATTGTTGGTTCGATAGATAACCTACTACGACCGCTGTTAATGCAAGGCAGTGCGGGTATGAACACCCTGATGATTTTCTTCTCGCTACTGGGTGGTATCCAACTATTCGGACTGATTGGTCTTATCTACGGCCCGCTGATTTTTGCGATTACCATTGTTCTATTTAACATCTACGATGAAGAGTTTAAGGACTTTTTAAATCAGCAAGACAAGAGTTAAACCGCTCTTCAATCACTTACTTGCCGAACGAGTATTAAACACTTCAAGCTTTGGGCGGATTATGCGAAAATCCGCCCTCATTTTTTGCTAACAATTCAATAGAGTGTCCTATGTCAGCTTATATTGCCCCAAGCCAGATTGCTGAGCGCCAACTTGCCTACTTTGAAGGCAAACATGTTTTAGTTGCCGGTGAGGCTGAAGACTTATTCCCTGTTGAGTTAGCAAAACACTGTGAGTCTGTTTCTGTATTTACTTCAAACTACAGCTACTACCGTCAGCTTGAAGGCTACAGCACTATTCAACGTTTTTACGGTGCTGAGTTTACCGAAGAGACCAAAGCTGACTTAGTGATGTTGTACTGGCCAAAAGCAAAAGCTGAAGCTGAGTTTTTGCTGGCGATGCTGTTTGCCAAACTAGGCAAAGATACTGAGATTGTTGTGGTTGGCGAGAACCGCTCTGGCGTAAAAAGCATTGAGAAAATGTTTGCCGCTTACGGTAAGGTCGCAAAATACGATTCAGCGCGTCGTTGCTCTTTCTACTGGGGTCAATGCTTTGAACAGCCAGCCGCATTTAACCTGCAAGACTGGTTTAAAACCTACACGGTGAACATTGGTGAGCAGTCTCTTACAGTTAAAAGCCTACCAGGTGTCTTTAGCCATGGTGAATTCGATGTCGGTAGCCAACTTCTGCTCGATACTTTGCCAACCTTGAAGGGGAAAGTGCTGGACTTCGGTTGCGGTGCCGGTGTACTCGGTGCAGTGATGGCCTCTCGCAACCCTGGTATTGAACTTGAGATGTGTGACATCAGTGCATTTGCAGTGGCGTCTAGCCAAGCAACTCTGGAAGCAAACGGCTTAACGGGCAAAGTTTTCGCTTCTGACGTCTACTCTGATACAGCGCAAGGCTATCAATTCATTATCAGCAACCCACCATTCCACTCAGGCTTGGATACGAGCTACAGTGCAACAGAAACCCTTCTGGCACAGGCTCCACAGTATTTAAACCGTTCTGGTGAGCTGATCATTGTTGCCAACAGCTTTTTAAAATACATCCCGATTATTGAGCAAGCATTTGGAAAATGCGCGACTCTAAATAAGACCACTAAATTCGCGATCTACCACGCAAACAAGTAGCCTCTCTAGCACAGCGCAGGGTCATTATCTGCGCTGTCTGTTCATATTTTTATCAAAAGTCTATAAAAGTGAGCTTTTGCACACGATTTAAATACCACTTACTTGTCAAAGTAAAAAAACTCGTTAATTTCGTTAAATTGGAAATCATTTAATTCTATTCTCTGTACTTGTTTTCGCCCCTTTAGCAGTACATCAAAGGAAAGTAGTACCCAATTTATGTTTAGATTTTATCGTAAGCAGAAGTTTAAGCGCCTTCAAAACACCCTAATGCTGGCATTTCTTGTCCTTAGTATTACTCCAGTGACACTTATCGCGATATTTTTCCTCCAATCGCACAGTCAGGATCTTCAGGAACAAAGCACTTCGCACCTTGTTTCTGTTCGTGATACTAAGCAACAACAGATTGTCGACTACCTACAGGCTCAAGAATCCCAGGTGATGGGCTTTGTTCGCTCAGAACTCGCCAATGCCAGTGGTGGACGCTTCTATGGCTTGATCAATGCATTCCAGCGTTTGGGGTTGGACATTGACGAAGCTCGCAGCAATGCTCAGCAACGTTATATCCAAGGTTCTGGTGATCAGATCAAAACATCTATTCTTCCAGAATCGAGCAGCTATATTGGTAGTGAGCGTTATCGCTTACTGCATAAGCGCTACCATAACGCGTATCTAGAGCTGCTTAAACGCTCTGATTTTGACGACATTTTATTGGTTGATATCAACGGTAACGTGGCTTACTCCGTCTTTAAGAATGACGATTACGGCACTAACTTGCTAACCGGTAAATACAAGGACTCAAACCTAGGTATTACCTTCAAGCGACTAGCCAAAGACGTCACTGACCGACGTAAATCCAACGAAGATTACACGCCAGTTATTGTCTCTGACTTTAAGGATGAGAACGGTAAACAGACGGCATGGTTAGGTGCACCTATCGTGCAGCAAGGCTATTTACACAGTTACGCGATGTTTAGACTGCCAATCAACGGCATCACAAAGCTGATTGCCGACCTAAACAAGAGCTCTAACATTCAGACTTTGCTCGTTGGTAGTGACCACTTACCTCGTAGCCTTGCTCACTCGCAAGAATCTATCAACCTAAGCCTAGATGTGGTGGACAAAGCACTGGCAGGCGAAACCGCTGTTGGCACATTCGATAACACCCAGAATCAAGCCATCATTGCTGCTTATACACCTATTGAACTCAAGTATGCCACTTGGGCTTTGATCGTTGAGCTTCCAGAAAAAGAAGCCTTCGCACGCATTCATCAGCTTGAAAAGATCTTCGTTATCGTGATGCTCACGGCCATCATCCTTGTGGTGGTTGCATCGCACTATTTATCAAACTTCATCACCTCACCGCTGCTTAAACTGACATGGGCAGCTGAAAAAGTCTCCGCTGGCGATCTTGATGAAACCATGATCAATACCGAGCGCAAAGACGAAATTGGTCGCTTGGCTGTCAGCTTTGAGCGAATGCAGCGCTCGATTCGTGACAAGATGCAGCTGATCAAGAGTCAAAATGATGAACTTGAGGACAACCTTAAGACCATCCAGAAACAAAATGATGAGTTACAGCTAGCCAACAAACTCAAAGATGAATTCTTAGCAACCACCTCACACGAGTTGAGAACACCTCTGCACGGCATGGTTGGTATTGCTGAAGCATTGATATCAGGTGCGAATGGCCCTATTCCGGCTAACCAGAAATATCAGCTGGATATCATCATCAACAGTGGTCAGCGACTAGCAACCTTGGTTGATGACCTGCTTGATTATCACAAGATGCGTTACGGCAGTTTGGACATTAAGAAATCTGCCGTTGATCTTTCTGCTGCCACCAGCTTGGTACTTGAGCTATCTCACCATCTGCTGGGCAATAAACCGATCCGTATTATTAACCAAGTGCCGAGTGATTTGGGGCTAGTATCGTCTGATCCTCAGCGCCTTGAGCAGGTAATGTATAACTTGGTCGGCAACGCCATCAAATACACATCAGAAGGTAAAATCGTTATATCTGCGAGTGTCATCGACGACAACATTCGTGTGCAAGTGGTCGATACAGGTCAAGGCATACCAGCAGAGTACCTTGAACATATCTTCGAACCTCTGATTCAAGCAGGCCAAGACGCCAGTAACTATCGCCAAGGTGCTGGCCTTGGTTTATCGATCAGTCGCCAGTTAATTGAATTAATGGGTGGTTCACTGTACGTAAGTAGCCAGCCAATGCTCGGCACTACGTTCAGCTTCACTCTGCCTTTAGCGACAGAAGAGGAACTTAAAAACTACAACGAATCAGGTAGCTACTCGCACTTCAAAGCGCCTGATTTAATTGATAACACGCAGCAGGAAAACAGCGTCATCAATGAGAACCCTGATGGGCCACTGCTGGTTATCGCGGATGATGAACCCGTTAACCTGCGTGTCTTAGACAGTTTCTTGAAACTAGAAGGTTATCGAGTACGTACAGCCTGCGATGGCCCTGAAACCATCGAGTTGATTGAAAAAGAGAAGCCAGAACTGCTGCTGCTCGACATCATGATGCCGGGCATGAGCGGCTATCAAGTGTGTGAAACACTGCGTAAGCAATATGACCATGCGCAATTACCGATCATAATGCTGACTGCCCTCAACCAAGCAGAAGACCGTGTACGCGGTTTCGAAGCTGGCGCCAATGACTATTTGTCTAAGCCGTTTAACAAACAAGAACTAGCCGCTCGAATCACAGCGCATCTATCAGCAAGTAAAGCTGAGCAGAGGCGCCTTGAGAACAACCAACTACAACTCGAACTCAAGCACAGAGCGATGGTTGAAGCTAACTTGCTAGAAACTCAAGGACGCTTACTCGAGCAGCTCGAATCAGCGCCAGAGGCCATCATCTGCATTCGTGATGACCAACGTATTCGTTTTGCCAACGAAGCCGCTGCCAAGCTATTTAGACGTGGCCAAGAGCAACTCAAGCGCTCAATGGCCGACGAAATCATCGCGCCTAAATACCTTAAGGTGGAACAAGCACACTACTGTGGCGATATCGACATCTACATAGATGACACTCGTCAGCGCATACCGAGTGACATCCTCAAGTTACCTGAAGGCTCTGGACTCGACACCATGTACATCTTCAATGTTGGCGGTGGTGTTAACTCAAACCGTATCAATAACCTGGAGACGGCTGTTGAAGCGCTTTCTAGCTACGCCTTTGAAGGTGATAAGGACAAACTGCAACAATTGAAAGAACTTGGTGGTGAGTTTACTCGTCTTGCTGATAAAGCCACTGGGGAAGGTAAAAACAAACAAGAGTTAATGCGTGAAGTCTTAGTCGATGCGATGACTAACGCCATCCTTTACTGGGAGTCGGTTACCGGAGAAACCAAGTTTGCGTTCGCAGAGAAGAGTGGCTTATGGCGCGTTTATCTCGACAGAAGCACGCTACAAACGCGAACGTTAGACAAATATCTACGTGTAGAAACGCTGCCTAAAACACCTCGCTGGCGAACAGTTCTAAGCTCTATCGAGTTCATTCTCGAACACTGTAAAGAACAGACACCAGAGAGAACGCACATAGAGATGCTCAGAGACAAACTACAGAAATTACTGACCAGTTAATCTTGAACTAACATCACTCTATTAGCCCACCTTGCGTGGGCTTTTTTGTACATACAAGAGTCGTAAAAAGCATAATTAGAGCCATTCACACCCACTTCTTTTACAGCTTTAAACAAGAGAAACATCACGCTATTTCGACGTTATCAGTATCGGCATCAGCTACCAATTTTCGCTCTATTCTCCACCGATTCTAACCGTAGCCTGACTATTTGTTGCAGTTTGAGAAGCGAGTCACAACAGAACGGCAGATTTAATTTTCTCGGAAAATTTAACGTGAAATTAGTAAGTGACCAAGATCTACAATTAGATTAAATTAGAAACAACCACCATCTTTTAAAAGACCCGATGTAAGTGAACACTTACATTCAATATTCAACACTCAACTAGTTGCGAGTCACATCACCCTAACAATTACGAACAAAAAACCACCAAAGCGCCCTGTTTTGACGTTAATGACGTGAGGTTATCTGTTTTTAACGTTTTTGACGGGAAACGAGTTTGATTAATTCATCGATAAGGTGTTTTCTTACTCCTGCCAAAGGCCTACAGGCCACTCTTACCACTTCTCAGAAACAGCGATGAATCTGGAGCAACGAAGAAGAGGTAGGCCTTTAACCAGAGTGTGTATCTACTAACCAATTAGCGATAGATAACATTCAATCCATTAGTGAAATGAAAGCAAATAGTAAGGAACAGCTATGCTTGCCAATATAAAAAAAACAGCACTAGCAACAGCAATTATTGCAACTGCTACGACAGGTTTTGCATCAGTAGCAACAGCTGCAGAACGCAGCGAACTGACTATTCACCCGAAAGAGTACACAACATTCGTACGTAACTTTAACCCGTACCTTGGTGCTACTAACCTTCATACTACAACTGACTTCCTATACGAGCCGCTAGTAGTATTTAACGAAATGCACGGTAACACTCCTGTGTTCCGTCTAGCTGAAAACTTCAAAATGTCAGATGATCTGATGAGCGTTGTTTTCGACATTCGTAAGGGTGTTAAATGGTCTGATGGAGAAACTTTCTCTGCTGATGACGTTGTTTTTTCTTTCAACCTTGTAAAAGAGAAGCCAGAGCTTGACCAATCTGGTATCAACTCTTGGGTAACTTCTGTAGAAAAACTAAACGACAACCAAGTTAAGTTCAACCTAACAGAAGCAAACTCAAACGTACCTTACGAGATTGCTAAAGTACCTGTAGTACCTAAGCACATCTGGAAAGACGTTAAAGATCCATCAACGTTTACCAATGAAAACCCGGTAGGTTCTGGTCCATTTACAGAAATCGATACGTTTACAGCGCAACTATACATCCAGTGTGCAAACCCGAACTACTGGGATGCAGACAACCTAGATGTTGACTGTCTACGTGTTCCACAAATTGCTAACAACGACCAATTCCTAGGTAAAGTTGTAAACAGTGAAATGGACTGGACGTCTTCTTTCGTCCCAGATATCGACCGTACGTACGCGGCAGCTAGCCCTAAACACCACTACTGGTACCCGCCAGCAGGTACACAAGCATTCGTTGTTAACTTCAAGCACCCAGATGCTGCGAAGCATGAAGCATTAAGCAACGTTGAATTCCGTCGTGCCTTCTCTATGGCTCTTGACCGTCAAACTATCATCGACATCGCATTCTACGGTGGCGGTACAGTGAACGACTTCGCATCTGGCCTTGGCTACGCATTCGAAGCTTGGTCTGATGAAAAGACTCACAACAAGTACAAAGGCTTTAACACTTACAACGCTGAAGGCGCGAAGAAGCTTCTTGCTGACGCTGGCTTCAAAGATGTAAACAACGATGGTTTTGTTGATACTCCATCTGGTAAGTCTTTCGAACTAATGATCCAATCGCCAAACGGCTGGACTGACTTCAACAACACAGTTCAACTAGCGGTAGAACAGCTAAACGAAGTTGGCATCAAAGCGAAAGCTCGTACGCCAGACTTCTCTGTATACAACCAAGCAATGCTTGAAGGTACATACGACGTAGCATACACAAACTACTTCCACGGTGCGGATCCATACACGTACTGGAACAGTGCTTACAACTCATCACTACAATCTGGTGACGGTATGCCTCGTTTCGCTATGCACTTCTACAAAAACGAGAAACTAGATGGTCTTCTAAACAGCTTCTACAAAACAGCTGACAAGAACGAACAGCTAGACATTGCACACGGTATCCAGCAAATCATCGCTGCAGACCAAGTGACAATCCCTGTGATGTCTGGTGCTTACATGTACCAATACAACACAACTCGCTTCACTGGCTGGTGGAACGAAGAAAATCCAAAAGGCCGTCCAAACATTTGGGCTGGTATTCCAGAGCGTCTACTTCATGTACTGGACCTAAAACCAGTTAAATAAGTAATCGTTCAATCCTTGCGGCGTAATCTCTTACGCCGCTTATAAAAATCCCCACACTCTCAATTGAAAGTATGGCGCTCGTCGTCAGGGGATTTTTCGTTCCAAATTTCGCTAGGAGCGACCTGAATCCAGAAACAGGGAAACAATCTGGGTGAGTAAGGTGTGAGTTATGGGTTATTTTTTAAGACGTTTGTCATTTTATTTTGTCGCGCTATTAGTTGCAGCGACGTTAAACTTTATTATTCCAAGAGCAATGCCTGGTGACCCAGTTACCATGATGTTTGCGAACGCTTCTGTACAAGTTACTCCAGAACGTATTGCGGCAATGAAAGAGCTATTAGGTTTCGTTGATGGCGGCTTACTAGTTCAATACGCAGCGTACATGAAGAACATTCTTAGCTGGGAACTTGGTACATCAATTCAATTCTACCCTCTTTCTGTAAACTCATTGTTGGGTGGAGCATTCGGCTGGTCGCTGTTCTTAGCAGGTACCGCTGTAATTCTTTCTTTCTCTATCGGTTCAATCCTAGGTATTTTCGCGGCGTGGAAACGTGGCAGCAAATACGATGCCTTTGTAACGCCAGGAATGCTGATTCTACAAGCCGTTCCTCAAGTCGTTATCGCGATGATTGCACTATTTACCTTTGCAATCGGCTTGAAGTGGTTCCCAACGGGTTACGCTTACACCGCTGGTACTGTGCCTGATTGGACAAGCTGGGCATTCATCAAAGATGTTGCTTACCACGCTTTCTTACCACTGTTCTGTGCTTCAGTTGTTCAAATTGGTGGCTTCCTAGTCAACATGCGTAACAACATGATCAACCTACTTGCTGAAGACTACATCACTATGGCGAAAGGCAAAGGCCTGAGCGAAAACCGAGTGGTATTCAACTACGCAGCACGTAACGCAATGCTACCAAGTGTGACCGCACTTTCTATGTCGCTAGGTATGGCAATCGGTGGTCAGCTAATTATCGAAATCATCTTCAACTACCCAGGTCTTGGCAGCGTACTTTTCAACGCAATTAACGCTCGTGACTACCAAGTACTGCAAGGTCAGCTACTTATCATGACGCTATTCATGCTGTTCTTTAACTTGGTTGCAGACATGCTTTACGTAGTTCTTGACCCTCGTCTTCGTAAGGGTGGTAAATAATCATGAAAGACTTTCTAAAACTCATTTGGCGTAACCCGATGGCCCTAACAGGCGTCATCATCCTAAGCATCTTTGTTCTTGGCGCTCTTGCAGCTCCACTGATCACCAAACATGCACCAGACAAGCGTACAGGTAACCCACACGAGTACCCTGGCTTTGTTGTTAAGTCTGCACAAACTAGCCCTAACGGCTGGGTAGCACAAAACCTTGCAGACGACCGTCGCACACTGATTATGTCTAAAAAGGCTGACCACGTATTAGGTACGACTCGTATGGGCCGTGATGTTTGGTCACAAGTGGTATACGGCGCACGCGTATCACTCGCTGTAGGCTTCGGTGCTGGTCTAACAGTATGTTTACTAGCAACCGTTATCGGTGTTTCGGCAGGTTACTTCGGTGGTCGTGTCGATGACGTACTAACCGCTGCAATGAACATCATGCTGGTTATCCCTCAATACCCATTACTGTTCGTAGTAGCAGCTTTCATCGGTGAGGCAGGGCCACTCACAATAACCTTGGTTATCGGCTTTATGTCCTGGGCTTGGGGCGCCCGTGTTGTTCGTTCTCAAACTCTTGCACTGCGTGAAAAAGAGTTTGTTAAAGCAGCAGAAGTACTTGGTGAGTCTCCAATTCGCATCATCTTCGTTGAGATTCTGCCAAACCTTATCTCTATCGTAGGTGCAAGCTTCATCGGCTCAGTAATGTACGCAATCATGATGGAAGCAACCATCTCGTTCCTAGGTCTTGGTGACCCGAACACAATCAGCTGGGGCATCATGCTTTACAACGTTCAAACCTCTTCATCAATGCTGATTGGCGCTTGGTGGGAACTGTTGGCTCCTTGTATCGCACTGACAATGCTAGTAACAGGCCTTGCTCTGCTTAACTTCGCTGTCGATGAGATTGCTAACCCGCAACTACGTTCTCACAAAGGTATGAAGCGTTGGAAGAAGCTTGCAGCTCAAGACAAACAAGAACGCGAACCAGAACTACCACCACAAAATGCACTTTGGAGCGGAGATAAATAATCATGTCTGAACCACTAATTTCTATCCGCAACTTATGCGTGGATTACATCACAGAGTCAGGCGATGTGCGTGCGTGTAACAACGTTAGCTTCGATATCGCGCCAGGTGAAGTATTTGGTCTAGCCGGTGAATCTGGTTGTGGTAAATCAACCGTTGCTTTCTCGCTAATGCGTCTTCATAAGCCGCCAGCTTACATCAGTGGTGGTGAGGTTATCTTCAATGGTGAAAACATCCTTGAATACAGTGATGACCGTATGCAAGCGTTCCGTTGGAGTGAGATGTCGATGGTATTCCAGAGTGCGATGAACGCACTCAACCCAGTATTACCAATGGAAGAGCAGTTCTGTGACGTAATCATGCGTCACACTAACATGACTCGCGAGCAAGCTAAAAAACGCGCAGAAGGCCTACTGGAAATCGTAGATATCCACCCTAGCCGTTTGAGTGACTACCCTCACCAATTCTCTGGTGGTATGCGTCAACGCCTGGTTATTGCTATTGCGTTAGCACTGAATCCAAAACTGATCATCATGGATGAGCCAACAACAGCACTTGATGTGGTTGTACAACGCGAAATCCTACAAAAGATCTATGCACTAAAAGAAGAGTTTGGTTTCTCGATTCTGTTCATCACCCATGACTTGTCGTTGATGGTCGAGTTCTCTGACCGCATCGGCATCATGTACTCAGGTGAACTTATCGAAGTCGCTAACTCACAAGATATTCTAGAAAACCCTTACCACCCTTACACCAAAGGGCTGGGTAGTTCTTTCCCTCCATTAACAGGGCCAAAGACAAAACTAACCGGCATTCCAGGCAACCCTCTGAACTTATTAGAGATTCCTGAAGGGTGTCGCTTCCAAGCTCGTTGTGACCGTGTACATGAAACCTGTACTAAGGTGCCAACCAAGCTGCGCTCAATCGAGCCGGGACACTTGTCGAACTGCCACCTGTACGGTGACCCAATAGTACAAAGGAAGCTATAGCTTGCACGCTGACTCAGCGTGAATAACGAATAAGGCGGCTCCGTCCGCCAAAAAGCAAGCAAAGCGAATAAGGATTCTGGAGACAATTATGAGCAAAGATTTCGGTCAATTATTGGTAGAAGGTAAGAACGTCGTAAAAGACTTCCCAATAAGCAGTACCACAATTCAAACCCCAATGATGCGTGCGATTAACGACGTGTCATTCAAGATGTACAAAAGCCGCGGTCTAGCAGTCGTTGGTGAGTCTGGTTCAGGCAAATCAACCACAGCAAAAATGATCGCAAAAATGTACGCACCTTCGGGCGGCACCATTGAGTACAAAGGCCGTGATATTCAAGATATCTCAAGCCGTAAAGATCTGATGCAGTACCGTGAAGGTGTGCAAATGGTATGGCAAGACCCGTTTGGTTCTCTAAACCCAACACATAACATCTTCCACCATATCGCTCGACCACTGTTGATCCACAAGAAGGTGACTCCAGGCAACAAGAGAGAGCTAGAAGAGCGTGTATACGATCTTTTAGAACAAGTTGGCCTAATCCCACCAAAAGAGACAGCGAAAAAATATCCACACCAACTGTCTGGTGGCCAACGTCAGCGTGTCAACCTTGCACGTAACATCGCGGTAGGTGCAGAAGTCGTTCTTGCCGATGAGCCAACATCAATGCTCGACGTTTCGATTCGTGCCGGCGTTCTGAACTTGATGGAAGAGATGAAGTTTGAGAAGCAAATGTCTCTGCTTTACATCACCCACGATATCGCAACCGCGCGTTACATCGCTGAAGACCTATCAGTAATGTACGTGGGTCACATGGTTGAATGGGGCGATACCGATGACGTTATCGCTAACCCTCAACACCCTTACACCCAACTATTGGTTTCAGCGGTTCCAGATCCAAAGAAATCAATCCATGACCAATTGGCCGGCAACAAAGGTGAAATCCCGCTTTGGACGCCAGCATCTGTCGGCTGTCCATTCGCTGGCCGTTGTACTCATGCAATGGACAAGTGTAAAGAGCAACTTCCGGGCGTGACTCAATTAGCAGAGAACCACTTCGTTCGCTGTTACCTACACGAAAGCTAAACATTAAGACTGAGTTAGGGTCTGCGGGCCCTAACTACTTATATCCAAAACAATTCAGGTACCTAGCCACAAGAAACTAGGACCTTTGGAGAATATTGATGCTGTTATTGACCAACCATATTGGCTACGAATCTTCGGCTCCTAAGCAAGCTATTCTACAGACAAAAAAAGCGCGTTTATCAAGCTCCACTGTATTGCTCGTGTGTGCCGACAACCATATTACCGTGGGTAACTTCGACGTTGTAAAACAGGGTCGCGTAGCAAACTGGCATCAAGGGCAATTCTTCACGATCGACTTCAGCTCATTCACAGAGAGCGGCCGTTACTACCTGCGCTTTGACAACCTTCGTTCAGAAGTGTTTGAGATTGGTAATAACCTGCTAATGAACCACACATTTTCTGATGTGCTTCACTACTTTAAGTCTCAACGTTGTGGCGGCATTTTTGATAAAAAAGATCGTCAAGCCCAAATTCTTGGCACCGACCGATACGTTGATGTGCATGGTGGTTGGTACGACGCATCAGGCGATGTAAGTAAATACTTTAGTCACTTGTCTTATGGCAATTACCTAAACCCACAACAGATTCCAATGGTAGTTTGGAACATGCTTAAAAGCGTGCGCTTAACCAGCAACAACCCAGACTTCCCTAAATTCTCTATGACACGACTAACGGAAGAAGCGCTATTCGGTGCTGATTTCTTAGTACGTATGCAAGACGCGGCCGGCTACTTCTACATGACTGTATTCGACAAGTGGAGCAAAGATATCAACCAACGCGACATCTGCGCGTACTCCACTCAAGAAGGCCATAAATCAACAGACTTGCAAGCCGGCTACCGACAAGGAGCTGGTGTGGCTATCGCAGCACTTGCCGCAGCGTCTGAACTAGACATATCGGGTAGCTACTCGAGCCAAACCTATCTTGATACCGCGACCAAAGGTTACTGGCACCTAAAAGAATACAACTTACAGTACCTAAACGATGGTGAAGAGAACATCATCGATGAGTATTGCGCCCTACTCGCGGCCAATGAGCTTTACCGAGTAACACAAGACGAACAATACCTTTCAGAAGCCAGAACTTGGGCTACTAGATTGAGCGTCCGTCAGCAATCTGATGATTCATTTGAACACTTCTGGTCCGCTAATGCTGATGGCTCTCGCCCATACTTCCACGCCGCGGAAGCTGGGTTACCAGTGATAGCCCTGTGCGAATACATCAATAATGAAACTAACGCAGAGCTGAAAGAACAAGCTCGCACCGTTGTTGAACAAGCATGTCAGTTCGAAATCAACATCACCGACAAAGTCACCAACCCATTTGGCTACCCAAGACAGTACGTTAAGAATGTTGATGGTGAGAAGCGCGATGCATTCTTCGTCGCTCAGAAGAACGAAACCGGCTACTGGTGGCAAGGCGAAAACGCTCGCCTTGGTTCAATCGCAACCATGGCTTACCTCGTTCAACCACATATTAAAGATCGCGACTTGCAGGAACGCTTGATCCAGCTTTCACAGAACAGCCTCGACTGGATCTTAGGCCTCAACCCTTACCACATGTGCATGCTTGATGGTCACGGTCATAACAACCCTGACTACTTACCTCAGCTTGGTTTTTTCAATGCCAAAGGCGGTATCTGTAACGGCATTACCGCTGGCTTTGAAGATGATCAAGACATTGCGTTCAATCCACCAGCACAAAAAGATGACATGCTTCAAAACTGGCGCTGGGGCGAACAATGGATCCCTCACGGTGCATGGTTCCTATTGGCAACCGCTGCGCAATTCAATTACCTAGCACAACGTAAGGAGCAATAATCATGACGCTTTATTACGTAGGTATTGATGGTGGCGGCACCTCTTGTCGTGCTCGTATTCGCGATGACCAAGGCACACTCATTGGTGAAGCGAAAAGCGGCAGCGCTAACATCCTTTTGGGTGTTGATGTGGCGATGAGCTCAATTGTTGATGCTATTACTCAAGCGGCGCAGCAAGGGCAACTCGATTCAAGTCATTTTTCAAATATGCATGTCGGCCTGGCGCTGGCTGGTGCTGAGCAAAAGTCAGCATGGTTCGACTTCATGGCACAACCGCACCCTTTCGCCAGCATGACTTTAAACACAGACGCTTACGGCGCTTGCATTGGTGCTCACAATGGCCAAAACGGTGCCATCATGATAGGTGGAACAGGCTCATGCGGCATCTACCTACAAGATGGTGAGCAACATGTCGTTGGTGGTCGTGAGTTTCCAATTTCCGACCAAGGTGGTGGCGCGGTGATGGGTCTTCGTTTGATTCAACAAGTCCTGCTTGCAGAAGATGGCATTCGCAACAAGACACCACTGACTCAACACGTAATGAACCACTTTGGCAATGATGTTGATGCCATCGTCGAATGGTCAAAAGGCGCTATTCCTAAAGACTACGGTCAATTCTCACCAGTGATTTTTCAATTGGCTAACGAAGGCGATAAGCTCGCTATCGAGATGCTCAAGCAAACCGCCGCTGATATCGAAATGTTTGTACTAGCATTGCATCGCAAAGGTGCAGACAAGGTGTGCCTAATGGGAAGTATCGCAGAGCGCATTCTCAACTGGCTATCACCACCAGTACAACAATGGATCGTTGAACCTCAATTTGACGCTATCGAAGGCGCATTGATGTTTGCCGGAAAACCACAACACAACTTGTATCAACAGGCTTAGCAGGGAAGTTATATGAATTATCGCATCGACTTAGCTGTTCTTTCTGAACAAAAAAATAACTGCCGATTTGGCCTTACGGTACATAACTTAAGTGATCTTGACGTTACAGATTGGTCACTCCACTTTGCGTTTGACCGATTCATCCTTCCAGAGAGTCTGTCGCAAGGCGAATTAACTCAGGTAGGAAGCTTTTGTTCTTACCAGCCAAGTGCCACCGTGTTAAAAGCGAACAACCATTACTACCTAGAATTCAGTATTCAAAGCGCCCCATTCCGTTTCTATTCTGATGGTCTCAACGACGCCTTTATCCAAACGCATAACCACGGCAAAACCTCGGTACTGCCAGTAGCAATATCACCAATCGTGCTGGCTTCACCGTATCGTGAGCGCAGCCAAATCCCAGAAGTAGATGCGGCAGCGGTAGCACTGATCCCCCAACCCAATCAATTCGAGCTGAAACAAGGCAGCTTCGCACTGAACAAAGCGTGCAAAGTTGAAGTTCAGTCTCACCTGGCCGAGAAAGCCAGTGCTTGGCTACAACAAGAATTACTGACTACGTTTGAGCTAGCGGTTTCAACAGAACTATCAGCAGAAGCTAGTGGAGATATTCTATTTCGCAGTAACCCGACTTTAGATGAAGCCGAGTACAAGCTAAAGATCACAGCAGAGCAAGTGGTCGTAGAGTCCGGCAGTCAATCTGGCTTCACGCATGCCGTCGCCAGCTTAATCCAATTGGTTCAACAACAAGATGCTGAACACTTCTCTGTGCCATGCTGCAAAATCGCCGATCAACCTCGTTTCAAATACCGCGGCATGATGTTGGATTGCGCACGTCACTTCCACTCTGTGGAGCAAGTGAAGCGTTTAATCAACCAACTCGCACACTACAAATTCAACGTTTTTCATTGGCACCTAACCGATGATGAAGGTTGGAGAATTGAGATTAAGCGACTACCTCAGCTAACAGAAATTGGGGCTTGGCGTGGTCCTGATCATGCATTAGAACCGCAATATACCCACATTGCAGAGAATTATGGTGGCTTCTACACACAACAACAGATTCGCGAAGTTATTGAATTCGCAGAGCAGCGCAGCATCACGGTGATCCCTGAGATCGATATCCCGGGACACTGCCGCGCCGCGATCAAATCACTGCCTGACATGTTGGTAGAGCAAGCGGACACCACTCAATACAAGAGCATTCAGCACTACAACGACAATGTACTAAACCCAGGTTTATCGGGTACTTATCAGTTCTTAGATATCGTTATTGAAGAAGTAGCAGAACTCTTCCCGAGTGAATTAATTCACATGGGCGCAGACGAAGTGCCACCTGGAGTGTGGACGAACAGCCCTGCTGCTCAAGCACTGATGAAAGAACATCAATACCAAGACAGCAAAGATCTACAAGGCCACCTGTTCCGCTATGCCGAGAACAAACTTAAGCAGCTAGGCAAGCGCATGGTGGGCTGGGAAGAAGCACAGCACGGCGACAAAGTGAGTAAAGAGACCATCATCTACTCTTGGCTCAGCGAAGAAGCCGCCGTGAACTGTGCTCGCCAAGGCTTTGATGTGGTTCTGCAACCCGCACAATTTACTTATCTCGACATGACCCAAGATTATGCCCCGGAAGAGCCGGGCGTAGATTGGGCTGCCGTTATTCCATTAGAACAAGCTTATACCTACGAAGCGCTTGCTGAGATATCCGACACCGACCCAATTCGTAAGCGGATCCGCGGAATTCAGTGTGCTCTATGGTGTGAGATCGTCACCAACCAAAAGCGCATGGATTACATGGTATTCCCAAGAATTAGCGCTTTAGCTGAAGGATGTTGGACACATAAAAACAACCGAAACTGGCTAGATTATCTATCTCGCCTGAAGGGGCACTTGCCGCTACTCGACAGACTCAATGTTGATTACCGCAACCCTTGGAAAGCTGAAGAAAACAAACCACAGCACACTCCCACCGAGTGATTGCTGACTCAAATTAAGGTGCTCAGTCCAATAAAACTCAGCATCACTATTTAAAAATTAGCTGCATAGATGCAGTTTGTTAAAAAGGAAATGACAATGAAATACGGCTATTTCGATAACGACAATCGCGAATACGTCATCACTCGCCCTGATGTACCTGCACCTTGGACTAACTACCTAGGTACTGAAAAGTTTTGTACTGTAATTTCGCACAATGCGGGCGGTTACTCGTTCTACAATTCTCCGGAATACAACCGTGTTACTAAGTTCCGTCCGAACGGCACCTTTGACCGTCCAGGACACTATGTTTACCTGCGTGATGATGAGACGGGTGACTACTGGTCTATCTCTTGGCAGCCAGTGGCAAAGAGCCTAGATGAAGCAAACTACGAAGTTCGTCATGGCCTTTCGTACTCAAAATTCAAATGTGAATACAGCGGCATTACCGCAACCAAAACGCTATTCGTTCCTAAGGGCGAAGATGCAGAAGTTTGGGACGTTGTACTAAAGAACAACACGGATAAGCCACGTACTATCAGCACATTCTCATTTGTAGAGTTCTCGTTCAGTCATATTCAATCAGACAACCAAAACCACCAGATGTCTCTGTACTCTGCGGGCACGTCTTACCAAGAAGGTGTGTTGGAATACGATCTGTACTACAACACTAACGACTTTGAAGGCTTCTACTACCTAGCATCCACATTCTCACCAGATAGCTACGACGGCCAACGTGACAACTTCCTTGGCATGTACCGCGATGAAGCTAACCCAATTGCAGTTGAAAATGGTAAATGTTCAAACAGCGCTCAAACCTGTTACAACCACTGTGGTTCTCTGCATAAGCAATTCACCATTCAACCGGGTGAAGAAGTTCGTTTTGCTTACGTACTAGGTATCGGCAAAGGCAACGGTGAACGCCTACGTGAGAAATACCAAGACACTGCAAACGTAGATGCTGCGTTCCAAGGCATCAAAGATCACTGGGACGAGCGTTGTAACAAGTTCCAAGTTAAGTCTCCAAACGAAGGCTTAGACACCATGATCAACACCTGGACACTATACCAAGCAGAAACTTGTGTGGTTTGGTCGCGCTTTGCATCATTCATTGAAGTGGGCGGCCGTACTGGTCTTGGCTACCGTGATACCGCGCAGGACGCTATTTCAGTACCTCACGCTAACCCAGCAATGACTCGTAAACGTATCGTTGACCTACTACGCGGCCAAGTTAAAGCGGGCTACGGTCTACACCTATTCGATCCAGACTGGTTCGATCCAGAGAAAGCGGATGTTAAGCCTTCGAAGTCACCAACAGTAGTACCGACTCCATCAGATGACGACAAGATCCACGGCATCGAAGATACATGTTCTGATGATCACCTATGGATCGTTCCGACCATCATCAAATACGTGATGGAAACCGGTGAACATGACTTCTTTGACGAGGTAATTCCTTACGCAGACGGCGGTGAAGCGACAGTCTACGAACACATGAAAGCAGCACTGAACTTCTCTGCTGAGTACGTTGGTCAAACAGGTATCTGTAAAGGGCTACGTGCTGACTGGAATGACTGTTTGAACCTAGGTGGCGGTGAATCTTCAATGGTTTCATTCCTACACTTCTGGGCTCTGCAAGAATTCTTAGACCTTGCCAAGTTCCGTAATAACGATGCTGACGTTGCGAAATACACAGAAATGGCAGCGAACGTACGTGAAGCGTGTGAAACACACCTTTGGGATGACGAAGGCGGTTGGTACATTCGTGGTCTAACCAAAAATGGCGACAAGATCGGTACTGCTCAACAAGCAGAAGGTCGTGTACACCTTGAGTCAAACACACTAGCCGTTCTGTCTGGTGCAGTTTCTCAAGAGCGTGGTGAGAAAGCGATGAATGCAGTCGATGAGAACCTATTCTCTGAATACGGCCTGCACCTAAACTCTCCATCATTCGCGACACCAAACGATGACATCGGCTTCGTCACTCGCGTTTACCAAGGCGTAAAAGAGAATGGCGCAATCTTCTCTCACCCGAACCCATGGGCTTGGGTAGCAGAAGCGAAACTTGGTCGTGGTGACCGTGCAATGAAATTCTACGATGCACTTAACCCATACAACCAAAACGACATGATTGAAACACGTTACGCAGAACCATACTCGTACGTGCAGTTCATCATGGGTAAAGACCACCAAGACCACGGCCGTGCAAATCACCCATGGTTAACCGGTACCTCTGGTTGGGCTTACTTTGCGGTAACCAACTTCATTCTTGGCGTTCGTACTGGCTTTGAAGGCTTAACCGTAGATCCTTGTATCCCAACAGATTGGCCAGAGTTTGAAGTGACTCGTCAATGGCGCGGTGCGACATACAACATCACGGTACAGAACCCGAATGCAGTAAGCAAAGGGGTTGCCTCTATCACTATCAACGGTGAGTCAGTAGAAGGTGCAATCCCAGTTCAAGCAGAAGGCAGCGTGAACGATGTTGTCGTTGTTCTAGGCTAGTCACGCTACTTAACCAACCACTCTTGCCTCAAGCCTATTGGGTTTGAGGCAAAGAGACTAAAAGGATTTTCTAATGATTAAATTTGGTACAGGTGGCTGGCGCGCTTTCATTGGTGAAGAGTTCACCAGAGAGAACGTTCGCCTTGTGGCACAAGCACTGGCAAACATCATCAACAATGAAGATGCAGCTAAAAACGGATTTGTGATCGGTTATGACCGTCGCTTCCTTTCCGATAAAGCTGCATGTTGGTTTGCTGAAGTATTAGCCGCTAACAACATCAAAGTCAGCTTCATCGATAAGTTTGTTCCAACCCCTATCGTAATGTTCCAAGCAAAAGAGATGGGCTGCACCTACTCGGCATGTATTACCGCTTCTCATAACCCAGCGGATTACAACGGTATCAAGGTATTTATTGAAGGTGGTCGTGATGCTGATGAGATCATCACAGAGAAGATCGAACAGCAAATCGCAACTCTAACCAACGAAGACGTTATCCGTGTCGACTTCGAACAAGCGTTGAACGACAAAGAGATCGAAATCATCAACCCAATGAACGACTTTGTTGATTCGATCATTAACTTCATCGATATCGAGTCAATCAAGAAAGCAAACCTGCGCGTACTAATTGACCCTATGTTTGGTGTAGCGAAGAACGCTCTGCAAACAGTTCTTATCAATGGTCGTTGTGATGTCGACGTGATCAACGATGGTAAAAACCCCGATTTTGGTGGATTGATGCCATCACCAAGCGCAGCTACGCTCTATCGCTTGAAGCACTTGGTTGCCGCTGAAGGCTATGACATCGGTATTGGTACCGATGGCGATGCCGACCGCTTAGGTATTATCGATGAGAAAGGTAGCTTCATTCACCCTAACGAAGTGCTACTACTGCTTTACTACTACTTATTGGAATACAAGGGCTGGAAAGGATCGGTAGTTCGTAATATCGCAACCACTCATCTACTCGATAAAGTGGCGGCCGATCATGGCGAAAAGAGCTTTGAGGTTCCAGTAGGCTTTAAGCATATCAGCTCGCAAATGGAAGCCGACGACTCTCTGATTGGTGGTGAAAGTTCCGGTGGTTTAACCATTCGCGGCCACATCAAAGGTAAAGATGGTGTGTTCGCATCTAGCCTACTGGTTGAGATGATCAGTGTAACGGGTAAGAAATTGTCTGAATTGCTTGATGAGATCTACTCGAAGTATGGCTATGCCTACACCGCCGAAGGCGATTGCAAGTTCAAACCTTCAGAAAAAGAAGCGCTCTACACCAAGATCTACGTAGAGAAACAACTGCCTGAGTTTGAGTATGAGATTGAAAAAGTCAGCTATGAAGATGGTGCCAAGGTGTACTTTAAGAATGGCGGCTGGGTTATTGCTCGTTTCTCAGGAACAGAGCCTTTACTGCGAATCTTCGCTGAAATGGAAGATAAAGAGACTGCAGAACGTGTTCTTCAAAAAGTGAAAGACTTCCTCTCTCTATAGGCTTATAGAGTGCAGCAGTTTTGTATGGGACTTAACAAACCACTGCCTTGTTAAAGCCTATAGGTGAAGAACTCTTGCCCAGTACTTTGGTGAAAGTACTGGGCTTTTTTATGCCTGAGTTTCAGCTCTGCAACTAAGCCAAATTAAAATGCCAACACCCCTTTGGTGTCTACCTTCACGGTTACAGGCATGCCAACCTCTAGCGCTTCCGACGAAGTCGCCAGTAGCTTTTGACCATTGGCTTCAATCACATAACGACAATGGTCGCCCATGAATTGCTGCTCCAATACCGACAAGTTACTGTCAGTATCGTGACTCGCGACAATGTGTTGAGGTCGTAGTAACAGTGCACACTCAGAGCCAACATCAATTTCCGTTTGCGCTTTTGCTTCCACCAAGCCCAAGCTGGTTTCGAATTCATTATCTGAAATACGCTGAGCATTTAAGTAGCTGCCACCACCTAAGAAATCCGCCACAAACTTGCTTGATGGGTGGAAGTACAACTCAGATGCTGAACCATATTGTTCAATCACACCATGGTTCATTACGGCCATTTTATCCGCAAAGGCAAACGCCTCTTCACGACTGTGAGTAACAAAAATAGCGGTTACGCCCTGCTTCTTAAATATCTTGCGGATCTGAGAAATCAATTCGTGACGAACTTGGGTATCGATGTTCGAGAACGGTTCATCAAGTAACAGTAGATCAGGCTTGTAAGCCAAAGAGCGAGCAATAGCGACACGTTGCTGCTGTCCACCAGACAACTGATGAGGATAACGCTCACCATATTGATCAAGGTGAACCAACTCTAGCATCTCCTTCACTTTTGCTTTCTTGTCTTGCTCAGACATATCACGAAGGCCAAATGCTACGTTCTGATTGACGGTCAGATGCGGAAACAGCGCATAGTCTTGGAAGATCATGCCGATGTTACGTTGCTCTGGTGGTAACCAGTTCTTACCGTCATCAATAGTCTGACAGTTCAGATTCATTACCCCATGACTCAACGGAAGTAATCCAGCAATCGCTTTTAGTAAGGTTGTTTTACCACAGCCACTAGCGCCAAGCAGACATACGATCTCGCCATGCTCAACTTCAAGAGAAAGCGACTCGAGCACCGTTTGAGACTCATACTTACAAGTCAGATCTTTAATAGATAATGCACAGCTCATTAGTTTTTTTGCTCCAAAGAACGGTTGACGATGATCAATGGGATTAGACCCACAAGTACAAGTAACACAGCAGGCATCGCAGCCAGCTCTAGATGCTCGTCTGAGGCATAGTTGTAAACATAGGTTGCTAGGGTTTCAAAGTTAAACGGACGCAACAGCAGCGCAGCATTCAACTCTTTCATCGATTCGATAAACACCAATAGTCCAGCAATCAAAGCGCCACGCTTGATCAGAGGTAAGTGCACTCGGCGTAACATCTGGTTGGTGTTACAACCCATAGTCTTTGAAGCCATATCCAAAGACGGTGACACTTTGCTTAGGCTACTTTCCACACTGCCGATAGCAACTGCAGAAAAACGCACAACCATCGCGAAAATAAGCGCAAACATAGAACCAGAGAAGATCAATCCAGGGCGTCCCCACTCCATCATTTTCGCGATGTCGTTGACTAGGTGATCCATAAACAACACTGGCACCATCACACCAATCGCCAATACCGTTCCCGGCACCGCATAGCCCATAGAGGATAAGCGCATAAAGGCGAGGTTGTGTTTCGCAGGATTAACACGTTGGTTAAAGTTAACGATAAGTGCAATCGCCACGCCGATTAAGGCGGCAAGTATCGACACATTCAAACTGTTGAGTGCGTACTCTCGGAATTCAGCAGTCCAGCTTTGTGCAAAATACTTATAGGCGTAAATCAGTAACTGCCCCAGAGGGAATATGAATGCTGCACAGACTAGCCCCCAACACCAAAACAGCGCTAGCCACTTTTTCCAGCCTTCTAAGTTGTAGCGGAAATCTTCTCGGCTACTGAACTGGTTTTGAAACAGTTTTTGCTTACGACGACTGTAACGTTCCGAACTTAAAAGTAGTATCACGATAATCAGCATAATAGCTGAGATCTTAGCAGCAGCAGTCAAGCTAGAGTACCCAAGCCAAGTGTCATATACCGCAGTGGTTAGTGTGTTAACCGCAAAGTAGCTCACCGTACCAAAGTCACCAATGGTTTCCATAGCAACGAGCGATAAGCCAACCGCCATCGAAGGGCGGACTAAAGGCAAAGAGATACGTCTGAAGCTCTCCCATGGAGAACATTTCAGGAGTCGCGCGGATTGCAATAGAGAAACGTTCTGCTCCATGAACGCAGCACGACAAAGCAGGTAAACGTAAGGGTACAGCACTAAAGAGAGGACGATGATAGCGCCAGTTAAGGTTCTAATATCCGGGAACCAATATTCTCCTGGTCCCCAACCCGTTAGGTCACGAAGCAAAATTTGTACTGGGCCAGCGAAATCGAACCAATCAGTGAAAATGTATCCAACGATATAACCCGGCATAGCCAGTGGCAGAACCAAAGCCCACTGCAACACCTTCTCACCAGGGATACGACACATCGCCATAATCCAAGCAGAAGGGATACCAAATAGCAGCGATAAGAACATAGTTCCTATCACTAAAACGACAGTGTTATATGCGTAAGTCGGCATCACCGTGGACATCAAATGAGAGAAAAGCTCATCTGTCTCACCCACAGCGGTGGTGAATATCGCTAAGATCGGAAAAACCAGTAGTGCAGCAATCACCCCACTACTGGTGTTCCATAAATAATTCTTTTCTTTCATCGCCTAATTACAACGAGGCTTAATGAAACACAAATGCAGTTGCAAATACATCTCATGCCCTTTTAGTGGTGGGGGTTATTTATACCCATATACTGTAATGACTTCAAGGAGCTGAGCTAATAACTCTCTAGTTCCATCAAGAGCTTTGTTTCAAAAAGTGACTTAACTAAAAACAAAACAACCTCAAGCACCAAAAACGGCAACTTGAGGTTGTTAAATCTAATATTGGCCGAAGCCTATATTAATAATTACAGGTCGAATTTAACTTCGTCTAGAAGCTTGATTGCAGCTTCGTGGTGATCTGCGATTTCGTCTAGAGAAATTGTATCTGCTTTGAATTCACCCCAAGAAGCAACTAGCTCAGAAGGTTTAACGTCAGCTTTAACTGGGTATTCGTAGTTTACTTCTGCGTACATGCCTTGTGCTGTGTTACCAGATAGGAATTCCATTAGCTTAACTGCGTTCTCTTTGTTTGGAGAGTACTTAGCCATTGCCATACCAGAGATGTTTACGTGAGTACCAGTCGTCTCTTGGTTAGGGAAGTTGATGTAAACAGCGTCAGCCCAAGCTTTTTGCTCTTTATCGTTAACCATCTTACCTAGGTAGTAGCTGTTACCAAGAGAAACGTCACATAGACCTTCTTTGATAGCTTTAACTTGTGCACGGTCGTTACCTTGAGGCTTACGAGCTAGGTTTGCTTTAACGCCTTCTAGCCACTCTTTAGTTTCTGCTTCACCTTTATGAGCAATCATAGAAGATACTAGAGAAACGTTGTATGGGTGCTTACCGCTACGAGTACAGATTTTGCCTTTGAATTCAGGCTTAGCTAGGTCTGCGTATGTGAAGTCTTCACCTAGACGGCCAACACGGTCACGTGAAGAGTAAACGCTACGAGTACGAGTTGTTAGAGCAAACCACTCGTTGTCTGTATCTTGGTATTGAGCAGGGATGTTCTTTTCTAGAACGTCGCTGTTTACCGCTTGAACTAAACCTTTTTCAGTTAGCTCAGATAGACGGCTGATATCAACAGTTAATACCACGTCTGCAGGGCTGTATTCGCCCTCTTGAGCTAGCTTCTCTGCTAAACCTTTCTTAGCAAACTTAACATTCACCTCGATACCTGTCTCTTTAGTGAACTCATCGAACATTGGCTCAACAAGGAAAGGTTGACGGTAAGAGTATACGTTTACTTCTTCTGCAGCCATTGCTGCTGGTGCGATAGTGCTGCACGCAATAGCTGAAAGAGTTAGCAGTTTTTTCATGATTCAATCCTTTTTTGCATAGAAATGATAATATTTATCAGTTGCATTATTATATGTATCATTAGATTAAACACAACGTTAAACATCAAAAAAACCTGCTCATCTGAGCAGGTTTCAAGTAGGTTAAATGTAAATGTTTGTAAATTATTTTACCGACACAAATTCTGGATAAGCACCTACACCACAGTCATGCATGTCCATACCTTCTAGCTCTTCGTCTTCACTTACACGAATACCGATTGTCGCTTTAAGTACAGCCCATACCGCTAGACTCGCACCAAATACCCAAGCAAAGATTACTGCTGCACCGAATAGCTGCGCGCCAAATGTTGCATCTGTATTGCTTAGTGGCACAGCCATTAGACCGAAGAAACCACATACACCGTGAACTGAGATAGCACCTACTGGGTCATCAATCTTAGCTTTGTCTAGAGCAATGATACTGAACACCACTAGTGCACCAGATACTGAACCAATTGCCACTGCAAACAGAGGTGATGGTGATAGAGGGTCAGCCGTGATTGCTACTAGGCCAGCCAACGCACCGTTAAGGATCATAGTTAGGTCCGCTTTACCCCAAGTTGTCTTACATACTAGTAGTGCTGCGATTGCACCCGCTGCTGCTGCTGCGTTGGTGTTAAGGAAGATTTGACCCACTGCTGTTGCGTTCTCGAAATCTGAAACCATCAGTTGAGAGCCACCGTTGAAACCGAACCAACCAAACCAAAGGATGAATGTACCTAGTGTAGCAAGTGGCATGTTTGAACCAGGAATTGGGTAGATTTCACCGTTTTTACCGTATTTACCTTTACGAGCACCAAGTAGTAGAACACCTGCTAACGCTGCTGCTGCACCCGCCATGTGTACGATACCTGAGCCTGCGAAATCACTGAAGCCTGCTTCTGATAGGAAACCACCGCCCCAAGTCCAGTAACCTTCCATTGGGTAAATAAATGCTGTTAGTACTACAGAGAAGATTAGGAATGACCAAAGCTTCATACGCTCAGCTACCGCACCAGATACCACAGACATTGCGGTTGCAACGAATACTACCTGGAAGAAGAAGTCTGATTCTAAAGAGTGGTCTGCGCCTTCACCTTGAGTACCAATCAAAGTACCAAATGATGGTAACCAACCGCCTTCGCCGTTATCGACATACATAATGTTGTAACCAACGACTAAGAACGCAGTACATGCAATCGCGTACAAGCAGATGTTCTTAGTTAAAATCTCTGTGGTGTTCTTTGAACGAACTAAGCCAGCTTCTAACATTGCGAAGCCTGCTGCCATCCACATTACCAACGCACCTGAAATGAGGAAGAAAAAAGTGTCTAGTGCGTAACGTAGTTCCGTTACTGTTGTTGTAAGTTCCATATTAAAGTCTCCAGTCCTTGTAATTCTTTAAAGTGCTTCTGCATCCATTTCACCAGTACGGATTCGCACGGCTTGGCTTAGGTCATACACAAAAATCTTACCGTCACCGATTTTGCCTGTGTGTGCCGCTTGGCTGATCGCTTCAACAACTCGGTCAACGTTTTCAGCTTGAGTCGCAATCTCTAGCTTCACCTTTGGCAGGAAGTCGACTTGGTATTCTGCACCACGGTATAATTCAGTGTGTCCTTTCTGACGACCAAAGCCCTTCACTTCAGAGACCGTCATACCTTCAATACCCACATCAGACAGCGCTTCACGTACGTCATCTAATTTGAATGGCTTAACAATGGCATTTATTAGTTTCATATTCGTTCCTTAAATTCTTCACTAATTCCGTTAATTCTCTTATTACAATCCAAGTAGTGTGCCAAAAAGTTAACTTATTGATTTTTAATAAGATGAAGATGATAAGGTACTCATAACAAAAAAGGTCGCACCAATTTGGTGCGACCTTTTCACTATCTTAATGCGTGACTCTATTATTGCTCCAGTTTTGGGCAACTGAGTTCTAAGCTCTTTTATAACAACGGTTAGTAACCTAGAAACTCAATCCAACGCTCGATTAGCAGCTCGAAGTCGTCAATTCCACAACTTGCCTGGCTCTCACAGTTGTAGAAGTCGAACTCGCTGCCCTCTTCCATCTCTTGATCATGACCCAATACGTTTTCTTGAATCGTTACTTCATCTTCATTGATCGCTAGGCTGATCTCTTTACCAAGTAACGTCACTTCATTGCTCAGATCCTGTCGTGATTGCTCAATAAGCGCCATCACATGATCCAGTTTCTGCTTATCTTTACCGATCTCTTCTTGTAACCAGCGGCCAACGATCTCGTGCCCCATGCTGCATTTCACGTAGTACTCACCCATTAGAGTGTTTCTTGTAAATTCGAATTCCATAGTGGCTCCACGCAGTAACTGCAGACAGGGTTAAAAATGAGGCGAGAGTATATAGCGAAGTGATCAATAGATCGAGTCACTCATAGCCCAGTATTCGGACATAAAAAAACGCCTACCGAAGTAGACGCTCTATCATTTGGGTTCCTCTAAATAGTTGGAGTGGCAGCTAGGCGACAAGTACGTTCATCCCTATGAGCATAGAAGCTCTATGCGATTAGGGCGGCCGGCGATCCGGTGAACGTACGCAGTCAACAACGCTGACGCTACAAATATGACGAGGAACTAGGCTGGTTCTTGGAAAATAACCGTATCGGCTTTTTCCGTGTACTGACCCATTTTGTGGAAGTTCAGGTAACGGTATGTATCGGCCGCCGTTGCGTTAATCTTATCTGCGTACTCTAGGTACTCTTCCTTCGTTGGGATGCGACCCAAGATTGCACCAACAGCAGAAAGCTCAGCAGACGCTAGATAAACGTTAGCACCTGTACCCAAACGGTTCGGGAAGTTACGAGTAGACGTAGACATTACTGTCGACTTGTCTGCAACACGCGCTTGGTTACCCATACATAGTGAACAACCCGGAGTTTCGATACGAACCCCTGCACGACCGAAGATGCCGTAGTAGCCTTCTTCTGTTAGCTGGTCTTTATCCATCTTAGTTGGCGGAGCCACCCATAGACGAGTGCTTAGCGAGCCGTTGAACTCTTCAAGCATCTTACCTGCAGCACGGAAGTGACCGATGTTGGTCATACAAGAACCGATGAACACTTCTTGGATCTCTGTACCTTGAACGTCAGAAAGAAGACGAGCATCATCTGGGTCGTTTGGTGCACATAGGATTGGCTGATCGATGTCAGCAAGGTCGATTTCGATAACGTGAGCGTATTCCGCGTCTGAATCAGCAGACAGCAACTCAGGGTTCGCTAGCCACTCTTCCATAGCTGTAATACGACGCTCGATAGTACGAACATCACCGTAGCCTTCAGCGATCATCCACTTAAGCATAACGATGTTTGAGTTCAGGTACTCTTCGATAGACTCTTGAGATAGCTTAACAGTACAACCTGCCGCTGAACGCTCAGCAGACGCATCAGAAAGCTCGAATGCTTGCTCAACAGATAGGTGTTCAACACCTTCGATTTCTAGTACGCGACCAGAGAATTCGTTGATCTTACCTGCTTTCTCTACTGTTAGCAGGCCTTGCTTGATGCCGTATAGAGGGATCGCATGTACTAGGTCACGTAGCGTGATACCTGGCTGCATTTCACCTTTAAAACGAACCAAGATAGATTCAGGCATATCAAGAGGCATAACACCAGTTGCTGCCGCGAATGCTACCAGACCAGAACCCGCAGGGAATGAGATACCTAGAGGGAAACGAGTATGCGAGTCACCACCTGTACCTACAGTATCAGGTAGAAGCATACGGTTTAGCCATGAGTGGATAACACCATCACCAGGGCGCAGTGAAACACCAGCACGGTTCATGATGAAATCAGGTAGCGTGTGGTGCGTGTTAACGTCAACTGGTTTCGGGTATGCCGATGTGTGACAGAAAGACTGCATCACTAGGTCAGCAGAGAAGCCAAGACACGCAAGGTCTTTAAGCTCATCACGCGTCATAGGGCCAGTAGTATCTTGAGAACCTACTGTCGTCATCTTAGGCTCACAGTATTGACCCGCGCGAACGCCTTCAACACCACATGCTTTACCAACCATCTTCTGAGCTAGTGTGTAGCCTTTATCAGAGGCAGATGGGTCAACAGGCTTAGCGAATAGGTCTGTTTCTTCTAGACCAAGAGAAGCACGAGCACGACCTGTTAGGCCACGACCGATGATAAGTGGAATACGACCACCAGCACGAACTTCATCAAGCAGTACTTTGCTTAGCTCAAAGCTAGAGATCTCTTCACCGTTTTTACGTACAACGCCTTCGTATGGGAAGATGTCAATAACATCGCCCATGTTCATGTTTTGTACGTCTAGTTCGATAGGTAGTGCGCCTGAGTCTTCCATTGTGTTGTAGAAGATTGGAGCAATTTTACCACCTAGACAAACACCGCCAGTACGCTTGTTTGGTACGTAAGGGATATCTTCACCCATGAACCAAAGTACTGAGTTCGTTGCAGACTTACGAGAAGAACCGGTACCAACAACATCACCTACGTAAGCAAGCTGAATGCCGTCTTTTTGAAGTTCTTCGATTTGAGCGATAGGCCCAACCGTACCTGGTTGATCTGGGTTGATGCCATCACGTTCCATCTTCAGCATCGCTTTTGCGTGTACAGGGATATCTGGACGTGACCATGCATCAGGTGCTGGAGATAGGTCATCGGTATTCGTTTCACCAGTGACTTTGAATACTTTTACTGTGATTTTTTCAGCGACTTTGTCTTTCGCGGTGAACCATTCAGCATCAGCCCAAGATTGAAGGACTTGTTGCGCTGATTCGTTACCAGCTTTTGCTTTCTCTTCTACATCGTAGAACGCATCAAACATCAGTAGAGTATGAGATAGTGCTTTCACAGCGATTGGAGCAAGCTCAGCATCATCAAGTAGAGATACTAGAGATTCGATGTTGTAACCACCTTGCATAGTACCAAGCAATTCTGCAGCTTTTGCTTTGCTTACTAGTGGAGATGCTACTTCACCTTTAGTGATAGCCGTAAGGAAGCCCGCTTTTACATAGGCAGCTTCATCTACGCCTGGTGGAATGCGGTTTTCTAGTAGGTCAAGAATAAACTCTTCTTCACCTTGAGGTGGGTTCTTCAGAAGTTCAACTAGGCCAGCTACCTGCTCAGCATCTAGTGGTTTTGGAACAACTCCTTCGGCAGCACGTTCTTCGACGTGTTTACGGTAGGCTTCAAGCACGACTTTTTTCCTCTCATTGCGGTTCACTTCTCACCTTCATAATTGTTAGTAAAATAAAGAAGTGAACATCCTTGGAAACTTGGCTCTCCATTGCCATTTTTGTCATTCAATTTGTATTGATGAGCGGCGTCATAGAGGCCAAACTGTGGGCGGTAGAATAGCAAATTTAACGTTAAATTAAAATCTTATCATTTTGACCAACATAGCAAGTTAAGACGAAAGTCCCACTATTTTTGCCTATTTACGCACTAAAATGACGACTCTACGCATGATTATTTGTAAGACGTACCAACAATCAAGTAAACCGAATCGAAGTTATCTTCCGTACGTCCATAAGCCAAGATGATTGGCCCAATTGGGGAATCGACACCCGCGAAAACCGAACCTGCGGTATACATTGGTGCTTCATTAAGCTTCAAATCATTGTTCGACCAAACGCCACCATGTTCGATAGATGCGCCTATATAGAACGGCGACTCAAAGAGACCGAAGTCATTCTCAAACCACTTATAGCGATAGATCAGACTAGTGTACGCTAAGTTCTGACCGATCAAGCTGTTTCTCGGGATACCAGACAGGTTCAAGAAGCCGCCGAGCTCTTTCGGATCGATAGGAAAAACTGAGTTCTTGCTCTCTACAATGCCGTAATCGACTTTTCCGACTAAAGTATGCTTTTCATAGCTTTTTGCAGCCATTAGATTGGCTGAAAACTCATAGACGGTATCACTTCCTGAGGCTAACTCATCATCTCCAATCGAGCTGTTATTCTCAAAGTCATCATGAGAGACAAGGTACTCTAAATCAACGAAGTAACCCTCGGTTGGCAAACTGAAGTTGTCTAAGGTATCCAGTCGATAACTGATGAAACCGCCAACGCGATTGTAACTACCACCACCCAGTGAAGGTAACGAAGCTACTTCTACATCACCATCGGTATAGCGAACACCAAACTTAAGTTCTTGCCATAAAGTAGGTTGATAACCTAACGCCACTTCACCTATGTATTCGCTGTATGACATCGGAACATAATCTTGAGTTACGTCTAACGTAGGCTCCTCAATCTCATCAATCCCGGCTGGTAGATTTCGATTCTCTTTGCTGTAAACAATCGAAGCAGAGGTAAATAATTTCTGACTTGAGAAGAACGGAGAGTAAAGTTCCGCTTCAATTCGTTTATCCGTACCCATTTCAATATTGGTTCTCAACTCAGCACCATGCGAGTTGATGTCGGTGAAGTTCGCTGAAACACCGAGCGAATATTGACTCTCGGTAGAGAAATCGTCTTCAAGGAAGAATCGAAAGTTGAGGTAATTAGGCCCCCAAGACTTTTCATCCACATTCACTGTAAGTTGATCTTCACCGTCAACGTTTTCGAATTCATATGTAACCAACTCAAAGCGATCCAATGCATAAAGGTCTTGGACTTTCGCTTCAATTTCACTGGTTTTGAGAACCTTGCCTGAATTAAGATTTAAGCGATTTTCAAGCAGCTTATCTGAGTAGTGGGTGTTGTTGTTGATCACCACCTTATCAACCACGGTTTTATCACCGTGTTTCAGCTGTCTGCGCGCCTTTTGTTTGTCTTCGATATAGTGCTGGTAATCAGCATTCGAGAGTGACAACTTAGAAAGTTCAGCAGAGTGCTGCTTAGCAGACTCGTAACCGGCTTCGTAAGCTGATGGCATTTTATCGAATTCAGTGGTTTCCATTTCTCCAACATCAGGTTGGAGGAATACATCATTGTCTGTAAGTGTTTCAGCTTGTTCCTGAGTACTACGCTGAACAAGATAATTGGAGAGCTGGTCGGCTGCAGCTAAAAAGGTCGTAAAATCCTCTTTGCCTTTGTAGTTGGTACTGATATCAACCGCAATGATGATATCTGCGCCCATCGTTCTTGCGACATCAACAGGCATATTGTTGGTTACGCCACCGTCAACTAGCATTCGCCCATCAACTTCATAAGGCGGAAGAGCACCAGGTACCGACATACTTGCCATCATTGCATCGACAAGGTGGCCATGGTCAATCACGACTTCTTCAAGTTCAATAATGTCGGTTGCGACTGAGCGATAAGGGATAGCAAGATGATCGAAAGAGTCGAGTGGTGACAAGTTGCCTGTGGTTTCACGCAGAATACGCAGCATATTCTGACCTTGTACCACGCCTTTTCTGGCTTTGATTTCTCCCCAACCTAAACCAAGATCGGTATTCAGTTGGTAGCGGTCTTCATACTCTTTATCTCGTACACGACGATCGCTACGGTTTACACGATCACGGTAACCGCGATTCCAATCCACCGTATAGATAAAGCTTTCAATCTCGTCTGCGCTCATCCCTGTCGCATAAAGACCACCAACGTATGAACCCATACTGGTACCGGTAATGTAATCAACCGGGATTTGCATCTCTTCGAGCGCTTTAAGTACGCCAATATGAGCGGCACCTTTTGCGCCGCCACCTGCGAGTACAAGAGCGACAGTTGGCCTCTTATGAGCTTGTTCTAGTTCCACATGCTCTGATGAATCAACCTGTGCCGCAGTCGCTGCGAACAGTTGAAAACTGATCACAGTACCGACCATACCTAAGCCGCTCACTAACCAACGAGAAATCATTATTCAAACTATCCTTGTCATTGTTTCTGTTATGACTTTACCATTGAAAAAGCTTCTTTAGCCACTGTTTTGGTTGACTTTCACAGCCCTTTTTAATGTTTCCATTTTCATCCCAAACCGGCAATTTAACTGTGCCATCACAGTCAAACTCCAACGCACCGTCAGAGGTGCGAGTGAAACTCGCAGTGGCGATTCCGGTTGGCCATGGCAATAGTAGCTGTTCAGGCGTTCTCTGCTTCAAGTAATCAGCGTAGACACGCAATGCACCACTAGAACCAGTAAGCTTAGTTGGTTTATTATCATCACGCCCAAGCCAGATGGTTGTTACTTCGCGCCCATCAACACCTACAAACCAACTGTCGCGGCTGTCATTACTGGTACCTGTTTTACCGGCTAGTCCAGCCCATGCAAACTGGTTCTGAAGGAATCGACCTGTACCTTCAGATACACCGCGTTTCATTGCGTAAGTGGTTAACCAAGCAGCTTGCTGATCAACGCGCTGCGATACGCGAGGGATAGATTGGTATAAAACCTCACCGTCACTATCAACCACAGAACGAAGCGCAGACAAAGGTGCAATACGACCTGAGTTGGTGATGGTCTGGAACATCTGAGACACTTGGAACGGTGTTAGAGAGAACGCCCCCAAAAACATCGATGGCACTGGGCGAATCTCATTTTTATCGACACCCAATTTACCTATAGTATCGGAAACCTTATCAATCCCTAACTGCATCCCTAGACGTACCGTTGGTACGTTATAGGACTTAGACAATGCCACGTATAAAGGCACTTCGCCGCGGAACTTACGGTCGAAGTTTCTCGGACTCCATACACTGCCCTTACTGCCTTTCAAGCTAAGTGGCGTATCCATCAAGGTCGTTGCCAATGTGTACTTTTCAGGCTGCTCAAGTGCGGTTAAATAAACCGCCGGTTTCACCAAAGAACCGATAGGGCGACTTGCATTCAATGCACGGTTAAAGCCGTCGTAACCAGTACGCTTACCACCAACCATTGCTCGGATTTCACCGGTGTTTCGATCTACCGCGATCGCTGCAGCCTCTAATTTGTCACCAGCCGTTTTCGATAATTCAGGTACCTTGCGAGCAATCGACTTCTCAAGCTTGTCTTGGGAAACCGGGTCCAAAGAAGTGAAAACGCGTATCCCTTTCTTCGCTTGGAACCTATCACCAACGTACTTTTTCAGTTCGATGTTGACCTGTTGGAAATACGCAGGCTGACGGCTGGCAATGCGCGGATTGTCTTGAATGTCCAAATCACGGCTTGCTGCTTCTTCATATTGTCTTGGGGTCAAAATATCTTGTTGCATCAACAAGCGCAGAACCAGATCGCGTCGAGTTTTAGCGCGCTCTGGGTAGCGAACTGGGTTGTAATACGATGGCCCTTTCACCATACCCACCAGCAAGGCTAACTGGTCAATACGCAATTCTTGAATCGGTTGGCCGAAATACAAACGCGAAGCCAAACCAAAACCGTGAATCGCTTCACCGCCATTTTGGCCAAGGTAAACCTCGTTTAGATAAGCTTCTAGAATGCGGTCTTTGCTGTAACGATGATCCAAGATAAGCGCGATATAGGCCTCACGAATCTTACGCCAAAGCGTACGTTCACTAGATAAGAACAGGTTTTTCGCGAGCTGCTGTGTCAGTGTACTACCACCTTGTACAGTACGCCCGGCCTTGACGTTCACCACCATTGCACGAGCAATCGCCAAAAGTGAAACCCCATCGTGCTGGTAGAAGTTTCTATCTTCCGTTGCGAGCAAGGCATCGACCATCACTTCAGGGAATTGGTTACGTTTGAGGAATAGACGTTGCTCATCATTGCTTTTCTCAAGCATACCCAACATCTTAGGTTCAACACGCAAATACCCCATGTCGCCTTTCTTCTCTAGCGACTGAATACGAGTTAACTCGTTACCATTGAAGTGCAGCATCACGTGACGATCGGCTTCCGGCCCATCGACAAACTCGAACGGACGGCGAATCACCTCAATTTTAGTTGATGAAGAGGAGTACTCACCAGGATGACGAGGAGAGCTCACCTTACGGTAATTCAGCACATCCAGTTCATTCTTCACCTGAACAAGGCTAACCTGAGTACCAGGAGATAAATCCAACACACGCGCATAAACGACCGTTGGTAAATCAAATAACTGGCCCTCAAAGCGCTGCTTCACTACAGAGTCTAGGTAGATACCGACAAACAACAGTAAGGCAGCCAGTGCTAAGCCAGCCTTCCACGCGATGCCCCATAGGATCTTTAACCAACCTCTGTTGCCCGTCTTTTTCGCTTTCGACTTGCCTTTCTTAGCGGCCGCTCTTGGCTTTCTTGGTTTCGCTTTGGTCGCTGGTGACTTCTTTGCTGGCGCTTTTTTAGGTGGTGCCTTTTTTGGCGTTAACATTTTGGTCATCATCGGTTCAACTGTCGTTTGGTTTTAGTGGTTGCAACATGGTTAGCAGGGTCATCGGGCCAAGGATGTTTTGGGTAACGGCCTTTCATCTCTTTTTGCACTTCTTTGTACGCGCCAGCCCAAAAGCCAGCTAAATCCTGAGTAATTTGTAATGGACGCTGTGCAGGAGAAAGTAATTCAAGCACAACCTTTTTACGCCCTTGGGCTATCAATGGTGAGTCTTGCTCACCAAAGACCTCTTGCATTCGAACCGAGATCACGGGTTCAGATTGATACTGGTATCGGATCGCCTTTTTACTGCCCGTAGGCATCACGTAATGGGTTGGCAGCCACTGGTCAATCTCTTGATTTAGAGGCCAACCGAGATACGCCGACAGTGCCTGCTCAATCGAAACGTTCGCCAGCCCTTTCGCAGATTTAACGCCATTCAAATACGGCAACAACCAAGCATCAAGATGTTCAACTAGGCTCGCGTCGTCCATTTCTGGCCAATCATGCTCCGGCATCCAAAGTTGAGCGCAGCGCACGCGTTCAACAAGTTGCTTCGCCGATAGCGTCCAATGTAAACGGTCCAGTCCACATCGAGCGATGTAATTCGACAGCGCTTGACTAATCTGACTTGCATCAGGCTCAGGTAAAGCCTTGGTACTGATAACCAGTTTACCCAAAGTAACTCTTTGCTCTGCGACTAAGCGGCCTCGTTTTTCGTCCCAGTCAGCATAATCTGAACTAACAAAAAGCTTAGGGAATGCTTCTTCTAACTGTGCAATATCAACGGGCGTCGCTAAGAAAATCTGACTAGCACGCCCAGTGCTACGCATCAAATCAATCACCACGATATACACATTGTTCGCCAACGGATCATCATCGCGCACCTCTGCACCATGGCCGTTAGCTAGCAGAAAAGCATTGCTGTTGGCACTTCTCGCTTGAGCTATTCGATCTGGGAATGCAAAACAAAGCACCAATGGTAGCAATGATTCGTCAAGTTGTGACAAATCTAAGTGATGATTCAGTTTGCTAGCGAGATTTTTCGCTCGCTGAGTCACAACGCTATTTTTCGAGTGCTTTCTTTGTTTTAGCCTATGGAGTGAATGCTGAATATCCGTGACATTGCGCTCTGGTTCTTCCAATAAAGCGGCAGCAACAATAGCAACATTCAACAAGGCCTGACTGCCCTGCTGCGCTTTAATCAGCATGCTTGCAATTCGCGGCTCAAGACCTAATCGCTGAGCTTGCTTACCTAGCGGAGTAAATTGACCATGAGTGTCTAATAAATCAAGGTTTTGCAGCAATTGCTTAGCTTGCTCAATAGAGGCTCGTGGTGGAACATCGAGCCATTGCAGTTCATCCGCATTTGCCGCGCCCCATTGGGTCAACTCTGCCACCAGCGAGGAGAGGTCTGAATGGAGAATTTCAGGTTCAGGTACAGCAGGTTGCTGCATTAACTGCGTTTCGCTGTACAAACGAACACACAGCCCTTCCTCCATTCGTCCAGCACGACCCGCACGCTGCTCAGCGGAAGACTGTGAGATCTTGACTTGCTCAAGCTTAGTGATACCGGTTTTCAAATCAAACTTAGCGACTCTTTCAAGCCCTGAATCGACAACTAGTCGAATGCCTTCGATAGTCAAAGAAGTTTCCGCGATATTGGTGGCCAATACCACTTTGCGGCGTCCTTTCTCCGATGGTGCAATCGCTTTCTGTTGCTGAGAAAAGTTAAGCTGCCCGTATAAAGGGCACACATCGATATCAGTCGCTAAGTTCTCTAGTTGAGTTTCCACCTGCTTTATTGCAGATACTCCAGGTAGGAACGCCAATAGTGAGCCCGACTCCTTCTCCATCAGAGAACGAATCACGTTAGCCATTTTAGGCGCCAAGTAATCATTAGTACCCAAAGGCTGGTAACGGAATTCAACCGGAAAGGTGCGACCTTGCGACTCAACATACTTAGCCTCTGGCAGCAAGGATTGCAGAGCTTGCTGATCTAAGGTGGCCGACATCACTATCACTTTCAGATCATCACGTAGCGCTTCTTGGATCTCCAAGCTAAACGCCAATGCCGTATCCGCATGAATACTGCGCTCATGGAATTCATCGAAGATCACCATATCGACCCCGGTCAGTTCTGGGTCGGTTTGGATCATTCTGGTCATGATCCCTTCGGTAACGATCTCTAAGCGAGTTGCACTGCTGGTTTTAGATTCACCACGAACTCTAAAACCAATGCTCTCCCCGACCTTTTCACCTAACTGGCTAGCTAAATATGTCGCGATGTTTCTTGCCGCCAATCGCCTAGGTTCAAGCATGATGATTTTGCCTTGAACGGCATTGGTCTTAACCAGCTGTAAAGGGAAGAACGTTGACTTACCCGCACCGGGAGCCGCTTTAAGAATAAGTTGAGTATGTGTTTCTACGCCAGCGAGCAGATCTGGCATCACAGCTTCTATGGGCAGTTGTGGCAATGGGAGAACCTTGTGGTGTAATGTTGGCAACATTGTACATAAAAACCTACCCGTCTAAATAAGTAATATGCAGTTCAATCCGCCATTAGAGTCAGCGACTCTTATCAAACGCTACAAACGTTTCCTCACTGATATAAAACTTCCCGACGGCAGCGAGCGTACTATTCACTGTGCCAATACTGGAGCGATGACAGGATGCGCGACTCCGGGTAACACGGTGTGGTATTCAACCTCCGATAATGCAAAAAGAAAGTACCCAAACAGCTGGGAGATCTCAGAAACGGACAAAGGTCACCGGATTTGTGTAAATACTGCGCGAGCAAACCAGCTAGCAGTGGAAGCAATTGAAAATAGGACTATAGTTGAACTCTTAGGTTATAACGCGTTACGAACCGAAGTGAAGTATGGTAGCGAGAATAGTCGAATTGACATTCTGCTTGAAGATAACGAAAAACCGCCTTGCTATATCGAAGTAAAAAGCGTCACCTTACTCGATGAACAAGAGACCTCAACTGAAGGGCAAGGTTTTTTCCCTGATGCGGTGACAACCAGAGGCCAAAAACATCTGCGTGAACTCACAGAAATGGTCGAATCTGGAAATAGAGCCGTACTTTTATTCACTGTTTTACATTCAGGTATTGAAAAAGTGTCTGCGGCACACCATATAGACGCCAAATATTCGTTATTACTAAAACAAGCACAAGACGCTGGAGTTGAAGTGCTTTGCTACAAAGCAGAGCTCAGCAGTACTCAAATACAACTAAAACAATCTGTTGAATTTATCAATAACTGAACAAAGATGTTGAACAAATCACATTGATTGCAAGTTTGAATAAGAGTATTTGCCACCATTCGTTCTTTCTGCTATAGATACCCGCCTTAAAATTAGCTGCTTTGCAGTTGACTAGGTGTAAATAGGAGATGCTGTATGCCAGAATCTAAGAAAAAAGCGCTAGGCATCCTAGCCATCGCAGGTGTTGAACCGTACCAAGAAAAGCCAGGTGAAGAATACATGTCACCTGAGCAAACGGAACATTTTACAAAAATTTTAGCAGCTTGGCGCAACCAGCTCAGGGAAGAAGTTGATCGTACTGTGCACCACATGCAGGACGAAGCAGCGAATTTCCCAGACCCAGTTGACCGTGCTTCTCAAGAAGAAGAATTCAGCCTAGAGCTACGTAACCGTGACCGTGAGCGTCGTCTAATCAAGAAAATTGAGAAGACACTAGACAAGATCGAAGAAGATGATTTCGGCTTCTGTGATTCTTGCGGTATCGAGATTGGCATTCGTCGCCTTGAAGCTCGTCCAACTGCTGACCTTTGTATTGACTGTAAAACACTTGCAGAGATCAAAGAGAAACAAATGCAAGGTTAATACTTGCGGATGTAAAGAAAGGGAGCTTTGGCTCCCTTTTTTGTTTGCTGACTAAGCGAGATACCTTAGATAGTAATAAGCAGTGTTAAAACGAGAGCTAAGCAGCAACAGAACTCACTGCATGCAACAAACACATTAAACGTCTTAAGAATCGGCTACTGCGGTACCCTCTGGATTAGGTTGTTCACATATGAATTATATCGGGCGCTTTGCACCATCACCGTCAGGTCCTCTTCATTTTGGCTCACTGGTTGCCGCTCTTGGCAGCTACTTCCAAGCAAAGTCTCATCAGGGACAATGGTTAGTCCGCATGGAAGACCTGGATCCGCCAAGAGAGATGGCTGGCGCTGCAGATCTGATTCTTAAGACGCTTGAGGCTTACCACCTATTTTGGGATGGCAAAGTCGTTTATCAGAGCCAACGTCACGACCTGTACCAAGCGCAAATTGATCAATGGGTGGCTGACAACCAGGCCTACTACTGCCAATGCACGCGCAAACAGATAAAAGCCTTGGGTGGCTTCTATAATGGCCATTGTCGACAGGCTGGATTAATTGATACGGGCGAGCAAGCCGTGCGTTTATGTATGGATTTCCCAATCGAGTCATTCGACGATGTTCGCCACGGCACCATTCAAATCCCTAAAGCATTGGCTGAAGAGGATTTCATCATCAAACGCCGCGATGGCTTGTTTGCTTATAACTTAGCGGTTGTCCTTGATGATATCGAGCAAGGCGTAACTGAAGTGGTGAGAGGAGCTGATCTCATCGAACCTACGGGCCGCCAAATCAGTCTTTATAAGACACTGAAACAAAACACAGTGAGCTATTTGCACTTGCCGTTAGCGACCGACGCATCTGGCAATAAACTATCAAAGCAGAACCACGCTACCGCTATTGATCTCGATAACCCTAAACCAACACTGCTCAATGCCATGAAGTTTTTGGGTTTTGAGGTTCCTAAGGCCGTTTGTGAAGCGTCAATCGATGAGATTTTGACATGGGGCTGCCAGCAATGGAACGTTGATCAATTACCTGATAGTTTACAAAAACAACACTGCAATTAGCTCAAAACTAACGGCAAATAGTACAAACGACACACAAAAATGCCATAACCAACCACTGTGGTTAAGCAGACGATGTTCTCAAATGGCTCGCGCTAAGCTATTATTAGCCGCAATTAAACTCTGCACTACCACTTTGGACTAAGAGAAAAACAAAGTTGGCGATACCTACTTTGTTCTAAACTAATGAATACAAACGACAATACCCCAAGCGAACAACGCGGATTCCACGAACTAGCACTGAATATTTATACTCGCCAAGAGCACAATATTTCACGTAAGCAGATCAGCGATAACGCACTAAAAGTACTATATCGCCTGAATGGTGCGGGTTTTGACGCATTTTTAGTCGGTGGTGGTGTCCGTGATATCTTACTTGGCTCTCAACCAAAAGATTTCGATATTGCGACCAACGCTACGCCAGAGCAGATCAAGAACCTTTTCAGAAACTGCCGCTTAATCGGCCGTCGTTTCCGCTTGGCACACATCATGTTTGGTCGTGACATCATTGAGGTGGCAACTTTCCGAGGTCACCATCAAGAGTCATCTAAAAACGTATCTGCACAATCGAAAGAAGGCATGCTATTACGCGACAACGTGTACGGCAGTGTTGATGAAGATGCCGAGCGTCGCGATTTCACGATCAATGCGATGTACTACAACATTGCAGACTACAGCATCCACGATTACGCAAGTGGTGTAGAAGATTTAGAAGACAAGCTAATCCGTCTAATTGGCGATCCAGAAACACGCTACCGTGAAGACCCTGTACGCATGCTGCGTGCAATGCGTTTCTCGGCGAAGCTGGATTTCGATATAGAAGAAGACACCGCCGACCCAATTGAAGGCCTGGCGCACCTTCTAAAAGACATTCCAGCAGCACGTCTTTACGAAGAATCTCTAAAACTACTTCAATCAGGCTATGGTCTAGAAACCTACCACCTGATGCGTGAATATAACCTATTCCAGCAGATGTTCCCTGCGGTAGCAGAATACTTCACTGAAGATTACGACTCACCGACTGAGCAAATGCTTGATTTGGTGCTCGACTCTACCGACCTTCGTATCGAAGATGGTAAACGAGTAAACCCTGCATTCATGTTCGCCGCGATTCTTTGGTATCCAATGAACAAGCTGGCAGACAAGCTTGTTGCCGAGCAAGGTATGGCGCACTACGACGCGATCATGGAAGCGAGTAACATCATTCTTGACCAGCAAGTAAAATCTATTGCTATCCCTCGTCGCCACACAGCAACCATTCGCGAAGTTTGGCAACTGCAACTGCGACTACCTCGCCGCAACGGTAAACGTGCCGTTCGCCTAATGGAGCTCAACAAGTTCCGTGCTGGCTACGATTTCTTAGAGATGCGTGGCGAGATTGAAGGTGGCGAGACAAAAGAATTAGCGAAATGGTGGGAGCGTTACCAGACAGCTGGTCGCAATATGCGTCAAGCAATGGCTAACGATGTAGCAGCGCCATCAAAGTCAGGTCATCGTCGCCGTAAGACTTACCGAAACAAAAAGAGTAAGCAAGCCGAATGATAACTGCTTATATTGCGGTCGGCAGCAACCTTGCCGACCCAGTTAGCCAAGCAAATTTGGCTATCGAAACGCTAAAAAGCCTACCGCGATCAACGTTTATTGCGACCTCTCAGCTATATAGTAGCACTCCAATGGGGCCGCAAAATCAACCGGACTACATCAATGCGGTAGTCGCTATCAAAACCGAATTAACGCCTATTGAACTGCTTGATTGCACTCAAAAAATCGAGTTAGAGCAAGGGCGTGTCCGTAAAGACGAACGTTGGGGACCAAGAACCTTGGATCTCGACATCGTGTTGTACGGCAATGAGGTGATCGATTCAGAGCGCTTAACCGTTCCTCATTACGGAATGAAAGAACGAGAGTTTGTACTCTACCCGCTTGCTGAAATCGCACCAAGTTTACAACTCCCTGATGGGACTGAGCTGACAGAACTACTGAAAACTGTAGATAAAAACGGGCTCAATGTTTGGCAGCAATAGCCAAGCGCATTAAGGAAAACCAATGAAAAAAGTAACCATTAACGACCTGATCAAGTGTAAACGTGAAGGCCGTAAATTCGCGACGTCAACAGCTTACGATGCGAGCTTTGCTCAGCTATTCGAAAGCCAAGAGATGCCTGTTCTGCTTGTCGGTGATTCACTAGGTATGGTTCTACAAGGCCATAACGACACATTGCCAGTAAGCGTTGAAGACATTGCTTACCACACTCGCTCTGTGCGTGCTGGTAGCCCTAACTGTCTTCTTATGGCTGATATGCCTTTCATGAGCTACGCGACTCCAGAGCAAGCTTGTGAGAGCGCAGCTACCTTGATGCGTGCTGGCGCGAACATGGTAAAAATCGAAGGCGGAAGCTGGTTGGTTGATACTGTGAAGATGCTAACAGAACGCGCAGTACCAGTATGTGCACACTTAGGCTTAACGCCACAATCTGTGAACATCTTTGGTGGTTACAAGATTCAAGGCCGCGATGACGACCAAGCTGATAAAATGGTTGCTGACGCACTAGCGCTACAAAACGCAGGTGCTCAAATCGTTCTACTTGAATGTGTACCAGCTTCATTGGCAAAACGAATTACAGAAGCTTGTCACGTGCCAGTTATTGGTATTGGTGCAGGTAATGTTACCGACGGTCAGATCCTGGTTATGCATGACATGTTCGGTATTTCTGCGAACTACATGCCGAAGTTCTCTAAGAACTTCCTAGCAGAAACAGGTGACATGCGCAAAGCAGTAGCTCTATACAAAGAAGAAGTAGAGAGCGCACGCTTCCCTGATGATGCTCATACAATCGCTTAGGAGTAAGTATGCAAACTTTTGCTGAAATAGCGGCTCTTCGTGAGCAGATTAAACAGTTTAAGCGTGATGGACGTACGGTTGCTTTTGTACCGACTATGGGAAACCTGCATGAAGGCCACCTTACTCTGGTAAAGAAGGCTCGTGAACTAGCAGACATCGTCGTGGTAAGCATCTTTGTTAACCCGATGCAGTTTGATCGTGCTGATGACCTGAACAACTACCCTCGCACATTAGAGGCTGATTTAAGCAAACTAACTGGCGAAGGCGTTGAACTGGTATTTACCCCAACGCCTGAAGTGATGTACCCAGATGGTCTAGACAAACAGACGTTTGTTGAAGTACCAGGGTTATCTCACATGTTGGAAGGTGCGTCTCGTCCGGGTCACTTCCGTGGCGTTGCGACGATTGTCACTAAGCTGTTTAACATCGTTCAGCCAGATTTTGCATGCTTCGGCGAGAAAGACTTCCAGCAACTTGCTGTAATTCGCCAAATGACAACTGACTTAGCGTTAGACATTGAAATTGTAGGCGTTGCGACGGTTCGTGAAATGGACGGTTTAGCGATGAGCTCTCGCAATAGCAATCTCACTATTGATGAGCGCCAACGTGCACCTGTTCTAGCACGCACTATGCGTTGGATCAGCAGTGCGATTCGCGGTGGACGTGATGACTACGCATCTGTGATTGAAGATGCGACAGACCAGCTTCGTGCAGCAGACCTACAGCCAGATGAAATCTTCATCTGTGATGCTAAGACTCTGCAAGCCATCACTTCAGAATCCACTCAAGCTGTGATTCTTATGTCGGCTTTCTTAGGTAAGACGCGTCTTATCGACAACCAAGTTCTCGACTTGGTAACGGAAACCAAAGAAGAAGTGAAAGAAGAAACCGCTGAGTAATTGCGTTCTTCTCTAGACACAAAGCAAAAGCGCAAATGAAAGAAACCAAAAAGGTCGATGTAATATCGACCTTTTTCTTTGCCTGCGATTCAGTAGGTGTTGGAGTTAACTGCGTAAGCCAATACCCTTAGTCACTAGGTAATGTGCAATGCCATACAGCACAACGATAAACACGCCTAGAACACCAAACGACGTCACAATACCCACGTCAGACACACCCAAGAAGCCATATCTAAACGCATTCACCATGTAGACAATCGGGTTCAACTTCGACACACCTTGCCAAAACTCAGGCAACAGGCTAATCGAGTAGAACACACCACCAAGATAAGTAAGCGGCGTCAGAATGAAGGTGGGGATAATTGAGATATCATCAAAAGTGCGTGCAAATACCGCGTTGATAAGGCCACCTAACGCAAATACCACTGACGTTAAGAAAACGGTCGCAATGATCACGCCCCAGTGATCAACTTGAAGATCAACGAAGAACAGAGAAACAAAGGTCACGATAGTACCGACCAATAGGCCGCGCACCACACCACCCATCACGAAACCAGCAATAATCACATAGTTCGGTACAGGCGCAACCAACAGTTCTTCAATGTTCTTTTGGAATTTGGCACTAAAAAATGATGAAGCCACATTCGAGTACGAGTTAGTGATTACCGACATCATGATCAGACCCGGCACTATGTATTCCATGTAGCTAAAGCCGTTCATTTCACCGATTCGTGCACCAATCAGGTTACCGAAGATGATGAAGTAGAGCGTCATAGTAATCGCAGGTGGAACCAGCGTTTGCACCCAAATACGAGTAAAACGGTTGATCTCTTTGGTCAGTAAGCTGCGAAAAGCAGTCCAATATAGGCTGTACATATTATTTACTCCCCTCACGCACGATGCTTACAAACAGTTCTTCTAGACGGTTGGCTTTGTTACGCATCGAGAGGACTTTCACATTCTGCTCACTCAACTGAGCAAAGATGGTGTTCAAACCTAGGTTCTTATCAATTTCGATCTCTAAAGAGCCATTCACTAAGACTTGGTTATTTACGCCTTCTAACTTAGGCTGTACAGCTCCCTCCTCAAGATCAAGGATAAAGGTTTCCGCACTTAGCTTACCTAGTAACGCCTTCATGGTGGTATTCTCAATCAACTCACCACGATTAATTATGCCGATGTTGCGACACAACATTTCCGCTTCTTCTAAGTAGTGCGTGGTCAAGATAATGGTAATGCCCTGCTTCTCATTGATCTCTTTGAGGAACTCCCACATCGAACGGCGCAATTCAATATCAACACCTGCCGTAGGTTCATCAAGGATAAGCAGCTGTGGCTCATGCATCAACGCACGCGCGATCATCAAGCGGCGTTTCATACCACCAGACAAGTTACGCGCACGTTCGCCGCGTTTTTCCCACAAATCGAGTTGAGATAGGTATTTTTTCGCTCGTTCTTTTGCCAGTGCTTTAGGTACACCGTAGTAACCCGCTTGCTGCAAAACGATCTGCTCAACCGTTTCAAATGGGTTGAAGTTAAACTCTTGAGGAACTAAGCCTAAGTTCTGCTTTGCTAGCTCAAGATCGGTATCAATGTCGTAGCCAAATACCTTAACCTTGCCAGAGGTTTTGTTTACTAATGAAGAGATAACACCAATGGTGGTGGACTTGCCCGCACCATTTGGACCAAGTAGCGCGTAAAAGTCACCTTTTGCTACCTGTAAACTGATGCCTTTAAGTGCCTCAAAGCCACCAGCATAAGTTTTTCTTAATTGCTCGATTTCTAATGCATACATAGAGATGATTGCCATTTGCTATAAATAGTGTGGTTAGCCGGACAGGATGAAGAGAACGAAACCTGAAATGAACCAGTTGAACTAGCTCAAGATAATGTACGCGGCCATTTTACACACAAGTTTATCGTTGAATGACGATGAATACAAATATCGATTAGCGGTTTCGTTATAAAACTTAAAAGAGCTAAGGCTGCATAAAGCTCTATTTCGTGTATCACAAATAAAAAAATACCGCTAAGACATTCACTTAGCGGTACTTCCCATTATTTTCAGTTCATAACCAACATTGATTACTATTGTTCAATCACAGTAAGTTAATAAGAGTATTAAACCGATTCAAATTGGTGCTCGTCTCTCTCAACGTAGCTAGTTGCAGCTGTCAGAGCTTCATAACGGAAACGATATGTGTTCGATTCCGGTACTAAATCAATTACGTGGAACTTCTCCAGCTGTTGACGCGTATTCTCGTTAGGACACAGCAAGTACACCTCACACTGTGCGTCTAGCGCATCTTTGATCGCATTCTCTAGCGCAAGACCAACCGTAACATCAATCATAGGTACATCGGTTAAGTCTAAAATCATCGCTTCGTAATCAGAAATACTCGAGTGCTGACGTGAAATTGCCTTTGAGACACTGAAGATCATCGGCCCTGATAGATAGAAGAACAACACTTTGCCATTAGCATTATCAAGCAGTTGGCGTTCACTATCAGTCAATGGAATATCGTCTTCATCGTCCCCATCACTAATGGCTTTAACTTGTCTTGCTTGCTCGCGACTTAGCCTTTCAATGATCAGAATATTCGAGATAAATACACCGAGTCCAACCGCGATGATCAGGTCAACGAATACGGTCAATAGCATTACACCGTACATCACGCCCATACCAGCATAACTGACCTTGTGTGCACGCTGAATGAAACTCCAATCAAGAATGTTGAAGCCGACGTACATCGCAATACCAGCCAGCACAGCCATAGGAATAGGCTCGGTTAATCCACCTGCAACCAATACTACAAGCGCTAATACTAGAGCTCGAATCACACCGGAAAGCGGAGAGCGCGCGCCTACCTGAATATTGGTCACGGTACCCATGGTCGCCCCTGCACCTGGCAACGCACCAAACAAGCCCGAAAGCATATTTGCAATACCTTGACCACGCAGCTCTTTATCAGAGTCATGCTCTTTACGAGTCAATGAGTCCCCAATAACAGCGGTCAAAAGCGTATCAATACAACCTAATGTACCAAGTACCAAGGCATCGATAACCATAGTCGTGAATTGTTCAGCGCTGATAGTAGGGACAACAAGAGAAGGTAGACCTGCTGGGATTTCACCAATACGGCGAATAGAATCGGTATCGAAGAAGATAACGGACAACAGAGTGACGGCCACTAACGCGACCAATTGCGCCGGTACATATTTACGATACTTAGCCGGGAAGCCAAACAGAATACCGAGTGTCAGTGCACCTAGAAATAGCTCACTCACTTTTAAGTTTGCTAGCGTATCAGGCAAAGCAGAGAGCGTGCCCATTACACCACCGGATGGAGCTGCATGTCCTAACAATGGAGACAGCTGCAAGATGATCAAAATAACGCCAATACCCGACATAAACCCGGAGATCACGCTATATGGCATCAAAGTAACGTATTTTCCTAGCTTTAACGTGCCAAGTAATATCTGAAATGCACCAGCCATCATCACGACAGTAAAGGTCATGGCCATGCCCGTTTCAGGATATTTAGCCACCATACTCGTCATTACGGCAGTCATGATCACCGTCATCGGGCCGGTAGGTTCAGAAATCAAACTGCTCGAACCACCAAACAATGCTGCAAATAGGCCAACCATAATGGCGCCCCACAAACCAGCTTCAGCACCCGCGCCAGAAGCAACACCAAATGCCAACGCTAAAGGTAGCGAGATGATGGCTGTAGTCACACCACCAAACATATCCCCTTTTAGATTGATATCCGTAAAACGACTTCCAAACAAAACACACCTTCCTGATGATGAAATGACAAACCTTATCACTTTAACAAATGTATCAAGTGTTCAGAAAGTGTTAATTCAATCACATTATTCATGTCTTATAACCGGATCATTGATAGTGAGCTAAGTTTATGATTTTCCGTACTAGAACACGTCAGATGAGTACATTTTGACGCAGTTTTTACGAGATTGAATTTGTAACATTGTGTATAGTGAAGCATCTTAATTGAGGGATGTAAGAAGCAAGATGCCAGAAATAAAACAGCTTTTTGAGAACAATTCCAAATGGTCTGAAGAAATTCGCTCTGAAAGACCTGAGTATTTTACAACGCTTGAAGAGGGTCAAAGCCCAGGTTTTCTATGGATAGGCTGTTCAGATAGCCGAGTTCCAGCCGAGCGCCTAACTGGCTTATATTCTGGAGAACTGTTTGTTCACCGAAACGTGGCCAACCAAGTGGTTCATACCGACCTAAACTGCCTATCTGTCGTTCAGTACGCAGTGGATGTACTTAAAGTGAAACACATTATTGTTTGTGGTCACTACGGTTGTGGCGGTGTTAATGCGGCAATTGATAACCCGAAACTAGGCCTTATCAACAACTGGCTACTTCACATTCGTGATAACTACCTAAAATACCGCAAAGAAATCGAAGCACTTCCACGCGAGCAGTGGGGTGATAAGCTTTGTGAGATTAACGTCGCAGAGCAAGTTTACAACCTAGGTAACTCAACCATTATGCAAAGCGCATGGGAACGCGGCCAAGAGGTTGAGATCCACGGTGTGGTTTACGGCATTGGCGATGGCAAGTTACAAGACCTTGGCGTACGTTGCTCAAGTATCGACACATTAGAGAGTAGCCACATTGAGGCATTAAATAAAATCTTAACGACGCCTCTTCTTAGTCAACAAGGCTAATTACCTCTATCAAATACAAAAAGCCCGCATCAAGCGGGCTTTTTAATGTCTTGTGTCGGCAAGTATAGTGATTACTCTTGCGGTACCACTTTACCAATGTATGGCAGGTGACGGTATTTTTGAGCGTAGTCGATACCAACACCAACAACGAACTCGTCTGGGATTTCGAAACCAATCCACTTAGTATCAACTTCAACTTCACGACGTGAAGGCTTGTCTAGTAGTGTACAGATCTCGATAGATTTAGGGCCACGTAGGCTCAAAATCTCTTTTACCTTAGTCAGTGTGTTACCAGTATCGATGATGTCTTCTACAAGCAGAACGTCTTTACCTTGGATATCGTCATCCAGGTCTTTCAAGATACGAACATCACGCGAGCTTTCCATGCTGTTGCCGTAGCTAGACGCGGTCATGAAATCTACTTGGTGAGTTAAATCGATAGCACGAGCAAGATCCGCCATAAAGACAAACGATCCACGTAATAAGCCAACCAAAACTAGATCTTCACTGCCTTTGTAGTGTTCCGTGATCTGTTTGCCTAGTTCGTTCACTCGATCCTGAACTTCCTGCTCAGAGATCATGACTTCAACTGTATGCTTCATACTGCTCTCATTTTGTTTGGTGATTGCGACAAGTGTAGACAGTTTTGCCATTAGCGCCGCTCAATTTTGTGCGTAAGTCTAGCACTGCTCAAATACCCACACCACCTTATGGTTCGAATTTACTGTCATATTATCAACGAAATGTGCACTTGTGCCTTGTCTGATAGTCGCCTTCTTTCACATCAATGTGGATCACGCTTTATGGATCAAGTTTGATGTAACTGTCTATTAAATAAGCTCAAAGGATTGACCATTGGCATATGCACCATTACACTCATCTTGGCTTAAATAATAATAAAATCATTAATATAAAAAAATCGTTGGCAAGGAAAATAAAATGGACTCAATATCTAAGAGACCTAGAACTAGGCTTTCACCTTTAAAAAGAAAACTTCAGCTGATGGAAATCGCGCTTGAAGTATTCTCTCGTCGCGGCATTGGCCGTGGTGGTCACGCTGACATTGCGGATATCGCTCAGGTATCTGTAGCAACTGTATTTAACTACTTCCCTACTCGTGAAGATCTGGTTGATGAAGTGCTAAATCATGTTGTCCGTCAATTCTCGAACTTCCTTTCAGACAATATCGATCTAGATATTCACGCAAAACAAAACCTACATAATATTGCGACTGAAATGGTGACACTAGTCGCTCAAGACAGCCACTGGTTGAACGTATGGTTCGAATGGAGCGCATCGACGCGCGATGAAGTATGGCCACTGTTCGTAACAACAAACCGCACTAACCAAATGTTGGTACAAAACATGTTTAGTAAAGCGATTGAGCGCGGCGAAGTTTGTGACGATCACGATCCTAAACATCTTGCGAATCTATTCCACGGCATCTGCTACTCGCTATTCATCCAAGCGAAACGTGTCGATACCAATGAAGAACTGTCTAAACTTACTGACAGCTACTTAAACATGTTGTGTATCTATAAGTAGATTCGAGATTCGAGATTCGAGATTCGAGATTCGAGATTCGAGATTCGAGATTCGAGATTCGAGTGAAACTATTGAAAGGGTTGGCGTTTGCGTCAATCCTTTTTTGTTACGAGCAGATAGCTATTGGTTGAAAGAGATTCCCTACTCCCTCCTTCGTCAGTCTAGGGAATGACGAATATAAAGAACCTCTGCACTTCACCGTCGAAGAAACAAATCACCTATTCAAGCCAGAGATTACCTCTTCTCTCCCTCATCAGTTTGGGGAATGGCGGGAATACTGAACTTAAGCTCTCTCACACTCAAGAATCACCAAAACACAAACTTCGACATCTCACTCCGTCATTCTCAAGAGCGAGGGACGAGCGAGTTGGGGATCTCTTGCAGAAAAATAACTCACTTATAATGACGCATAAAAAAACCGCTGACGAATCAGCGGCTTTTAAAAACATTAGCGAGTGGCTAAAGGAGAATTACTTCTTCTTTTTCACTGCTTTTTTGTTTGGAAGGTCAGTGATTGAACCTTCGAATACTTCCGCAGCTAGACCAACAGACTCGTGTAGAGTTGGGTGAGCGTGGATAGTAAGTGCGATATCTTCTGCGTCACAACCCATTTCGATTGCTAGGCCGATTTCACCAAGAAGTTCACCACCGTTAGTACCAACAACAGCACCACCGATTACGCGATGAGTCTCTTTATCGAAGATCATCTTAGTCATACCGTCTGCACAGTCAGAAGCGATTGCACGACCAGAAGCAGCCCAAGGGAAAGTAGCAACTTCGTAGTTGATGCCTTCAGCTTTCGCTTCTTTCTCAGTCTTACCTACCCAAGCAACTTCTGGCTCAGTGTACGCAATTGATGGGATTACTTTAGGGTCGAAGTAGTGCTTCTTACCAGAGATAACTTCAGCAGCTACGTGACCTTCATGCACACCTTTGTGAGCAAGCATTGGTTGACCAACAACGTCACCGATCGCGTGGATGTGAGGAACGTTTGTACGCATTTGCTTATCAACGTTGATGAAACCACGCTCGTCAACTTCGATACCTGCTTTTTCAGCGTCGATAAGTGCACCGTTTGGAACACGACCGATAGCAACAAGAACTGCATCGTAACGCTCAGCTTCAGCTGGTGCTTTCTTGCCTTCCATTGAAACGTAGATACCGTCTTCTTTCGCTTCAACTGCAGTAACTTTAGTTTCAAGCATTAGCTTGAACTTGTTCTTGATACGCTTAGTGAAAACTTTAACGATGTCTTTGTCCGCAGCAGGGATAACTTGGTCAAACATCTCAACTACGTCTACTTTAGAACCTAGAGAGTGGTAAACCGTACCCATTTCAAGACCGATGATACCACCGCCCATGATAAGTAGTTTTTCAGGAACTTCTTTCAGCTCAAGTGCATCCGTAGAATCCCAAATACGTGGGTCTTCATGTGGGATGAATGGCAGTTTAATTGGGCGAGAGCCTGCAGCGATGATTGCGTTGTCGAAGTTAACTGTTGTTGCTTCGCCTTCGCCTTCAACTAGGATGCTGTTAGGACCAGTGAACTTACCGAAACCGTTAACAACCGTTACGTTACGCATCTTAGCCATACCGCCAAGACCGCCTGTTAGTTGGTCTACGACTTTTTCTTTCCAGATGCGGATCTTGCTGATGTCCGTTTGTGGCTCGCCGAATACAACGCCGTGCTCTGCCATCGCTTTCGCTTCTTCAATTACTTTAGAAACGTGAAGAAGTGCTTTCGATGGAATACAACCAACGTTTAGACATACACCACCAAGAGTGCTGTAACGTTCAACTAGTACTGTTTCTAGACCTAAATCCGCACAACGGAATGCAGCTGAGTAACCAGCAGGACCTGAACCAAGTACAACAACTTGGGCTTTAATTTCTTTGCTCATTGTGACCTCTTGTAGTCATTATCCCTAACAGGCTGAGTAGATGTTCTTAAATTATTGGGCTTTCAAACAGCCAACATTTTACAGAGATGTTAACAGTGTGAAAGTAGCTTTAAGTTAGCCTGTGAGCTAGACAACACTTCCCTTTCGCTTTATGAGAAAAGCGGGAACTGTTCTCTAAAAAATACTTTGTATAAAGAATTAAGGTGACCCGAAAGCCACCTTAATATTTACTTTCTCAATTACAGTACTAGACGACGAATGTCAGATAGTGCGCTGTTTAGGAAAGTAATGAAGCGTGCACCTTCAGCACCATCGATCACACGGTGGTCGTATGATAGAGATAGTGGAAGTTGTAGGCGTGGTTCGAACTCTTTACCGTTCCACACTGGCTTCATTTCAGACTTAGATACACCTAGGATACCTACTTCTGGAGCGTTTACGATTGGCGTAAATGCAGTACCGCCGATACCACCAAGGCTAGAGATTGTGAAACAACCGCCTTGCATGTCAGCTGCAGTTAGCTTACCAGCACGTGCCTTCTTAGACACAACCATTAGCTCTTCAGATAGCTCGTAGATGCCTTTCTTGTTCACGTCTTTGAATACAGGAACAACTAGACCGTTTGGAGTATCTACTGCGATACCTACGTTTACGTACTTCTTAAGAATGATGCTTTCGCCATCTTCAGAAAGAGAAGAGTTAAACGCTGGGAACGCTTCTAGTGCTTTAGCAACAGCTTTCATGATGAACACAAGAGGAGTGATCTTCATGCCAGTGTCTTTCTTAGCTTCGATTGCGTTCTGCTCTTTACGGAATGCTTCTAGCTCAGTGATGTCTGCGTTATCCCACTGTGTAACGTGAGGGATCATTACCCAGTTACGGTGTAGGTTTGCACCAGAGATCTTCTTGATCTTAGAAAGCTTCTGAACTTCAGTTTCGCCGAACTTGCTGAAGTCAACTTTTGGCCATGGTAGTAGACCAAGAGCAGAGCCGTCACCGCCTTTGCCAGATGCTGCAGCACCAGACTCTAGACGCTTAAGTGCATCTTTAACGTAAGACTGAACGTCTTCTTTTAGTACACGGCTCTTACGACCAGTACCTTTAACTTTCGCTAGGTTTACACCGAACTCACGAGCTAGACGACGTACAACTGGAGACGCGTGTGCGTACTCACCGTTTTCTTGGAAGTCGTCTGTTGCTGCAGGAGCTGCTGCCGCTGGAGCTTTAGGTGCAGGTGCCGCCGCTGGAGCTGCTGCTTGTGCAGGTGCTGCAACAGGAGCAGGAGCTGCGCCTTCAACAACGAAAGTCATGATTAGAGAGCCAGTTGACACTTTGTCGCCAGCTGCAATCTTGATCTCTTTAACTGTACCAGCGAATGGTGCAGGAACTTCCATTGAAGCTTTATCGCCTTCAACAGTAATTAGAGATTGCTCTTCTTCTACTGTATCGCCAACCGCTACCATTACTTCAGTAACTTCTACTTCGTCACCGCCGATATCTGGAACGTTTACTTCTTTTTCAGCTGATGCTGCTGGAGCCGCTGCAACTGGTGCTGCCGCCGCTGGAGCAGGAGCTGCTGCAGGTGCTGAACCAGCAACTTCGAATACCATTACTAGAGAACCAGTAGAAACTGAGTCACCAGAAGCGATCTTGATTTCTTTAACGATACCAGCGAATGGGGCAGGAACTTCCATTGAAGCCTTGTCACCTTCAACAGTTAGAAGAGATTGCTCTTCTTCTACTGAATCACCGATAGCAACCATGATCTCAGTAACTTCTACTTCGTCGCCACCGATATCTGGAACGTGAACTTCTTTCAGTTCTACCGCTGCTGCCGCTGCAGGAGCTGCTACTGGAGCTGCCTCTGCTGCTGGAGCAGGTGCAGCTTCAGCTGCACCCTCGGCTTCGAAAATCATGATTAGAGAACCAGTAGAAACTGAATCGCCTTCAGCTACTTTGATTTCTTTAACGATACCTGCTTGAGACGCTGGAACTTCCATAGAAGCTTTGTCGCCTTCAACAGTGATCAGAGACTGTTCTTCTTCAACCTTGTCGCCAACGCTTACAAGAATCTCAGTAACTTCAACCTCATCCGCACCGATATCAGGTACATTAATTTCGATTGCCATTGCTTATTTACCTTCTAGTTAAGCGCTGTATTAAGCGTATTGTGGGTTTGTTTTTTCAGTGTCGATATCGAATTTAGCAATTGCTTCAACAACTACAGATTTCTCGATATCACCACGTTTAGCCAGTTCAGTTAGAGCTGCAACTACGATGTAGCCAGCGTTAACTTCGAAGTGACGACGTAGGTTTGCACGGCTGTCAGAGCGGCCGAAACCATCAGTACCAAGTACTTTGTAAGACTCGCTTGGCATGTAAGCACGTACTTGCTCAGCGTAGTTCTTCATGTAGTCAGTCACTGCGATTGCAGGTTCTTTACCAAGTACAGTTGTGATGTACGGTACTTTCTCTTCAGCTTCTGGGTGAAGCATGTTGTCACGCTCTACCGCTTGGCCGTCACGAGTTAGTTCGTTGAACGATGTTACAGAGAACACGTCAGATGCGATGCCGTACTCTTCGCTTAGAATTACTGCAGCTTTACGCGCTTCGTTCATGATAGTACCAGAGCTCATTAGTTGAACTTTGCCCTTAGCACCTTCGTGAGACTCAAGCTTGTAGATACCCTTACGGATGCCTTCTTCAGCGCCTTCTGGCATTGCTGGCATTGCGTAGTTCTCGTTCATTACTGTTAGGTAGTAGTAAACGTTCTCTTGCTCAGGACCGTACATGCGACGGATACCGTCTTGCATGATTACTGCTAGCTCGTAAGCGAATGTTGGGTCGTAAGAGATACAGTTCGGGATAGTGTTCGCTTGGATGTGCGAGTGACCATCTTCGTGCTGTAGACCTTCACCGTTCAGTGTTGTACGACCAGCTGTAGCACCTAGTAGGAAGCCACGAGCTTGTTGGTCACCTGCTAGCCATGCCATGTCGCCAATACGTTGGAAACCGAACATAGAGTAGTAGATGTAGAACGGGATCATTGGTAGGTCGTTCGTGCTGTATGAAGTTGCCGCTGCAACCCATGAAGCCATAGAACCTAGCTCATTGATACCTTCTTGAAGAACTTGGCCAGATGTAGCTTCTTTGTAGTAAGAAACGATGCCTTTATCTTCAGGTGTGTATTCTTGACCGTGTGGGTTGTAGATACCAACCTGACGGAATAGACCTTCCATACCGAATGTACGAGCTTCATCACAGATGATAGGAACGATGTTCTTACCGATGTTCTTGTCTTTCAGTAGGATGTTTAGCGTACGTACGTAAGCCATAGTCGTTGAAATTTCACGCTTCTGTGCACCTAGTAGAGGAGCAAACTCTTCTAGCTCTGGTACTTTGAATTCTTGAGTGAATTTTGGCAGACGTGCTGGCGTGTAACCTTGTAGGGCTTTACGACGAGCATGTAGGTATTCGTATTCAGCAGAACCTTCTTCCAGTTTCAAGTAAGGTAGCTCAGACACTTTCTCATCAGAAAGGATGTCTTGTAGGCCTAGACGGTCACGTAGGTATTGTACGTGAGTCATGTCCATCTTCTTAACACCGTGTGCGATGTTCTTACCTTCTGCAGCTTCACCCATGCCGTAACCTTTAACTGTCTTAGCTAGGATTACTGTTGGCTTGCCACCTGTCTCTTTTGCATTGTTGAATGCAGCGAACAGTTTAGAAGAATCGTGACCACCACGCTTCAGTTCGAAGATTTGGTCGTCAGTCATGTCTGCAACTAGTGCAGCTGTTTCTGGGTACTTACCAAAGAAGTGCTCACGTACGTATGCGCCATCTTTAGATTTGAATGTCTGGTAGTCACCATCGATAGTTTCGTTCATTAGTTGAAGAAGCTTACCAGTAGTGTCTTTAGCTAGTAGAGAATCCCAGTTGCTACCCCAGATAACTTTAACAACGTTCCAACCTGCACCTTTGAATAGGCCTTCAAGTTCTTGGATGATGCTACCGTTACCCATTACAGGGCCGTCTAGACGCTGTAGGTTACAGTTGATTAGGAAACATAGGTTGTCTAGCTTCTCACGCGCAGCGAAAGAGATAGCACCACGTGATTCTGGCTCATCCATCTCACCGTCGCCTAGGAAAGCGTATACACGTTGAGCAGAAGTATCTTTAAGACCACGGCCTTCTAGGTACTTAAGGAAACGAGCTTGGTAGATCGCAGAGATCGGACCTAGACCCATAGATACTGTAGGGAACTGCCAGAATTCAGGCATTAGTTTAGGGTGCGGGTAAGAAGGGATACCTTTACCATCAACTTCTTGACGGAAGTTATCTAGCTGCTCTTCAGTTAGACGACCTTCAACGAATGCACGAGAGTAGATACCAGGAGAGATGTGACCTTGGTAGTAAACTAGATCGCCACCGTCCGTCTCGTTTGGAGCACGGAAGAAGTGGTTGAAACAAACTTCGTAGAACGCTGCTGCTGACTGGTAAGAAGCCATGTGACCACCTAGGTCTAGGTCTTTCTTAGAAGCACGCAATACGATCATGATTGCGTTCCAGCGAATAATCGAACGAATACGACGCTCAAGAGTTACGTCACCAGGGTAAGCTGGCTCTTGCGCTGCTGGAATTGTGTTGATGTAGTTTGTGTTGATACCTGTAGCCATATCAACGCCATCTAAACGCGCTTTATCTAGAACTTGTTCTAGTAAAAACTGTGCACGTTCTACACCTTCTTCACGTACTACTGACTCAAGAGCTTCTAACCAATCTTGAGTTTCCAGAGCATCAACGTCATGCTTCATGTCAGACATGGCGATCTATCCTTTTTGTTAGTTGGATTCTACTAAACACGTAAAAAGCCGAAGTATTACGGCTATTTACCCTGTTGAATTCGACGTAGAGAACGTTCGCGGCGCGACTCTTCCTTCGTCAAATCCAGCAATGTTTCTTCGATGTAAGCTAAATGAGAGTGTGACATTTCACGCGCCTTCTCAGGCTGGCCAGAAACGATCGCATCTACGATATTAGCTCGATGTATACTCACTTTCTCCACAACGTCTTTACGACGATGCAACAGCTTTAAATTTTCCAAGACGTTTTGTTCGAGTAACGGAGCCAAGCTACGAACAATGTGCAATAACACCACATTGTGTGCTGCCTCTGTTAAAGCAATAAGGAAAGCCATCACCGCTGCAGATTCGGCTTCAATATCACCCTTATCTTGCGCGCCGTGAATTTTTTCTTGGCATGCTTGAATACGAGCAAAGTCTTCATCAGTGCCACGCAATGCCGCGAAGTAAGCCGAAATCCCTTCCATCGCATGACGCGATTCCAACAAGTCTAGTTGGGTTTCAGAATGGGATGACAACAAATTAAGCAAAGGATCTGAAAAGCTTTTCCAGATATTTTCGCTAACAAACGTACCTCCACCTTGACGGCGAGTAAGCAAGCGTTTTGCTTCTAAACGTTGTATCGCTTCTCGGATTGAAGGACGAGACACATCGAACTGTTTCGCCAGTTCGCGCTCAGGCGGCAGTTGCTGCCCTGGAGCCAGTGTTCCTTCCACAATCAACCTTTCTAACTCTTGTTCGATCACATCGGAGAGTTTTGGCTGACGAATCCTTTGATAAGCCATAGTTTGTTGTTCTTCTTTTTCTTCGCTGACAATTGGTAATACCAATTTTAAGTTGGGCAGAAATTAACATAATTAAAACGCCACTGTCCAGCGTAAAATTGACCTGCATCATAGAACGCAGTGTGAGTTAACCACGATTTAACAAATGAAATTTAAAACAGCAACCAAATTGGTCTTACCATTTACAGCGCTAATACTTTTGGGGAGTATTCGTGCTAGAAAGTTTCAGGATAAAAATGAATTGTTTCAGAAAGATTAGCCTAAGTCGGTCAAAAATCGAACCAAGCGCACATTTGGGAGGGAATTCTGTTCACAAGCTTTAATATCTAGGTGTTTGATAAGCTCGTCACACTCTCGAATTATTGACGCACACCCGCCAACCACTTTCTTTACATTGCAACAACAAAAATTCACAAGTGGTTATGCTAAGCGTTGATTAAGCAAGGCTCTGTAATTGGCAGAGCCATGAAGAACATCAGGAATTAGAAGCGTAATTTGCCTTTGAATTTTGTCCAATCAAAGACCAAACCCGGGTCTGTTTTGCGTAAAGGTGCTATGTATTGATGACCAGTGATACGTTCATTAGTGATCTGAGGAAAGCTTGATACCAGCGTTTCAGTTAGCTCAGTCAAGGCTTGATACTGCTGCTCTGTGTAGGCCACAAAGTCGCTGCCCTCTAATTCAATACCAATAGAGTAATCATTACACCTTTCACGGCCAGCAAAGCTCGATTGGCCTGCGTGCCAAGCCCTGTCAAGGAAAGAAACGAACTGCACCACTTCACCATCGCGGCGAATCAAGCAGTGAGCCGATACACCCATTTGATGAATCACTTTAAAAAACGGGTGTTCCGCTGGATCGAGATTACCCGTAAAGAACTGCTCGATATAAGGCCCACCAAATTGCCCCGGTGGCAGGCTAATATTGTGGACCACCAGCAGAGAGATATCATCGACACTCGGCCGAGCGTCAAAATACGGGGAAGGAACATGCCGAGCGTATTCGTACCATCCTTTAGAGCAGATCGTCATCTTGGTCTCGCTTTCTTTTTTGCTAGCACAGTAGATTGTGACCTTGCCCATGGAGCAGTCACGCTAGCCTCTTTAATTTGAAGTTAAGCAAGAGTATCATTCCATTCCCACTCCCTTTCAAGATTAGATTTGCGATGAAAAACACACATAACAGCCACCAACGCCTTGACTACTTAAAAGAGCAGCTGCCTCTCGAGATCACTCGTGCAGTCGCAGAAACAATCAAAGAAGATCTTGGCGGTACGTTAGATCCAGCAGCTGATATTACGGCAAGTCTAATCCCAGCTGACGCTATCAACAGCGCAACCATCATCACTCGTGAGCACGGCGTATTCTGTGGTAAAGCATGGGCTGATGAGGTGTTTAAACAGCTAGGCGGTGAAGTGACTATCGAGTGGAACGTAGAAGATGGCGATAAGGTTGAACCAAACCAAACGCTTTGTACCCTAACCGGTCCAGCGCGCGCACTATTAACTGGTGAGCGTAACGCAATGAACTTCATTCAAACGCTATCTGGCTGTGCGACAACAACCGCTATCTATGCTGACAAAATCAAACACACAGAGTGCCGTCTGCTAGATACGCGCAAAACCATCCCAGGCCTGCGTAGTGCACTAAAATACGCTGTGGCTTGTGGCGGCGGTTTCAACCACCGTATCGGTGTTTTCGATGCCTACCTAATCAAAGAAAACCACATCATCGCATGTGGTGGTATTGAAAAAGCTATCTCAACAGCAAAAGAGCTTAACCCAGGTAAGCCTGTTGAAGTGGAAACTGAGAGCCTAGAAGAGCTAGAGCAAGCTATCAACGCGGGCGCAGACATCATCATGCTAGACAACTTCACCACTGACATGATGCGTGAAGCAGTGAAGATCAACGCTGGCCGTGCTGCACTAGAAAACTCTGGTAACGTGACGTTAGACACCATCGCTGAGTTCGCTGAAACGGGTGTTGATTACATCTCAGTCGGCGCTTTAACCAAGCACTTAAAAGCAATGGACCTATCAATGAGATTCAAAGCGTAATTTACTGAATAGTAAATAGTTTCTATAAAGGCACTGTTGATAGCAGTGCCTTTTTTATTGCCTTAATTATCAGTATTTCAAACCGTTATTTAAGTTGATCGCATAAATTTGCGTGCTATATGCAACAGCTATTCAATAAATTCAAAACCACTCGCGACCATACCTGAACACCATTCCACTTCCCTATCTCGACTTCTATTCTCTCTACCATCTTGTGCTTGCACTGAAACAAACTAAACAATGGAATGAAAAGAATGAATAACAAGAACAAAAGAACGAACCAAAAAGGCTTTACGCTAATTGAATTGATGATTGTGGTGGCGGTAATCGGAGTTCTTTCCGCAATAGCTATGCCTCAATATCAAAAATATGTTGCGAAAAGCGAGGTTGCTTCAGTTTTAGCAACGCTTACTGGAGCGAAAACAAACATAGAAGCTTTTGCTGTTGAAAATGGAACATTTCCAGATGACTCTGAAACAGGTCAAACGCCAAGTGATTTAGGTGTGCCATCAATGCCTTTAGGTTCCGTTGGTTTTACCACTAGTGGTGCAACCGGAAGTATAGATTTTACCTTTGTAACCGTCGCCAGCGGAGCGAGCGCTCTTGTTGCAGGAAAAAACCTTACGCTCTCAAGAACTACAGATGGTTCATGGTCATGTAGCTCAACTGATATAACAGCAAATGATTCAATTCTTCCGAAAACCTGCACTCCGTCAGCTCCTTAAACTATATGCTCACCAACCTCCCTACAATTCTCCGTCAGGCTGATTTACTTAGCCTGACTCAAGAACAAGCAGTGGCGGAACATGTACAAGCTTCAGGTATTTCAACACCTGAAGCTTTGCTCGTCCTTGATCTCTTCACTGGTGACTCCCTAGCAAACAATATACAAGCCATCTTTGGCTTGCCGTTAGTTCAATTGAGCAACACAGATTATGAAGATTTGTGTGACCAATTAGGGCTTCGCGAGCTGATCACCAAATACCGTGCAATTCCGATTTCAGTCTCTAACTCGACGCTCACACTTGCTTCCGCCGACCCAACCGACTTACGAGCTGAAGATGATTTTCGTTTTGCTACCGGCCTGCAGATAGAACTGGCAGTCGCCAATTACTCAGAACTGGAAGGTGCGATACGCAAGCTATATGGACGCTCAATTTCAGGGCAAGACTCCAAACGCAAAGAGATCACCCAAGATGAACTGGCTAACTTGGTTGAAGTGTCTGACGACGAGCTCGCTTCGATTGAAGACCTCAGCCAAGACGACTCTCCGGTTAGCCGTTTTATCAACCAAATACTGGTCGATGCGGTACGTAAAGGCGCGTCCGATATCCATTTTGAACCTTACGAAGAGCACTACCGTGTTCGCCTGCGTTGTGACGGCATATTGGTTGAAATCCAGCAACCAGCTTCTCACTTGAGCCGACGTTTGTCTGCCCGTTTAAAAATTCTCGCCAAACTGGATATCGCCGAGCGTCGCTTACCTCAAGACGGACGAATAAAACTTCGCCTGAATGATGAGTTAGCGATAGACATGCGCGTCTCCACATTGCCAACCTTGTGGGGCGAGAAGATCGTACTGCGACTGCTTGATAGCAGCGCGGCTAATCTCGATATCGACAAGCTCGGGTACAGCGACGATCAAAAAGCCCTCTACCTGAATGCACTCAAACGCCCACAAGGAATGATCTTAATGACAGGCCCCACTGGCAGCGGAAAAACCGTCTCGCTTTATACCGGCCTTCGAGTATTGAACACTACAGAACGTAATATCTCCACCGCAGAAGATCCGGTAGAGATTAATCTGTGTGGTATCAACCAAGTGCAAGTAATGCCAAAGATTGGGTTTGGATTCGCTGAAGCCCTGCGCTCGTTTTTACGACAAGATCCGGATGTGGTGATGGTCGGTGAGATTCGAGATTTAGAAACTGCAGAGATCGCCATCAAAGCATCGCAAACCGGTCACTTGGTGCTTTCGACTCTTCATACCAACTCTGCCGCAGAAACGGTGACCCGACTCGCTCATATGGGGATTGAGCCCTTTAATCTAGCCTCATCATTGAGCTTAATCATTGCCCAACGACTGGCAAGACGCTTGTGCAATCAGTGCAAAACCGTTGACGACTCTCCAGACATCTTTCTGCGCCACTCAATCCCCAACAGCAAAATCATTTACAAGGCCAACCCACAAGGGTGTAACGAGTGCAATCAAGGTTATTCAGGACGTGTCGGTATTTATGAGGTGATGCCATTCACCGACAAACTCAAAAATAGCCTTATCAGCAAACCGAATGCACTGGAGATAGAAGACCTCGCTCGCCGAGAAGGAATGCGCACACTGCAAGAATCAGGATTAGGCAAGCTACTCGAAGGCACCACCAGCTATCAAGAACTACAACGAGTTCTGTACCTATAGTCCATTGGAGCTTCAATGATCAATAAACCTAAGCAATCACAATTAAAAAGCTACCACTGGAAAGGCATCAATAGCTCTGGCAAAAAAGTGTCAGGGCAGACCTTAGCGCTTACTGAATTAGAGGTGCGTGAAAAGCTCAAAGATCAGCATATCCAGATCAAGAAAATCAAAAAGAAAAGTATTTCGGCACTAACGCGCTTAACCCATCGAGTTAAGTCTAAGGACATCACCGTGTTGACCCGCCAGCTTGCGACCATGCTAGGAACCGGAGTCCCAATTGTGCAGGCCATTAAATTGGTCTCAGATAACCATCGCAAAGCTGAAATGAAATCTATCCTGTCACACATCTGTAAAGGTGTCGAAGCTGGTACACCTATCTCCAAAGCGATGCGAACCGCGAGTCGTCACTTTGATGACCTCTATACCGATTTAGTTGCAACGGGTGAACTCTCGGGTAACCTCGCACAAGTATTTGAACGCCTAGCGACATATCGAGAGAAGAGTGAACAGCTCAAATCTAAGGTCATTAAAGCGCTCATCTATCCTGCAATGGTGATCACTGTCGCACTGACAGTCTCTTATTTAATGCTGACCATGGTGATTCCTGAGTTTGAGTCGATGTTTTCGGGCTTTGGTGCCGACCTCCCTTGGTTTACTCAGCAAGTACTTGAGCTTTCTCATTGGATGCAGGCATACAGCTTTTACACGTTTGTAGGTGCTGGGTTGGCCGCCTTAGTAATCTATCAACTCTGTCAGCGCTCCTACTCGATTCGATTATCTACCAGCCGCTTAGGGTTAAGGTTTCCAATTCTAGGCGGTGTCATGGCCAAAGCCTCCATTGCCAAGTTCAGCCGAACACTATCAACCAGTTTCGGTTCTGGTATCCCCATTCTCATGAGCCTAAAAACCACGGCCAAAACCGCAGGCAACCTGCACTACGAATCGGCAATTATTGAAGTACATCGTGAAACCGCTGCGGGCATCCCTATGTATATTGCTATGCGCAATACCAATGCGTTCCCTGAGATGATGTTGCAGATGGTGATGATTGGCGAAGAGTCAGGAAACCTTGATGAAATGCTCAACAAAGTCGCCTCGATTTATGAGTTTGAAGTAGACAATACCGTCGACAATTTGGGCAAAATATTAGAGCCGCTGATCATTGTATTTTTAGGATCCGTCGTGGGTGGTCTTGTGGTTGCGATGTACTTACCGATCTTTAATCTTATGAGTGTGTTAGGATAGCCAAAAGCAACTAAACACCCATGAGTAGAAACCTCTACTCACCTTGATTAAGTGGTAAAGGACACTATGGAAGTATTTCACTACTATCCTTGGCTATTCCCCGTATTAGCATTCATTTTTAGTCTTCTGATTGGCAGCTTCCTTAACGTCGTCATACATCGTTTACCAATTATGATGGAACGTGAGTGGCAACAAGAGTGCTCGGAGTATTTCTCCCAATATAAAATTCCCGCGCCAGAAGGAAAATTCAACCTCAGTGTTCCTCGCTCAACCTGCCCTAAGTGCGACACTCAATTAAGAATCATCGACAATATCCCTGTGTTAAGCTGGTTATTCTTGAAGGGCAAGTGTCACAGTTGTGCTACCCCTATCAGCATTCGCTACCCTTTGGTTGAACTGCTGACTGCAATACTTTGCACAGTTGTCGCGAGTCACTTTGGTTTCAGCTTTTACGCTATTGCACTGATATTTTTTACCTTTGCATTGATTACCGCGACTTTCATCGACCTCGACACCATGCTATTGCCTGATCAAATTACCTTACCGTTAGTTTGGTCTGGTATCGCTTTAGCCCTATTTAGTATTAGCCCAGTATCGCTTCAAGACTCTGTAGTCGGCGCCATGGCTGGCTACCTCGCATTATGGTCAGTGTACTGGCTTTTTAAACTGCTGACAGGCAAAGAAGGCATGGGTTACGGTGACTTCAAGTTACTGGCCGCACTTGGTGCATGGCTTGGTTGGCAGCACCTACCAATGATCATCCTATTGTCTTCACTCGTTGGACTGGTGTTTGGGTTGATTCAGCTACGCTTGAAACAGCAAGGCATCGATAAAGCCTTTCCATTCGGCCCTTACCTTGCAATTGCCGGCTGGGTGAGTTTGATGTGGGGTAACGACATCATGGGTTGGTATTTCACTTCAGTACTAGGAATGTAACCATGGCAATCATTATCGGATTAAGTGGCGGTATCGCCAGTGGTAAAACAACTGTCGCTAACCTATTCAACGAACACTTTGGCATTGATATTGTCGACGCCGATATCGTAGCACGTGAAGTGGTCGCTCTGGGTAGTGAAGGGCTAAAGCAGATTACCAAACACTTTGGCGAGGCTATCTTGCTTGAAGATGGCACGCTCAATCGAGCTAAGCTACGCGAGCTGATCTTCTCAAACCCAGCTCAAAAGCAATGGCTCAATGATCTTCTTCATCCCATGATCCGAGACAAAATTGACAGTGACCTGTCTAAAGTCACCTCTCCCTATGGTTTATTAGTCGCACCTCTATTGGTTGAAAACCAGATGCAAGGCATGACGGATCGCGTATTAATTGTTGATGTGCCTACAGAAGTGCAGATTGAACGAACGATGAACCGAGACAATGTTTCTAGGGAACAAGTTGCATCAATTTTGAAATCACAAGCTTCAAGAGAACAACGTTTGGCAGTTGCAGATGACGTGATTAAAAACCATACTAAAAACCAAGAACTTTTGCCGCAAATCACAGATTTACATAAAAAGTATCTGGCAATCAGTACAGTAGATGGGTCAGAATAGAACTATGTTGAATGAAGGCTTGCTCGATGATCACCCACAAATTTGAACATCCTCTAAATGAGAAAACACGCATCTACCTAAGAGTGGAATCGCTCTTGAGGCAGCTACACCTGTCTTCTACATTTTCCGATGCTCAACAGTATCAACTCTTTTTCCGCTCTATCTTCGATCTGATTGAAATCTTCGAGCAGATCCAACTCAAGAGCGAACTTGCAAAAGATCTTGAGAAGCAACGTGTCACCTACAAAAGCTGGTTAGACGTTGAAGGTGTCGATCAAGAGATGCTTACGTCATTGCTCAATGACATTGGCAACATCTATCGTGACTTAATGCACGCAGAGCGTTTTGGCCAATCACTTAAGGAAGACCGCTTCCTTAGTGCAATTCGCCAACGCTTTAATCTGCCAGGCGGCTCGTGCTGCTTTGACTTACCAGCACTGCATTATTGGTTACACCTCCCTCTTGATAAGAGAATGAGAGATGCCAAAGCGTGGATGGATAGCCTACAGCCTCTGTATGAAGCGTTAACGCTATGGTTAAAGCTAACTCGAGAAACAGGCCACTTCAAAGAACAAATCGCTCGTGCTGGCTTCTTCCAGAGCGATGCTGAAGAAGCGAATATCCTTCGCCTATCCATTCCAATGCAATACGGTGCCTACCCGATGATCTCAGGACACAAAAACCGCTTTGCTGTTAAGTTCATGAGTTTTGAAACAGGCCAAGCCTGTACTCAAGATATCGAATTTGAGCTGGCTATCTGCACCTAATTAATTCCCTTTAGCGTTTGGCTTGAGTGATCACTTGAGCCTAAACTCAGTTTTATTACCCCTCTAATTAAGAATCACTATGTCGAACAAAATCACCATCGTTAAATGCCCACAATGTCAGACTGATGTTGAGTGGGGTGAACAGAGCCCACACCGTCCGTTTTGCAGCAAGCAATGTCAGATGATTGATTTCGGTGAATGGGCAGACGAAGAGAACAGCATCGCTGGCGCACCGGATATGTCTGATAGCGATGGTTGGTCAGAAGACCAGTACTAAGATTCGAGATTCGAGATTCGAGATTCGAGATTCGAGATTCGAGATTCGGAAAAATGATTGAAGGGTTGGCGTTTGCGTCAATCCTTTTTTATGTCCGCTAGTTTGGTGTTTACCAAAAGAGATTCCCTACTCCTTCCTTCGTCAGTCTAGGGAATGACGGCCAAAGTAGTCCTAGTATCAGTTCATCTAGTTTCATTCACTAAATCAGTAACTCAAACCTCCCCATCCCCCTCAAGAGTGAGGGACGAACGAGTTGGGGATCTCTTACTTTCAAAGCTCTAAATAGCAGGCACAAAAAAGCGGAGCCAAATGGCTCCGCTTTTATCGATAGAATGCAAAAAGAATTACTTCTTAGCAAGCTTCTCTTTAATACGAGCAGACTTACCAGAACGCTCACGTAGGTAGTACAACTTGGCACGACGTACTGCACCACGGCGTTTAACTTCGATGCTATCAACCATTGGAGAGTGAGTTTGGAACGCACGCTCTACACCTTCACCGTTCGAGATCTTACGAACTGTGAATGCAGAGTGAAGACCACGGTTACGAATAGCGATTACTACGCCTTCGAAAGCCTGTAGACGCTCACGGTCACCTTCTTTTACCTTAACCTGAACTACAACAGTGTCACCTGGTGCGAATTTAGGAAGGTCTGATTTTAGTTGCTCTTCTTCAAGAGCCTTAATGATGTTGCTCATTTGTATAAATTCCTAGAATAAACTGATACTAAATTTAATAGGTTACTGCTTGCTTTTCGTTAAGAGCGTTGCTCTTTAATGAATTCAGCCAGTAATTGTTCCTGTTCGTCAGTCAGAGCTAGGTTTTCCAGGAGTTCTGGTCTTCTTAGCCAAGTTCGGCCCAACGATTGTTTTAATCGCCAGCGACGAATGTCCTTATGGTTTCCAGACTTGAGTACCGAAGGTACCTCTTTGTCGTCTAGCACCTCAGGGCGCGTATAGTGAGGGCAATCTAGCAAACCATTTGCAAAAGAATCTTCTTCTGCTGATGCGAAATCTCCAAGTACACCCGGTACAAACCGAGAGACTGAATCAATCAGCGTCATGGCTGGCAGTTCACCACCCGTCATCACGAAATCTCCAATCGACCATTCTTCGTCGACTTCAGATTGAATGATGCGCTCATCTACCCCTTCGTAGCGACCACAAATAAGAAGTAAATTCTCGTTTGTTGCCAGCTCTTCAACACCTTTCTGGTCGAGTTTACGACCTTGAGGTGAAAGGTAGATAACTTTCGTCTTTCCCGGTGATGCTTGTTTGGCAGTTTGGATAGCGTCGCGCAAAGGCTGAACCATCATTAACATGCCAGGACCACCACCGTAAGGTCTGTCATCAACAGTGCGATGTTTATCATGAGTGAAATCGCGAGGATTCCATGTCTCAATAGATAAAAGACCTTTCTTTACCGCTTGACCCGTTACTCCAAAATCAGTAACTGAACGGAACATTTCAGGAAATAGGCTAATTACGCCAACCCACATGTGTTCTCTCGCTCTATGATTTTAAAGTTAGAATCCAGGATCCCAGTCAACTTCGATCCGTTGAGCTTCGCGATCAACTTTCTTGATCACTTGCTCTTCAAGGTACGGTACTAACCGTTCCTTTTGTCCGAAAGCATCCTTAAGATTTGCTTTGATTACTAGAACATCGTTTGAGCCAGTCTCTAGCATGTCGGTAACGACACCTAGATCGTAACCTTTAGTGGTTACAACTTGCATACCAAACAATTCACGCCAGTAGAATTCCTCTTCTGACAATTCAGGTAATGAAGCAGGGTCTATTGCGATTTCAAAGTTAGTCAGTAGATGAGCGTCCTCGCGAACCTCAAAACCTTCCAGCTTACACACCATACCTTTGTTATGGCGCTTCCAGCTTTCTACTTTGAATTCAACCCACTTCCCCTTTTGGTTAACGTACCAAGGAGAGTAATCAAATATGCTTTCAGCGTTGTCTGTGTAGGAAAAAACTTTAAGCCAGCCACGAATGCCATAGGTAGCACCAAACTTGCCCATAACAATTTTTTCGTCTTGCTTGCTCATCGTTTCTTTACCCTTCATCGACATAAGCTATTTCTCTTAAAAAAAGAATTAAGCCGCTTTTTGAGCGTCTTTAACTAGCTTAGCTACACGATCAGATAGAGATGCGCCTTGACCAACCCAGTGGTTAACGCGATCTAGGTCTAGACGTAGACCTTCTTCTTGACCTTGAGCAGTAGGGTTAAAGAAACCTACTTTCTCGATGAAACGGCCAGTTGCAGCGTTACGGCTATCCGCAACTACGATTTGATAGAATGGACGCTTCTTAGCGCCGTGACGTGCCAAACGAATGGTTACCATGTCGTCCTCTTTGCTTTCTTAATAAAATAATTAACCCCAATAACCATTTATCACTAAACAGCTTGGGGTCTCGTGCCAAATTAAAGCCCCGGAATTTTACTCTTATTCCGGGGCAATGCAAGGGGTTTAGCTATTTTTTCACCAACATAGTGCCTGTATTCTTTCTGTGACACAGATAACACTATGAAAAGTAAAGGTGCTGCAGGTTACATTAGGCGATTATCGGCCGAACGGGTTGAAGCCGCCGCCCATACCACCCATGCCGCCCATCATACCTTGCATGTTACGCATCATGCCTTTCATGCCACCTTTCTGCATTTTCTTCATCATCTTCTGCATTTGGGTGAACTGCTTAAGCATGCGGTTTACATCTTGTACTTGCGTACCTGAACCAGCGGCAATACGTTTTTTACGTGAGCCTTTAATTAGCTCAGGACGTTGACGCTCTTTCATGGTCATAGAGTTGATGATCGCTTCCATCTGCTTGAACATCTTGTCATCAACTTTATCTTTCACGTTGTCTGGTAGCTGAGACATGCCTGGAAGCTTATCCATCATGCCCATCATGCCGCCCATGTTTTGCATTTGACCTAGCTGTTCACGGAAGTCTTCAAGGTCAAAACCTTTCTTCTCTTTGAACTTCTTAGCCAGTTTCTCAGCTTTCTCGGTATCAACGTTTTTCTGTAGGTCTTCAATAAGCGACAGAACGTCACCCATACCTAAGATACGAGAAGCAACACGATCAGGGTGGAATGGTTCTAGTGCGTCAGTTTTCTCACCAACACCTAAGAATTTGATTGGCTTACCTGTGATATGACGAACAGACAGCGCTGCACCACCACGCGCATCACCATCAACTTTTGTTAAGATAACACCGGTTAGTGGAAGAGCATCACCAAAGGCTTTTGCCGTATTCGCCGCATCTTGACCTGTCATAGCATCAACAACGAATAGAGTTTCAACTGGGTTGATTGCAGTATGAAGCTCTTGGATCTCGCCCATCATCTCTTCATCAATCGCCAAACGACCTGCGGTATCGACAAGCAACACGTCGTAGAATTTCTTCTTCGCGTGGTCGATTGCAGCGTTAGCAATATCAATCGGCTTCTGATCAGCCGAAGATGGGAAGAAGTCAACGCCAACATCGCTAGCTAACGTTTCAAGTTGTTTGATCGCCGCAGGACGGTAAACGTCGGCAGACACAACCAATACTTTCTTCTTGTCACGCTCTGTCAGCAACTTAGATAGCTTACCTACCGATGTGGTTTTACCCGCACCTTGTAGACCAGCCATTAAGATAACCGCTGGCGGCTGCGCAGCTAGGTTAAGTGCTTCATTAGACTCACCCATTACCGCTTCAAGTTCAGCTTGAACGATCTTAATGAATTCTTGGCCAGGTGTTAGAGATTTAGAAACCTCAACACCCACAGCGCCTTCTTTTACGCGCTTAACAAAATCGCGGACAACTGGCAGTGCCACGTCAGCTTCAAGAAGCGCCATACGCACTTCACGTAGCGTATCTTTAATATTGTCTTCGGTCAGACGACCTTTACCGCTGATATTCTTCAGCGTTTTGGATAGACGATCCGTTAAATTATCAAACATAGTTTTCTCTTCGCTCAATCCTGCGATTATTAAGTTGAGTATACATTAGCGTGGATTAGAGTCATACCCGTTGTAGAGCGTTAATGATCCACGCTTGTGACGTGAGACGGTGTTCACTTGGAATTGAGTGAGGTTCACCATAGCCCCAAAGAGCGATGCAAGGTATAATTCGCCAATTAGTAATCATTTTAATGGATACCATGGACAGTCTTATTGCGATCGCAGCAGCCTTTCTTTATACAATGGCGATTTCCACGATCATTCCAGGTCTCGTGCACCAAACAGGAATCCGTGTAAAAACGGTGTTTATCAGCGCATTACTTGCTCTAGCTTTCCATGCTTGGTTGCTTGGCGATTTAATCTTTAATGCCAGTGGTCAAAACCTCAGTATCTTAAACGTTGCTTCACTGATCAGTTTAATCATTTCTCTAGTGATGAGCGGTGCTATGCTCAAAACCCGACTGTGGTTCATTCTTCCTGTCGTTTATAGCTTTGCAGCACTTAACTTGATGGCGGCAACGTTTCTTCCAAGCACCTTCATCAAACATTTAGAGAATGATCCAAAACTGCTGATGCACATCTCTTTGGCGCTGTTCTCTTACGCGACGCTCACTATTGGTGCTCTATACGCACTACAACTTGCGTGGCTAGATCACAAACTTAAAAAGAAGAAAGCACTGGTTATCAACCCTAACCTACCTCCATTAATGATGGTCGAAAGACAACTTTTCAAGATAATCCTAATCGGTAATGGCTTATTAACGGGTACCTTGTTGACTGGCTTCATCTTCGTACAAGACATGTTTGCTCAAGGTAAAGCACACAAAGCCGTGTTGTCTTTTATTGCTTGGATTATCTACTCCATTCTTCTGTGGGGTCATTACCAAAAAGGTTGGCGTGGTCAGAAGGTGACTTGGTTCGCCCTTGCAGGTGCCAGCATGCTCACATTAGCCTACTTCGGTAGTCGCTTCGTTCAGGAAATCATCCTGAGATAACACCCAAATTAAAGGCAAGGTCAGGCATACCTTGCCTTTAAAATATTGAGTCAGATAGATTCAATTGACATCTCGACCATGTTCGGTCATAAATTAATCAAGATACACAAATAGGAAAAGAATAGTTTTGGACGACATATCAACGGGTATCTTATTTGCGCTACTCGCGTGTCTCATTGTAATTTCTGGTTATTTCTCTGGTTCCGAAACGGGCATGATGTCCTTGAACCGCTACCGTTTAAAGCACTTGGCCAACACGGGTCATAAAGGTGCAAAACGCGTAGAAAAACTTCTGAACCGCCCCGACAGGTTGATAGGCCTCATTCTCATCGGTAACAACCTTGTCAACATTCTCGCTTCTGCGATCGCAACCATTCTTGGTATGCGTATCTACGGGGACATCGGTGTGGCTGTCGCAACCGGTACCCTGACACTCGTGATCCTCGTATTCGCCGAGGTAACCCCAAAAACTATCGCCTCTCTGTTTCCTGAACGTGTGTCTTACGCCAGCAGCATCTTACTAATGATTCTGATGAAGATACTGTCACCACTGGTGATCTTAGTGAACTTCATTACCAATGGCTTTATTCGTATTCTGGGTGTCAAAGCCAGCCACGACGCAACCGATCATTTAAGTTCTGAAGAGCTAAGAACTGTAGTTAATGAAGCGGGTAACCTAATACCTCAACGTCACCAAGATATGTTGGTGTCTATTCTAGATTTAGAGCATGTTACGGTGAACGACATCATGGTGCCTCGTAACGAGATTACCGGTATCGACATTAATGATGATTGGAAATCTATCGTCCGCCAACTGACCCACTCCCCTCATGGCAGAGTTGTTCTTTATCGTGACCAAATTGATGAAGTGGTTGGTATGCTGAGACTGCGCGAAGCGTATCGCTTGATGCTTGAAAAGAACGAATTCAACAAAGAGACTCTGCTGCGTGCCGCGGACGAAATCTACTTCATTCCTGAAGCAACACCACTCAACATTCAACTACTAAAATTCCAACGCAACAAACAGCGTATCGGTCTAATCGTTGATGAATACGGTGATATCAATGGTTTGGTTACATTAGAAGATATTCTAGAAGAGATTGTCGGTGAGTTTACCACTTCAATTGCGCCAAGTTTGTCTGATGAAATCACACCGCAGAGCGATGGCAGCTTCCTGATTGAAGGCAGTGCAAACATTCGTGATATCAATAAAGGGTTGCAGTGGGCACTACCAACCGATGGCCCAAGAACGTTGAATGGTTTGATACTAGAACATCTTGAAGACATTCCAGAGAGTCACCTAAGCGTTCAAGTGGCTAGCCATCCAATGGAGATTGTGGAACTAGAAGAGAACCGCATCAAACTAGTACGTGTGTTTCCACAAATCGTAAATGGATAACAGGTTCAGATAGTACTCGCTATTGACCTGCTAAGTAAGATATCAAAAGGCCCGGTTCAATGAACCGGGCCTTTTGATATCTTACTCATCGAGAATCAACTCAAATGATTAATCGACTTTAAGCTCTTTAAGCATCGACTCTGGCAGCGCTAGCTCGTCGTTCTTGTTTACTGAGATACCAGCAGTGATGATGGCATTCGCGATCTCTTTCGCTTCATCTAAAGAGTGCATTGCCGCAGTACCACATTGGTATTCGTTCAACTCAGGGATCTTGTTCTGGCTCTCAACTTTTAGCACGTCTTGCATTGCCGCTAACCAAGCATCAGCAACTTGCAGCTCTGAAGGTGTACCGATCAGGCTCATGTAGAAACCAGTACGACAGCCCATAGGAGAAATATCGATGATCTCTACGTCTGAACCGTTCAGTTGAGCACGCATGAAACCAGCGTATAGGTGCTCTAGAGTGTGGATACCTTTCTCAGATAGGATATCTTTGTTTGGTGCCGTAAAACGCAGGTCAAATACCGTGATGGTATCTCCTTTTGGAGTTTGCATTGTTTTCGCAACACGAACTGCCGGTGCGTTCATACGAGTGTGATCTACAGTAAAACTATCTAATAAAGGCATTGCTATTCTCCGTGACGGTTGGCTTTAGAAAAACCAACTTCGATTGTCTTCTAGTTCTTTGCGGCACTGTTTCAGTTGCCAGCCATAATCTTTTGCTTGCTGTTCGACTTTACGAGCCACCTTAATTAAAGATGGTTTGCTGTTATACGATTTACGCTTATAACCACCGCGGCCTTCATGGTAAGCCAAGTACTGGTTATATGGGTCCCACAGCGAGATACCGAGTTGACGACGCGTTTCGCTGGTGTACCAGCCTATAAACATCAGCGCATCATCAAAGTTGGTTCTTGAACCGCCATTATTGGTCGCTTTTTGGAAGTCTTCCCAAGCTGGGTCCTGAGCTTGAGCATAACCATAAGCGCTGCTTACGCGGCCCCAAGGAATAAACCCAAGGATGTAATCTTTTGGTGGGCGCGCATCATGACGAAAGCTACTCTCTTGTTTTACAAAAGCCATCGCTACGTTGATGGGAGTACCCCACTCTTCTTGCATATCTAAGGCATCTTCGTACCATGATGGATGCTCTCTGAAGATGCTACATAGGTTATCTTGCTGTTTCGGCGGTGGTGTTGCACAACCAACCAAAAGGCTAGAGACAACACCGACAGTGACTACTGGTAACCATTTACTACTCGCACGAGTAGGCTTACCTAATAAGGCTTGCTTCCTTTCCACCAACGTCTCGCTATGCTTTTAAATACGAAAAATAATCCGCTAAGAAGCTGTCAAAATCTTGAGTGCTCGCTTCTTCACTTTGTTGCTGAGCAATCACAGAGCGTTGAACCTCTGCTTCCATCAGCTCAGCTGAATACACTTTGTATTGGTGTGCTTTGTGCTGTTGTGCGTACGTTTTACCTAGCGCACAGCCAACTTTACCTAAGCCACCTAGTTTTTTAGTCTCATCTAGCAATTGGCCAGAAATGGTTAGCTCTGGGTTATCAATCCAAGCTTCAAGCGTATCGCAGGTTTCTTGGTAAGCTTGACCGCCTTGTTCAGCATCCATCATCTCAGCAATTGAGCGTAGATCTTTGAACACGCGCTTCGCCCAATCTTGCAGAGATAAGCGCTCACCGTGACAACCAATTTGCAGCTCTAGACCGACTTGACGACCTTCTAGGATCACCTTGTTCCAGTTATCGCGCCAACATTCAAGCTCACAGTTATCCATCTCAGCAGAATCAGTTAGAACACTCCAAGTTAGGAATAGATCTAAGAAGCGAACTTGTTGCTCAGTGATACCGATTGAGCTGAATGGGTTTACGTCTAGAGAGCGAACCTCGATGTACTCAACACCGCCACGAGCCAGCGCTTCAGATGGTTTCTCACCACTCTTAGCCACACGCTTAGGACGGATAGGTGCGTAAAGCTCATTCTCAATTTGTAGTACGTTGCTATTAAGCTGACGATATTCGCCATCAACCTTAACGCCAATTTCAGCAAACTCTTCTGATGGAGTACGAATCGCTTGATTCAAGCCTTCAAGGTACTGCTCTAGGCTGTTAAAGCCAATCTTCAATACGCTTTGCGCACTGTTAGTGTAACCAAGATCACTCAGACGAAGCGCTGTTGCTTTTGGTAGATACAGTGTCTCGCCAACCTTTTCAAAAGGTAGGTTCGTTTCTCTTCCTTTGATGAAAGATGAACACAATGCTGGCGAAGCACCGAAGAAATATGGGATTAACCAACCAAAACGGTAGTAGTTACGGATCAAACCGAAGTAAGCATCTGATTTTGCGTCACTACGCTCTTGTTCTGTTTGTTCACCAAACAAGCTATCCCAGAAGCTTTCAGGGAAAGAAAAGTTAAAGTGAACACCAGAGATAATCTGCATCAAGCTACCGTAACGGCGTTTTAGGCCCTCACGATATAACGTTTTCATCTTACCGTTGTTAGATGTGCCGTATTGCGCAAGCTGAATGTAGTCTTCGCTACCAACATAACAAGGCATAGAGAGCGGCCACAGTTTTTCACCGTCTAACTTGGTTTGTGTGAAATGATGAATATCAGACAACTGATTCAAAAGAGTAGGAACGTCATTTGAAACAGGTGTGATAAATTCCAGTAGCGACTCAGAGAAATCAGTCGTTACCCACTCGTTCATCAACGCAGATCCTAAGGCCTTAGGGTGCGGCCCAGTAGCAAGGTGCCCATCTTCCGTGTAGCGTAATGTTTCCCTTTCAACGCCACGACCAAATTGAGAGAAGGTCTTAGGGTTGGTTGCAACTTGCTTTAGTCGCGCAGCAAAATCAGTCAAAATTCAGTTCACTTATCTTATATCGTTCTGATTAGAACTATCATAAATTAGGTTGGAGGAGAAAAGTAGAGTCTCTTCCCTCCCCCTTTAATGTGTACTCTAACGAATGATTTCAAGCTCTTCTATTGGAATATCTAACTTTTCTAATTGCGGGCGAAGCGAAGCCGCATCACCAACCACAATTATTTGATAATCATTCGGGTCGAACCATTTTTTCGATAGTTCATTCAATGTCTCTTTTGAGACCGTCTCAACTATCTGATTACGCTGTTGTAGGTAATCTTCATCAAGGCTCAATGCAACAATATTACTCAACAATCCAGCTTTCTGACTTGGTGTTTCGTATTTGAGTGCATCTTGTTGACCGACGGCAAGGCGCATAAATTTCACCTCTTCGTCAGTTAATCCACTTTGGCTAAACTCATTCAGTTCATTAATAAACTCTTGAATCGATGGCACTGTCGCGTTAGCTCTTACCTGTGCGCTAAATACTACCGCGCCCGTTTCACGAGTACTGGCAAAGTAACCGCTCGCACCATAAGTGTATGCTTTGTCTTCGCGTAGGTTCTGGTTGATACGGCTATTAAAGTTACCCGCTAGGTTAAAGTTAGCCAATTGGCTCTTGTACAACTCACCCGTAGCATCAAAAGGCAGACCTTTACGAACTAAACGAACGATACTTTGAGGCGCACCTGGCTTATCAACTAAATATAAACGCTGCTCAGTCAGGTCTTTGACGATCTGTGGGCGTGTCAACGGTGCCGCCTCGCCTTGCCACTTCTCAAAGAATTGTAGCTGCTTTCCAACCTCTTTCTTCGAGATGTCCCCTACAATAACAATATTAGCTCCCTCTGGAGTATAGTGTTGACTGTAAAACTGTTTTACATCGTCCAGAGTTAACGATTCTAGAGAGTCTTTAGTACCATCACTTGCACGAGCAAAAATACTGTCGCCAAACAGCACTTCACGGGTTGCTTGAGATGCCATCCAGCTTGGTTGTTGATGCTGGTATACCACCCCTTCTAGCATCTGTTTCTTAACGCGTTCGAAATCTTGCTCATCGAACTTAGGCTCAAGTAAAACTTCTTGCACGATCGCTAAGGTTTGAGGAAGGTTTTTCTCTAGCGTAGAAATTGAAATATCTGTGGTGTAGCTACCAGCACTGATGCTCACGCTGCTACCCAACTTATCTAGGGTCGCCTGTAGCTCTTCAACCGTTCGCTTAGTAGAGCCTTCTTCCATCAGAGCGGCAGTTAGGTTTGCTAAGCCCTCTTGTCCTTTACGCACATAACGCTCACCTGCAGGCAGTTGGATTTGCATTTGTACCGTTGGCGTTTCGCTGGTTTCAGTACCAATCAAATCAGTACCATTTGCAAAGTGCATGCGATACAGCTCTGGCATTGTCGCTTCGACACCAAAGGTCACCTCAGGCATCACACTGCGATCAAAGGTGTCCGTTGCTCTTCTGAAATTCAACTGGTCTTCCGTTACTTTACTGTAATCAGGCAAAGTACGTGGTGGCGTGGTAAATGTTGCTTCTCGAACGGCTAAATCAAGCTGTTTTTTCGGAACCACACTCAAAGTCACCTTATGCTTACCTTCGATGAAATCTTGGTAGGCCTTGCTCACGCTTTCAGGTGTGACGGCACGGATTTGATCCAGCTGAGACTCTATACGGTCAGGCTGACCATAGAAAGTTTGGTTAGATGCCAATTGCGACACTTTACCCTTAACACTTTGCAGTGCAAAAACCGCATCCGCTTCGGCCATTCCGGTAATCTGGTCTAGGCGCTCTTGTTGAACACCCTCTTTCGAGAACTTATCTAAGGTATCCATTAACTCTTTGTTGAGAGCCGTTAAGTCACCTTTTTTACCAGAGTTACCCATCGCATAAACATACATGGTACATGCCAACTCAGCACAATCATGGAATGAGCCTGCACTTACTGCTTTTTGTGTCTTCACTAAGTTTTGGTAAAGGTAACTGTTAGTACCGGAACCTAAAACGTTAGACAGTGCATTCAGTGACGCTTGGGTCTCTTCACCGCGATAAGTCGTCGGCCAACCAACCAGTACCATTGGCTGACGAATGTTATCTTCTAGGGTGATGTACTTATCTTCCGTCAGTACCGCAGGTTGTTTCTCAGCAGGCTCAACCTCTGGACCTTTCGGAATCGGACCAAAGTATTTATTAACCCACTCAAGCGTATCGTCGACATCGATATCACCACCGATTGTCAGTACCGCATTATTTGGGCCGTACCAACGCAGGAAGAATGCCTTGAGGTCATTCACATCGACGCGGTCGAGATCTTCGACATAGCCAATTGGTTGCCATGAATATGGGTGTCCTTCAGGGTAAAGCGCTTCACCCATTCGCTCCCACATCAGACCATAAGGACGGTTTTCATAGCTTTGAGCACGTTCGTTTTTAACCGTGCCTCTTTGTACTTCGAATTTCTTCTGAGAAACCGCATCTAATAAGAAGCCCATTCGATCTGATTCTAACCACAACATTTTCTCAAGCTGGTTTGAGGGAACCGTCTCAAAGTAGTTAGTACGATCGCGGTTAGTGGTACCGTTTAACGAACCACCCGCTTCTGTAATGATCTTGAAGTGCTGCTGATCGCCAACATTCTCAGAACCTTGGAACATCATATGCTCGAAGAAATGCGCAAAGCCTGACTTGCCTATCTCTTCACGTGCAGAACCGACATGGTAAGTCACATCCACATGCACCAATGGATCGGAATCATCAGGAGAAAGAATAACGGTTAAGCCATTATCCAATTGATATTTAGTGTAAGGGATCACCACTTTATCTTTAGAGGGCTTAACCTCTTCTAAAAGAGTGACACCTTCTGGTAATGAGGAAAAGAAGGATGTTGAGCTAGGTACATTGTAAGAACAGCCGGCAATGGCGACAAGAGAAAATGTACCAAGTAAAACCTTTTTCATAGGTTCTCCTTAGAAAAAACCGAAATAGATAGCAGCAAGTAAGCTATAGCGAACAGCTTTGCCAATCGCAATCAAGATAACGCTAGGGATGAATTTCATTCTCAGCCAACCAGCAGCTAGACACAAAGGATCACCGATAACGGGCAACCAACTGAATAGTAAAGTCCAGTAACCATAACGGCTTAGCCAAGTCATAGCCTTATGACCATGCTTTTCTGATTGAGTTCGATTAGGCAACCACAAACCAATCCAATAGTTGGTGAGGCCACCTAAGGTGTTACCGAGTGTCGCTATCAGAATGATCGACGATGTTGAGAATTGATCTAAGCTCAATGCTGCGACAAGGCTCGCTTCAGAGCCCCCGGGCAACAAGGTGGCACTCAAGAAGCCACTGATAAATAAGACCCATAGCGCTGAATCAGAGAACCACAGCGCTATATTTTCGAAAAGAGAATTAAAGAACTCTAGCACTGCATATTAACCTTCTTGCATCTTAAGCAGTACCTTGCCTCTGGTGTGTCCGGTTTCTACCTGCAGATGAGCCGACTGTGCCTCTTCCAGCGGGTAAATACCTTGAATTTCTGTTTTTAGCAATCCAACACTCACCATATAAAGCATGGTATCCATTTGCTCTGGGTTAGGTTCCACCAACATACCTGATGCTGTGAAACCTAAAAGTTTTGCCTTCTCGCAGATTAACTCTGCCGATAGGGTCGGAACGGTAACCACTCTTGCGCCATCCTTCAAGCACTTCAACGCATCAAGCGCCGTATCGCCACCTACCAAATCAATCAGCACGTCGACATCCGACACTCGTTCAGACGCTGGAGCAAATTTATAGTTAATAGCATGGGCACCTAGCGTTGCTAGGTAATCTAGGTTTGCTTCACTACAAGTGGTGTAAACCTCAGCTTTGGCTGCAACGGCAATTTGAACGGCAATGTGTCCAACGCCGCCCGCACCCGCTAAGATAAGTACGCGATCACCCTCTTTCACTTCCGCTTTATTGAGCGCTTGTGCCGCCGTTTGGCTAGCTAGAGGGAGAGCCGCTGCCGCTTCCAACGTTACAGAGTTAGGAATGATGCTCAGCGCAGTTTCAGGTACACACACATATTGACTGTAGCCCCCGCCTTGCAATGGGAAGCCGATAAAGCCCGCCACATTATCACCAACAGTAAAGCGCTCAGCCTGTTCGCCTAGCGTAACCACTTGCCCCGCAATATCGTAGCCTGGTACCCAAGGTAGGTTATCTTTGTTTTGTGCAGCCGCCCAACCGAGCCCTGCACGAGTTTTAACATCTATCGGATTGACGCCGGAAAAAGAGACCTTAACCACTACTTCGCCCGCTTTAGGCTCTGGTATTGCACTGGTTTGAAGTACAAGGTTTTCCACCCCACCAAACTCGGTAATCGCTATCTGTCTATTTTCCATTTAAACACGTCCCTAATTAGTTAAAACCTAACGAATAAAAGAAAGGGATGCACAAGCATCCCTTCGACTATAAACCATTTAATAAGGCTAAGTTAACCGCTCATTCGTAAATTGACGACCAATTAACGTAACGATACATGACCTAGCTATCCATTAGCCGACGAGCGCTAATAGAATACCAGCCGCAACCGCACTACCTAGTACACCTGCTACGTTCGGCCCCATTGCGTGCATCAACAAGAAGTTCTGAGGGTTCGCCTCAAGACCAACCTTGTTCACAACACGAGCCGCCATTGGAACCGCTGATACACCAGCAGCACCGATCAGTGGGTTGATGTCCTCTTTCGAGAAACGGTTTAATAGCTTCGCCATCAACACACCACCTGCTGTACCGATACTGAACGCCACCGCACCTAAACCAAGAATACCTAGCGTTTCTAAGTTCAAGAAGGTATCTGCTTGAAGCTTAGAACCTACGCCCAAGCCAAGGAAGATGGTCACAACGTTGATCAGTTCGTTTTGTGCAGTCTTAGATAGACGGTCAACTACGCCTGCTTCACGCATTAAGTTACCTAAACAGAACATACCAACCAGTGGAGTTGCTGAAGGTAGGAACAAAATCGTCATCAATAATACTGCAAGTGGGAAAAGGATCTTCTCACCTTTACTTACGTGACGAAGCTGAGCCATCTTAATTTTGCGCTCTTCTGGAGACGTTAACGCCTTCATGATTGGCGGCTGAATAATAGGCACTAAAGCCATGTAGCTGTATGCAGCTACGGCAATCGCACCTAACAGATCAGGAGAGAGCTTACTCGCTAAGAAGATAGCGGTTGGACCATCTGCACCACCAATGATTGCGATTGAAGAAGCATCTGCCATGGTAAATTCCATGCCTGGAATGTAGTTCAGCAAGATCGCACCAAATAGTGTTGCGAAAATACCAAACTGAGCAGCTGCACCTAACCACAAGGTTTTAGGGTTAGCGATCAACGCACCAAAATCCGTCATCGCGCCCACACCCATAAAGATCAGCAGTGGGAAAATGCCCGTTTCGATACCAATGTAGTAGACGTAATACAGCAAACCGCCCGGATCAGTAAATCCAGCATTTGGGATATTAGCCAATACAGCACCAAAACCAATAGGTAGCAGCAGTAAAGGTTCAAATCCTTTGCGGATTGCCAAAAACAACAGCAAGCAACCGACCAGCATCATACAGATCTGGCCGAACTCGAAGTTAGCAATCCCTGTTTCAGACCATAAGGTCATCAATCCTTCCATGGTACTCCCTTACGCTAGGCTTAGTAGTGGAGCGCCTACAGTAACTGCATCGCCTTCTTTAACATTCAGTTCTTGAACGATACCACCACGAGCAGCACGAACTTCCGTTTCCATCTTCATCGCTTCTAGAATAAGCAGAACGTCGCCTTCAGCCACTTCAGCGCCAGCCTGAACATTCACTTTAAAGATGTTACCCGCAAGAGGAGCAGGAACCGCTTCAGCGTCAGATGCCGCTACAGGCGCAGCTTGTGCCGCTTGAGCTGGTTTTGCTGATGGTGCTACTGATGTCAGTTCACCTTGTGGGCCAACTTCTACATCATAAACTTGACCATCCACCTTCACGCTGTAGCTCTCGATACCACCAGATACAGGAGCGGGTGCCGCCGCTGCCACAGGAGCCGCTGCTTCTGCTGTTGGCGCTGGTTCAAATGCTTCAGGATTACGACGGTTCTTAAGGAACTTAAGACCCACTTGTGGGAACAGTGCGTAAGTCAGTACATCATCTACCGTATCTTCCGCTAGAGAGATACCTTCTGCTTTTGCTTTTTCTAGCAAATCAGTCGTTAGCTCATCCATTTCAGACTTCAGCAGATCTGCAGGGCGACAAGTGATCGCTTCCGCACCATCCAATACTTTAGCTTGCAGTTCCGCATCCACTTCAGCTGGAGCTTGACCGTATTCGCCTTTCAATAGACCTGCTGTTTCTTTAGTGATGCTCTTGTAGCGCTCACCCGTTAGTACGTTAATAACCGCTTGAGTACCAACGATTTGAGAAGTTGGCGTTACCAAAGGAATGTAGCCAAGCTCTTTACGTACGCGTGGGATCTCTTCAAGCACCTCATCCATACGATCTGCAGCGCCTTGCTCTTTTAACTGGCCTTCCATGTTAGTCAACATGCCGCCAGGAACCTGAGCAATCAAGATACGAGAATCAACGCCTTTTAGTTGGCCTTCCCATTTCGCGTACTTTTTACGAACATCACGGAAGTAAGAAGCGATTGGCTCAATCTGATCCAGCTTAAGATTAGTATCACGCTCAGTACCTTCTAGCATCGCCACAACCGTTTCTGTTGGTGTGTGACCGTAAGTACAGCTCATTGAAGAGATAGCGGTATCTAGAATATCGATACCCGCTTCAACTGCTTTAACGGCTGTTGCTGTAGAAAGACCCGTTGTCGCGTGGCTATGCAGTGCTAGAGGAACGTCACACGACGCTTTGATGCGTGTAATTAACTCTTCAGCTTCGTAAGGCTTTAATAAACCTGACATATCTTTGATACATAATGAATGACAACCTAGGTCTTCTAGACGCTTAGCCAGATCAACCCAAGTATCTGAGTTGTGGACAGGGCTGGTTGTGTAAGACAAAGTACCTTGAGCGTGACCGCCAACATCAATCGTTGCTTTCACCGCTTTCTCAAAGTTACGTACATCATTCATCGCATCAAAAATACGGAATACGTCCATGCCGTTCTTATGGGCACGTTCAACAAATTTTTCAACTACGTCATCCGCGTAGTGGCGGTAACCCAACAGGTTTTGACCACGCAGTAGCATCTGCATTGGTGTGTTTGGCATCGCTTTCTTTAGTTCACGTAGACGCTCCCATGGATCCTCTCCAAGAAAACGAATACACGAATCAAACGTCGCACCGCCCCAAGTCTCAAGTGACCAGTAACCGACTTTATCCAGTTCTGCCGCTATTGGCAGCATATCTTCGATACGCATACGAGTAGCAAATAGTGACTGATGGGCGTCACGAAGTACCACGTCTGTGATAGCTAGTGGTTTAGACATGCTCATAAACTCCTTTTTAATCCTTTAAATGCTACTTAGCAGTCGACGCACGGTATTGATGAACCGCGGCCGAAATTGCTGCCACTACCTGTGGACTAACAGCTGAAGGGTTTGATTGTGATTTTTGAATTTTTTTAGGTGCTGCGATCGGCTCTGGTACTTCTTCTGGTACCAGTTTTGACATCAACCGAACGAGGTAAACTAGAATAGTTAGGAAAATAAAGACAACGGACATCCCCGTTATCATCAGAGTCGCCGCATCTCCTAGCAGGCTTCCAATATTAGTCATGTTGCTTCCTTTCTTCGTCATCCTGACATATGTACAGGATTTCAGCGAATAGTGATCCCGACCCTTGGATTATCTCGATTGGTAAAATTTTGTCAATTTTGTTTAAGGTTCTGTTACGGATAACGCACACATTAGGTTAATTATTCGCCTGTCAGATCACATAAATCTGTCAAATATGTAATTTTCAGAGAATTAAACTGTGACTTAAATGGAGCTTTTTTAAGAAATGATATGAGAAAGGTAGAATAACAAGGAAGTATTCGATAACCACTTAAAATACAACAAGTTAAATGTTAAGTAATTTTAACATTTGATCAACATTTATATATCAGACATAAAAAAAGCCTCGTGAAAACGAGGCTTTTTTTATAATGTGGCGCGCTCTGGAGGATTCGAACCTCCGACCGCCTGGTTCGTAGCCAGGTACTCTATCCAGCTGAGCTAAGAGCGCACGGTTTTCGATATCAGTGTTCCCAATATCAGGAGTTCACAAGGAAACCCTAAAGAGTGGCGCGTCCTGGAGGATTCGAACCTCCGACCGCCTGGTTCGTAGCCAGGTACTCTATCCAGCTGAGCTAAGGACGCACGGTTTTCGATATCAGCATTCCCAATATCAGGAGTTCACAAGGAAACCCTAAAGAGTGGCGCGTCCTGGAGGATTCGAACCTCCGACCGCCTGGTTCGTAGCCAGGTACTCTATCCAGCTGAGCTAAGGACGCGCAGTTTTCGATATTGGTATTCGCAACATCAGGAGTTCACAATGGAAACCCTAAAGAGTGGCGCGCTCTGGAGGATTCGAACCTCCGACCGCCTGGTTCGTAGCCAGGTACTCTATCCAGCTGAGCTAAGAGCGCACGGGTTTTAGTATCAACTTAGTCAATACAAGGATCAACAGACCCTTGAATAGTGGCGCGTCCTGGAGGATTCGAACCTCCGACCGCCTGGTTCGTAGCCAGGTACTCTATCCAGCTGAGCTAAGGACGCACGGTTTTGATATTAATTCTCGACGAACGATTTATCAATATCGGGATTCACATTCTTATTAGAAGCAAACCCTAAATAGTGGCGCGCTCTGGAGGATTCGAACCTCCGACCGCCTGGTTCGTAGCCAGGTACTCTATCCAGCTGAGCTAAGAGCGCACAGGTTTTAGTATCAACTTAGTCAATACGAGGATCAACAGACCCTTAAATAGTGGCGCGTCCTGGAGGATTCGAACCTCCGACCGCCTGGTTCGTAGCCAGGTACTCTATCCAGCTGAGCTAAGGACGCACGGTGTTCATTCATTCAGAATGAAGTTGTGAAATATATCACATTCTTCTTGCTACGAAGAAAAAAAAAGGCCATCGGCCTGTAATGAATGGCGGTGAGGGAGGGATTCGAACCCTCGATGCAGCTACAAACCACATACTCCCTTAGCAGGGGAGCGCCTTCGGCCACTCGGCCACCTCACCTAATTCATTATTCTCACATCACTTACAAGTAAGAGAAGAGAGAATGGCGCGTCCTGGAGGATTCGAACCTCCGACCGCCTGGTTCGTAGCCAGGTACTCTATCCAGCTGAGCTAAGGACGCACATTTACATTGTCTAAGTTGCTAACTTTAGACTCGCAAGAAATGGCGGTGAGGGAGGGATTCGAACCCTCGATGCAGCTACAAACCACATACTCCCTTAGCAGGGGAGCGCCTTCGGCCTCTCGGCCACCTCACCGTCTTGCGGAGGCACATATTACGTTTTACCGAAAATATGTCAAACACTTTATTGAAAAAAATTGGACAAAAACACTCAACCGTTTGCTATTTAATCAAAGCGCTTGCAATTTGAACTTATAACATCAAAAGCGCGCTTTTTCCCTTAAAAATTAAGGCGAAAGATTAGCAATAATAAACCGCTAAAAACAATTATCTAATTTCTCCAGCAGCAAGTGCTACCGCTGGATGAACAATACTACGGGATGCGTATTTGCGCTATAGGGGAAGCCAATAAATCTTGAAGTGTGGCAGATAAATATCGCTGCGAGCTTCATCATGCAAGAACTCAGATGACACTCCGCTTACTGGAGTATTCACACAATGGAATCAAAACAAACGCACCATCCGGCTAATCAATACCCTGACATCGATTTCTCATACTCCAAGATCAAAAAAGGCTAGCAGTAATGCTAGCCTCTTCTCTACGCAAAGTATTAGTAGTTGCCAGATGCAACGTTACCATTACCTTTTTCAGCTTGAATGCGCATGTAGATCTCTTCACGGTGAACAGATACTTCTTTAGGTGCGTTAACACCAATACGTACTTGGTTACCTTTAACGCCTAGTACAGTAACTGTTACTTCATCACCAATCATCAGTGTTTCGCCAACGCGGCGAGTCAAAATTAGCATTCTTTGCTCCTTGAGTAATCTCTAAATTTATCTAGCTACGAGAGCATTATCCAACAAAAGTTATATTTTCGTAAACTATCGATTGAGTTTATTTAACCAAAATGCACTTCTTTTTTAGGATAACCCTGTGCTTCACGCGCTACGATGTATGCATTGTGTAATATGTTAGCAGCCATATCGACTTGCGTTGGTGATACCACCAAGGTTAAAGACTGCTGCTGCAATAAGTGATGCTGTACATCAATTTCGCCTTCAGACAACAATCCATGTGAACTGACCACAATTTCTTGTGTTCGGCTTCCTACCACAGTTAACAAACTAACCTGTTCACTATTACGGATTTTCTCATCAAAAACTAGTTTTAATTTGGCACTTATGTCTTGTTTGATAATGAGTGCTGCCCGATCTGTTTCCTCGATCACACTACAGACTTCAATTCCTAACAGTTGGCAATGCGATAAGAAAGAATCTAGGTCCTCATTCAAACACTCAATACGCACCATATCTCTTTGTATAGCGAGGCCTGAAATATCATTCAAACACTGGTCGCCCGCAATCAATGTGCCCTCGCCTTGTTCAAAGCTTGAAAGCACGCGCAATGGCACATTGTGTTGCCAAGCATACTGAACACACGGAAGGTGCAGCACCTTAGCACCACGTCGGGCCATCTCTTCCATCGATGGAAAATCTAAGGTATCGAGTTTCTTTGAGTGTTTAACAACTCGAGGGTCACACGAGTAAACGCCATCAACATCAGTATAGATCTGGCACTCTTTGGCTTGCAGGGCTCCTGCTAACGCAACCGCTGTAGTATCAGAGCCACCACGACCTAATGTCGTGATATCACCTTTAGCATTGATGCCTTGAAAGCCTGCCACAATCACTATTTGGCCGTCCTCCAAAAGAGCTTGAATAGGAGCAGTATCAATACGCTCAATCGTCGCATTGTTATGATTCGAATCGGTGTGAATTCTCGCTTGGTAGCCTGTCATCGATGTCGCTTCATAACCTAACTTGTGCAGCGTCATCGCCAACAGTGCCATGGAAACTTGCTCTCCAGCCGTTAACAACACATCCAATTCTCTAGCATTTGGTACGCTATCGATTTGAGTGGCTAAGTTAACCAACCGATTTGTTTCACCTGACATAGCAGAAACCACAACCACGATTTGATTGCCTTCATTTTTCGCTTCAATGATTTTCTCTGCTACATGTTGGATTCGTTCTATTGAACCCACTGACGTTCCGCCAAACTTCTGCACGATAAGAGGCATTTTCACCCGTCCTCACCTTCCCAAGACCAATGTCTATATATGACAAAAAAACACACGCTCCGCGTCATGGCGAAGCAATAAAAAATTAACCAAGAAGTCTAACGTTGACATTAGACTTCTTGGTTAATCTCAATCAAACCTGGTTTAGACACTCTTCCAATAGGCAAAATAAAAGATGCCCAATCAACTGATTGGGCATCTTTGTATCAATTACTTAAGCTTAAAGACGCTCTTCTAGCCAAGTACGTACAGATTTAAGCGCTTCAGGTAGTGCTTCAACGTCAGTACCACCCGCTTGAGCCATATCTGGGCGACCGCCGCCTTTACCGCCAACTTGCTCAGCAACCATCTTAACTAGGTCACCCGCTTTTACTTTGCCGATAAGGTCTTTAGTAACACCAGCAATCAAGCCAACTTTACCGTCTGCTACGTTAGCGATTAGGATGATACCGCTACCTACTTGGTTTTTAGCGTTATCAACCATAGTACGTAGGTTCTTGTTGTCTGCACCTTCAATAGCAGCAACCAGTACCTTAGTACCTGAGATCTCCTCTACTTTGCCCATGATGTTTGCACTTTCAGCTGCAGCCATCTTTTCTTTAAGTAGTTGGATTTCTTTCTCTAGAGATTTCGCTTTCTTAGCTGACTCAGCCAGTTTCTCTTCGTAAGCGTTAGCTTGAGCTTCTACTGCATCTAGTGCAGCTTCACCCGTTACCGCTTCGATACGGCGAATACCCGCTGCGATACCACCTTCAGAAGTGATCTTGAACAGGCCAATGTCACCAGTGTTACTTGCGTGGATACCACCACAAAGCTCAGTAGAGAAATCGCCCATAGACAGAACGCGAACTTCATCATCGTACTTCTCGCCAAACAGTGCCATCGCACCTTTTTCTTTCGCTGACTCGATGTCCATGATGTGAGTTTCAATTACATGGTTCTTACGAACTTGTGCGTTAACCAAACGCTCTACTTCTTTAAGTTGTTCAGGTGTTACCGCTTCAAGGTTAGAGAAGTCAAAACGTAGGTTGTCAGGCTTAACCAAAGAACCTTTTTGAGCTACGTGCTCACCAAGAACTTCGCGCAGTGCAGCGTGAAGTAAGTGAGTTGCAGAGTGGTTAAGTGAGATAGCAGCACGACGCTCAGCGTCTACTGTAGCTTCTACTTTATCGCCCTTCGCGAACACACCTTCAACTAGCTCACCGTGGTGTGCAAATGCGTTACCTAGTTTTTGAGTGTCCTCAACTTTGAAAAGACCAGACGCAGTTTTTAGCGTACCTGTATCACCACATTGACCGCCTGATTCCGCGTAGAATGGCGTCTCTTCAAGGATGATGATTGCTTTATCGCCCGCAGACAGAGAAGCAACCTCTTCGCCTTCAACGAACAGTGCAGAGATCTCACCAGCACCTTCTGTACCTGTGTAACCACAGAACTCAGTGTTAGTTTCCACTTTGATCGTCGCGTTGTAGTCAGTGCCGAATTGGCCCGCTTCACGTGCACGCTGACGCTGAACTTCCATCGCCTTCTCGAAGCCTTCTTCATCAATGGTGAAGTCACGCTCACGAGCTACGTCGTTAGTTAAATCAGCTGGGAAGCCGTAGGTATCGTAAAGTTTGAATACTGTTTCACCATCTAGCTCTTTGCCTTCAAGTGCGTCTAGTGCTTCGTTCAGGATAACCATGCCGCGCTCTAGTGTGCGACCAAAGTTCTCTTCTTCGATACGAAGTACTTTTTCAACAAGCTCTTGTTGCTTCTTCAGCTCATCTGCTGCAGAGCCCATCACTTCAGCCAGAACACCCACAAGTTTGTGGAAGAATACGCCTTGTGCACCAAGCTTGTTGCCGTGACGAACTGCACGACGGATGATACGACGTAGAACGTAACCACGACCTTCGTTTGAAGGCATAACGCCGTCAGCGATCAGGAATGAACAAGAACGGATGTGGTCAGCAATAACGCGTAGCGACTGGTTTGATAGGTCTTCGTAACCGATCGTTTCAGCCGTTGCTTTGATTAGCTTTTGGAATACATCGATTTCGTAGTTTGAGTGTACGCCTTGCATGATTGCAGAGATACGCTCAATACCCATACCTGTATCAACAGCAGGCTTAGGTAGCGGTTCCATTGTGCCGTCTGCGTGACGGTTGAACTGCATGAATACGTTGTTCCAGATCTCGATGAAACGGTCACCATCTTCTTCAGGAGTACCTGGACGGCCGCCCCAAATGTGTTCACCGTGATCGTAGAAAATCTCAGTACATGGACCACAAGGACCTGTGTCACCCATTGTCCAGAAGTTGTCAGACTCGAACTGTTTACCGCCTTCTTTGTCGCCGATGCGAACGATACGGTCAGCAGGTACACCTACTTTCTTGTTCCAGATATCGAATGCTTCGTCATCTGTCTCGTATACCGTTACCAATAGACGATCTTTTGGCAGTTGTAGAGTTTCTGTTAGGAATTCCCAAGCAAACGCAATCGCGTCTTCTTTGAAGTAGTCACCAAAGCTGAAGTTACCAAGCATTTCAAAAAATGTGTGGTGACGAGCCGTGAAACCTACGTTTTCAAGGTCATTGTGTTTACCGCCAGCACGTACACAACGTTGAGCCGTAGTCGCTCGAGTGTAGGCACGCTTCTCGGCGCCTAAGAAACAATCTTTGAATTGGTTCATACCTGCGTTAGTGAATAGCAGGGTTGGATCGTTATGTGGAACTAACGATGAACTGTCTACGATTTGGTGTCCTTTGCTCTCAAAGAACTTAAGGAACGCGTTGCGAACCTCATCAGTGCTCATGTACATGCAGCTCTTCCTGAAAATAGTCGAGTTAAAATTTTGCCGTATTGTAGATCATGGTTAAGGCTTCGACTAGTTTTCTTGCAGAAAAGACGCCCTTGGATAGGATTTTAGTTGGAATTAGCGAAAATGAAGAATATTCCACTAGGTTGTAACTAGTAGATATAAAGAAAAACGGTAGGGTGAATGTTTATGGGAAAAGCTTAAATAAACTCTGATAAGTAGGGAAGTGGATGATTTGGGAAGACTAGCGCTTAGTACAGATATGATTGAACTCTTCGCTGTTATTAGCTGAGAACAGGTAAAGAAAATCACCATCCAATTCAATATCGTATTGAATCGTAAACCCCTTATACAGTGCCTGATTACGATTGATCATGTCATTCGGATGTTTATGTCTGAAGTTCACTTCATTAAACACCATCTCTAAATGGTTGTCTTGCAATGTGTATTTCCCGACAAACACAACCTCTGCCGTTTCGACCACCCCGTGCTGATTCAGAGTTTGAATCCTATCGCTGACAAAAAAATCTTCGTCAGAACTAAACGAGTACAGCATAAATTCATTCAACTCAGAGTACCGCGCATACGATGGCGTAACAAAGCCCAAATGTTTGAGGTTACACGCCCACTGGCTACCTCTTAAAGAGATAGGTTGAGTGAGTAATACAATTGCCAGAATCAATGCACCTAACGCTGAAATCATGACAAAAATTGCAGGCTTAGATTTTATCAATGCGTGACACCTTGTATCTTATTTAATTCTCTACTTACTTGCCTATCATCCACAGCAAGCATCGGAATTATAAGCGTAGACTGAAACCTGCTAAGGTTCAGCAAAATATTGTAATCCATAAAGTTTCGCGTAAATAACGGTGAAGCCTTGGTGACCAAAATTCACCAAGGCCTCTCGCTATGATTAAGCTTTTAGAGCTTCAACAATAGCGTTGTAGTTTGGCTCTTCAGTCACTTCCGAAACCAGTTCGCTGTGCAACACTACATTGTTCGAATCTAGTAGAATAACGGCACGAGCTGACAAGCCAGATAGTGCATGCTCTTCAAACTGTGTACCGAATGTTTTTAATAGCTCTGGATTTTTGAATACCGATAGCTGCTCCACACCTTCCACACCTTCGCTCTCTTGGTAACGAGCAAGCGCAAATGGTAGATCGGTTGAAACCGTGTATACATCTACTGACTCTGATTTTAGCTCTGCTAGTTCAGAGATCACCTTAGTACTGCTTGAACATACTGGTGTATCAACGCTTGGGAACAAGTAGATCAGTTTAAAATCAGCTTGTTTTTCTGAAATCGTTAGTGGTGCTAGCGATACCGATGTCATTGCTGGTGTAGTAAGTACTTCACCTTTTTGTGGGAAGTCACCTGCTAGTGCGATTTTATCGCCCATAAATGTCACTGTGTTCATGTTTATTCCTTTCAATGTAATTCTTAAAATGGCTGTTCTAGCTGACTGTGTTGCTGTTATCTAAAGACACTCAAATTGAACATCTCTTATCTATATGTCATTCGTAATTTGCACCTGCGAAGTCAGTAAAAACGTTTATTAACCCTCGGGTGCAAATTCAACGCTTAGGCAGCTTCGATTACTTTTCGTATTTGATTGAGGATAGGAACCGCATCGTCGAAACCAACAGAAAGAGAGAAATCAATTTCTTGATCAATATTCTGCTGAGCAACCTTTAGTAAGGTCACCTTGTCGCAGCGTTCAAGGCTCTTCTCTTTATCGGCAAAAATCTTAGTAAGAGACTGAATAACATCCAGTTGAAAGGACTCTATGGAAGTGACGTCCTTATACTCTTGCAACAGCTGATTCACCGATTGAGAGTTTTTCTGTTTAATTTCTGGCATCCTAATTACCTTTAAAACAACGATTAGAAGTCAAGCTATCACCCAAGCTCGAGGCGGCATTACGTTAGCAACCAGCCATCGCTTCCACCACAAACCATTGCCAAACAAAAACATAACCACATAGCTAAATGTAATCTTTATATAACCAATGAGATTTTACAGTTACAGACAGCCCTCCTATGCTTAAAGTACCGCCCGCCAAAATGAACTTCATTTAAATTACTAAGCCCATGAATCAAATGCGTAGTATCACCGATTCCGTCACTATTGATATTGAGATAAGGACACTGACTCACCATCCAGCGGATATCACGGTCAGCATGCGCCCTCTACCGTTCAAGGTTCTGTTGTACTTGTTAAAGCACCAAGATAGATGCGTTTCGCGAGAGGAGTTGTTTGAAGAGTGTTGGCAAGGTGTGTTGGTTACCGATCAGTCCCTAACCAACACCATTAGTTATATTCGAAAAGTATTCAAAAAATTAGACACTAACGAGCTAGAGCTCAAAACAATCAGTAAGCAAGGTTACTTATTGGTGATCTCACCAAAGCAACAAGATTTGCAGGTTGAAGAAGTTAAATCTATCGTTGAGGCGGAAGTGCAACTTGAATTGGCGGATGCAGAAACTCGCATTGATGACGAAAAGATAAGCCCTGATTTACAGCAACCAGTCAGTAATCAAACAACGAAAACCAAGTTTCCTCGTCAATTTACGTTAAATTTATGTGCCCTGTGGCTTGGCATCATATTGGTCGCCTACTACTCCATTCATTACAACAAAGAGCGAGCGCCATTCTTGGATAAAGACAACTACCAGTCCTACCCTTTTGGCAGCGCCACGCTTTATGTTCATGACCAATCAAATACAATCACTGATCCCGAAATGACCTCATACATCAATAACCTCGAGCTATCGCAGTGCAATGTAAAAAGTATCTACATTCGTATCACTAACTCAGCTTTCCGAGACAACATCATTTCAATGTATGCTTTTGTTTTTACGAACAATCGAAAGAGCCAAAATATCTTCAAACAGAAGCTAGACGGTCTCAATATTTACCCATCCATTATTACTCCCTTACTGGAGTCCTTTTACTGTAAAGGCAAACCACAGCAATAAATGCTCTTGTCGCTCAAGAAATCAGTGGCTTAGCTTTGAGGGAGGTTTAGAGAGCGACCACCGCAATAAGAAACTGAGGAAGTGCTGTGTGTCAGCCAATAAAAAAGCCCCGCATACAATGCAAGGCTTCAAGTTCTTAGCTAAGAGTAACGATTTAGATTAAAACTCTTCGTTCTCTTCTTCTTTTTCTACTTCTTTCTCATCAAGAACAGCAGGAGTCAGTAGTAGTTCACGAAGTTTAGTATCTAGCTCTAGAGCGATCTCTGGGTTTTCACGTAGGAACTTACAAGAGTTCGATTTACCTTGACCGATCTTATCGCCTTTGTAGCTGTACCAAGCGCCGGCTTTATCAACTAGCTTGTTCTTAACACCTAGGTCAATCAGCTCACCCTCACGGTTAAAGCCCTGGCCGTATAGGATTTGAGTTTCAGCTTGTTTAAACGGTGCAGCAATCTTGTTCTTAACAACTTTAATGCGCGTTTCGTTACCAACGATCTCGTCACCTTCTTTGATAGAACCAGTACGACGAATATCAAGACGAACAGATGCGTAGAACTTAAGTGCGTTACCACCAGTTGTTGTTTCTGGGTTACCAAACATTACACCAATCTTCATACGGATTTGGTTAATGAAGATACACATACAGTTAGACTGCTTAAGGTTACCAGTCAGCTTACGCATTGCTTGAGAAAGCATACGAGCTTGAAGACCCATGTGGCTGTCGCCCATTTCGCCTTCGATTTCAGCTTTTGGTGTTAGTGCTGCTACTGAATCGACAACCAATACGTCGATAGCACCAGAACGCGCTAGAGCATCACAGATTTCTAGAGCTTGTTCACCAGTGTCAGGTTGAGAAACAAGAAGTGCATCGATATCAACACCAAGCTTTTGAGCGTAAATAGGGTCTAGTGCGTGCTCAGCATCAACGAAAGCACAAGTTTTACCTACTTTTTGTGCAGCAGCAATCAGCTCAAGTGTTAGCGTTGTTTTACCTGAAGATTCTGGACCGTAGATTTCAACGATACGACCCATCGGTAGACCACCAGCACCTAGTGCGATATCTAGAGATAGAGAACCAGTAGAAATCGTTTCTACATCCATTGTACGGTTGTCACCAAGACGCATGATAGAGCCTTTACCAAATTGTTTTTCAATCTGACCAAGGGCTGCGGCTAACGCTTTTTGTTTATTCTCGTCCATTACTATCTCCAGGTAATCGGTTGTCGTGAAACAAGCGATTTAGAATCTATTTCTAACCCACATAGGGGTGACTAATTGGCTTTCATTATACTGTTGATTCATACAGTGTCTATACCTGTATGAAAATAATTTGTACAAATGTTACTTGTCTTCCATTGATAGGTAATCATAAATAACTTGCAGGGCATGGTGGGTGGCTTGTTGGCGTACTTGTGATCTGTCACCATCAAATACATGCGTTTCCACTTTATTCCAACCACTTAGCGCTTTCCAAGCAAAGCATACTGTACCAACGGGCTTGTCTTCAGTACCGCCGCCAGGGCCTGCAATACCACTAATTGACACAGCGATGGTTCCGTTCGAATGCTCTAGTGCACCTTTAGCCATTTCGATGACGACAGGTTCACTGACCGCACCAAATTCCACTAAGGTTTCTAGCTGCACGCCAATCATCTCTTGTTTTGCTTCATTGCTATAAGTGACAAAAGCGCGGTCAAACCAAGCCGAACTGCCCGCGATATCAGTCACCGCACTTGCTACACCGCCACCAGTACAAGATTCGGCAGTCACCAACACCTGATTGTGCTCTGCAAGCAACAGTCCGAGTTTTTCACTAAGATCTTGAGTCATCTGCATTGTCAGCTTCCCTTTATTTACCATTAGAACATTTGGATGCGCATCTTTTCGCTTCAGCCGCTTTTCGCACGAAACGCTTTCACGTATCCTAAGCCGCAATAGAAATAAACGAAAGAAGTTAACTGTGAAAGCCGATCAAAAACATACTCCCATGATGCAGCAGTACCTAAAACTGAAGGCAGAAAACCCAGAAATTCTGCTATTCTACCGCATGGGCGATTTCTACGAGCTTTTCTACGATGACGCAAAAAAAGCGTCTCAACTCCTCGATATTTCACTGACTAAACGCGGCTCTTCAAATGGTGAGCCAATCCCAATGGCCGGCGTCCCATACCATGCCGTTGAGGGATACCTAGCTAAGTTAGTGCAACTCGGCGAATCCGTAGCAATTTGTGAACAGATTGGTAATCCAGCACTTTCAAAAGGCCCTGTAGAGCGAGCGGTAGTACGTATCGTGACACCGGGTACCGTAACCGATGAAGCACTGCTTTCTGAACGCGTCGACAACTTAATCGCCGCTATTTACCACCACAACGGTAAGTTTGGTTACGCGACGTTAGACATTACCTCTGGCCGATTCCAACTGTGTGAACCTGAAACCGAAGAAGCAATGGCAGCAGAACTGCAGAGAACCTCTCCGCGTGAGTTGTTGTTCCCTGAAGATTTCGAACCCGTTGAATTAATGGCAAGCCGCACAGGCAATCGTCGTCGTCCAGTATGGGAATTTGAATTAGATACCGCTAAGCAGCAGTTGAACCAACAGTTTGGCACTCGTGACCTTGTTGGTTTTGGCGTTGAAGGCGCAAAACTTGGCTTGTGTGCAGCCGGCTGCCTTATTCAATATGTAAAAGATACTCAACGTACTGCGCTTCCGCATATTCGTTCACTGACAATGGACAAGCAAGATCACTCGGTAATCCTTGATGCTGCGACTCGCCGTAACCTAGAGATCACGCAAAACCTTGGCGGTGGCACTGACAACACTCTCGCTGAAGTGCTGGACCACACTGCAACCGCAATGGGTAGTCGTATGCTTAAGCGTTGGTTACATCAACCAATGCGTAATATCTCAGCACTCGATCAACGCCTAGACGCGATTGGTGAGATGAAAGATTTGGCGCTATTCACTGAGCTGCAGCCAACACTGAAACAGATTGGTGATATTGAACGTATTTTGGCTCGATTGGCACTTCGCTCGGCTCGCCCACGTGATATGGCGCGACTTCGTCAAGCGATGGAATACCTACCAGAACTTGCAGAAACGCTAACCCAACTTAAGCATCCATACCTGACTCAACTTGCTCAGTATGCTTCTCCTTTGGATGAAGTATCGGAGCTACTAGAGCGCGCCATCAAAGAGAACCCACCTGTGGTTATCCGCGATGGTGGTGTTATCGCTGAAGGCTACAATGCCGAACTAGACGAATGGCGTAACCTAGCTGCTGGTGCAACTGAATTCCTTGATCAATTGGAGCAAGAAGAGCGTGAGCGCCATGGTATCGACACACTTAAGGTTGGCTACAACAACGTACACGGTTTCTTTATTCAGGTAAGCCGCGGGCAAAGCCACCTTGTGCCGCCACACTATGTTCGCCGTCAAACACTAAAGAACGCTGAGCGCTACATTATTCCTGAGCTAAAAGAGCACGAAGACAAAGTTCTAAACTCTAAGTCGAAAGCTCTGGCTATCGAGAAGCAATTATGGGAAGAGCTGTTTGATTTGCTACTGCCACATTTAGAGCGACTACAAAACATCGCCTCTTCTGTGTCTCAGCTTGATGTACTGCAGAACTTAGCTGAGCGCGCTGATACTCTTGATTACTGCCGTCCGACTATGACGGAATCTGCTGGCGTCCAAATCCAAGCAGGCCGTCACCCTGTGGTTGAGCAAGTGATGGATGAACCATTCATTGCTAACCCAATTGACCTTAACGACAAGCGTAAAATGCTGATCATCACAGGTCCAAACATGGGTGGTAAATCGACTTACATGCGTCAAACAGCACTTATCGCGCTAATGGCACATATCGGTTGTTATGTTCCAGCAGAGAGCGCAACCATTGGCTCTATCGACCGCATCTTTACTCGAATTGGTGCATCGGATGATCTCGCGTCTGGTCGTTCAACCTTCATGGTTGAGATGACAGAAACGGCTAACATTCTGCATAACGCGACGCCAAACAGCCTGGTACTGATGGATGAAATCGGTCGAGGTACTAGTACTTACGATGGTCTATCTCTAGCTTGGGCAAGTGCAGAGTGGTTAGCGAATCAAATCAATGCGATGACACTGTTTGCGACGCACTACTTTGAGCTAACCGAACTACCAAACCAGATTCCAACACTGGCCAACGTTCACTTAGACGCAGTAGAGCACGGTGACAGCATCGCCTTCATGCACGCAGTTCAAGAAGGCGCAGCAAGTAAGTCTTACGGCCTAGCGGTTGCTGGGTTAGCTGGCGTACCAAAGGCAGTGATCAAGAATGCTCGTGCGAAGCTGACACAACTTGAAGCGTTGAGCATTGAGTCTCCTACATCGAAGCCAAGCGGCGTTGATATTGCGAACCAACTTAGCCTTATCCCTGAGCCAAGTGAAGTAGAACAGGCATTAGCGAACGTTGATCCTGATGATCTGACGCCACGCCAAGCACTGGAAGAGTTGTACCGCTTGAAGAAACTTCTCTAATCAAAGGCAAGTATCTTTAAGCCCGATAAAAACAAAAACGCTGACATTAAGTCAGCGTTTTTTTGATGCGATATAAATGGATATCGTTTAGTCGTTTTCAACGTTGAACAGGTTTTCCATGTTCAAACCTTGCTTGATAAGGATCTCACGTAGACGACGAAGACCTTCAACTTGGATTTGACGAACGCGTTCACGAGTCAGGCTGATTTCACGACCAACTTCTTCTAGCGTTGACGGTTCATAGCCTAGTAGACCAAATCGACGTGCAAGCACCTCTTTCTGCTTAGGATTCAGCTCATCAAGCCAGAAGATCAGTGAGTTTTTGATATCGCTATCTTGAGTCGAAACCTCAGGATCTGAGTTGTTCACATCTGGAATAATGTCCAGTAGTGCTTTCTCACCATCACCGCCAATTGGCGTATCTACCGAGCTCACTCTTTCGTTTAGACGAAGCATCTTACTTACGTCACCAACAGGTTTATCAAGCTTAGAAGCAATCTCTTCCGCTGTTGGTTCATGGTCAAGTTTCTGTGATAGTTCTCTTGCAGTACGCAGGTAGATATTCAGCTCTTTCACAACATGAATTGGCAAACGGATAGTGCGAGTCTGATTCATCAAAGCACGCTCAATGGTCTGACGAATCCACCATGTCGCGTAGGTAGAAAAACGGAAGCCACGCTCTGGGTCAAACTTCTCTACGGCGCGAATCAAACCTAGGTTACCTTCTTCGATTAGATCAAGAAGTGCTAGACCACGGTTGCTATAACGACGAGAAATTTTAACGACCAAACGCAGGTTACTTTCGATCATGCGTTTGCGTGCTGCTTCATCACCGCGTAGAGCTCGACGCGCATATAGCACCTCTTCTTCTGCGGTTAGTAGTGGTGAGAAACCGATTTCGCCTAGATACAGTTGCGTCGCATCTAAACTCTTGGAAGTAACTTCTGTTTCTTCTTTAACTTCGGCTTTCTTAGTAGCAGTTCGCTTCTCTTGTTCAAGTGTTTCCGATTCCGTGGTTACTTGGTCAAGATCGAACTCTTCTTTGATTACTGCATTGCTTATACTCATAACGCCTCCCCCTGGCGAAATTAGCATGACATTACAACTTCATATGTCGCTAAATGACTGTGTCACTCAATACAATACGTGATTAGTTGGTATTGTATTTAAGGTAAATATCGTTTTGGATTGACGGATTTACCTTGGTAACGAATCTCAAAGTGCAGCCTAACACTGCTGGCTCCGGAGCTTCCCATTGTTGCAATCTTCTGCCCTGGTTTCACACTTTGCCCTTCAGATACTAATAGTCGGTCGTTATGCGCGTATGCACTTAAGTAATTATCATTATGCTTCACAATCACTAGATTGCCGTAGCCTCGTAATGCATTACCCGAATAAACAACCGTTCCCCCTGCAGTAGATACTATTGGCTGACCTCGCTGTCCTGCTATGTCTATGCCTTTATTTCCTTGTTCGCCTACAGAGAAATTCTTAATTACTCTCCCTTTTGTTGGCCATAACCATTTGGATATTTTATCACTTGTTGGTTTGGTGGACGGTGTAACATTCTGTTTACCTTTAGACCCAACATACTCCTTTGATTTGGATTGTTCAACCTTCTTTGGTGGATCTTTTTTCGCCACTTTGGCTGTAGTTTGAGCTGGCGCAGGTTTAGAGTTTTTGCTCTGTTGCGGGGTAGCTTTAGGTTTACTTGCAGTCGACGCAGCAACAGGGGCGGCAACTGCTGCAGCTGCAACCGTTGTCTTACCATAGGCTGGTGCATTATAGCTAGGACGCCACAACTTAAGCTTCTGTCCAGGGTGGATGGTATAAGGGGCTGCAAGTTTGTTATAGCTAATCAGATCTTGTACATCTTTATTGGTGACATACGCGATGAAATAAAGCGTATCGCCTTTTTTCACTTCGTAGTAACTGCCGCGATAGCTACCGCGATCAATCGATGAGTAGTTTTTACTTAGGCTTGAAACTGGCGCAGGCGAATTCGCTGCACACCCAACAAGTGCACAGCTAAGCAGTAAGGAGCTTCCTTTTAACAACTTCGAACGCATCGACTCTCTATCCACCTACACCATAAGTCTTTTATTAAGCTAGCTCACCAGGAACCAGAGGTACAAATCGCACCATCTCGATGACACTCGATAAAAACTCATCACCATGACGCACGATCTTCAATAACTGTTGTTCGTCATCACCAACCGGAATCAATAGACGACCGCCATCTTTCAGCTGTTGCAAAAGAGCTTGAGGAATAGACTCTGCAGCAGCGGTTACGATGATCGCATCAAAAGGCCCTTTAGAGGACCAACCTTGCCAGCCATCACCATGTTTGGTTGAAATATTATAAAAATCGAGCTGCTTTAGCCGACGCTTTGCGTCCCATTGTAGCGACTTTATTCTTTCAACCGAATAAACATGATCAACAAGTTGAGCTAAAACAGCAGTTTGGTAGCCAGAACCAGTTCCGATTTCCAAAACTCGGCTATCTTGTTGCAGCTCGAGTAACTCGGTCATTTTAGCAACAATATACGGCTGTGATATGGTCTGCCCTTGCCCGATAGGCAGTGCATTATTGTCATAAGCCTGATGATACATAGCCTGAGACAAAAAACTCTCTCTTGGAAGTTGGTAAATCGCATCCAGTACTTTTTGGTCTCGGATGCCATTTTCAATCAGAAAAGTAATTAAGCGTTCTGCTTGTGGGTTACTCACTTACTTCTCCCCTAACCATGTTGTCATAGCGCCTAAAGACTCATGTGCTGTCAGATCGACCTGCAATGGCGTTACCGACACAAAGCCATGCTCAATCGCATAGAAATCGGTACCTTCGCCCGCATCTTGCTCTTTACCTGGAGGGCCAAGCCAATAAATATCATGACCACGAGGGTCTTTTTGCTTAATCATATCTTCAGCATGGTGACGTGCGCCAAGGCGAGTGACCTGAGTCCCTGATAGCTGTTCTAAAGAGAGATCCGGCACATTGACGTTTAAAAGGCGGTTGGTTGGGATTGGTTTTGCTAAATGTTGTTCGACAATACGACGAGCAATCGCTGCCGCTGTCTTAAAATGTTTTTTACCAACCAGAGAAAATGCCACCGATTGAACACCGAGAAAGTGTCCTTCCATTGCTGCTGCGACTGTACCTGAGTACAACACGTCATCACCTAGGTTTGCACCATGGTTAATGCCCGTTAACACTAGGTCAGGCATATCATCCTTTAGCAGCTCATTTAATGCGAAATGCACACAATCGGTCGGTGTTCCCTGTACCGAATAGGTCTTTTCAGCAATCTCTTGAACACGTAAAGGCTGTTCTAAAGTTAATGAATTTGAAGCGCCTGAACGATTACGGTCAGGTGCTACAATGATAACTTCAGCAAGATCACGTAGTTCATCTGCTAGCTCATGAATACCTTGAGCATGCACACCATCATCGTTGCTGAGTAAAATCTTCATTCTGTATCCTTTCTTCATATTCCAGTGCTAAGTGACTTAAATACCAATATTAAGTCACTTAGTGCCAAGCAGAATCATTACTGCTCGTAGCTTCTCTCTACGTGTACTTCTTCGACTAATTCACGAACGATAGCTGTCGCAAAGCAGCCAGCATCAAGAGAGAACTTCAGAGTGACATTATCTTCACTCACTTCCCACGTTAGATCAGTCGGTTTCAGAGACGCTTCACGGCGGTCATGGCGCATACGGTTACCACGAATCAGAGCCATCAGATCCGGTTCAGCATCAAGGTGTTTCTGCTCTAAAGCTTGAGACTCATCAGTCGTTGGCAAAGCGTTATCACCGGCCAAAGCAACCGTCACAAATGCAGTACCATTCGCAACATCTTGGCTTACAGCTTCAAGATTGTCAGCCGTCACCGTTAGTTGAGCGCCATCTTTAACCACGATATCGCCAACCAATACCGATGCAAACACATCTTGCTCAATACGGTCAGAAAGGATTAAGTTGTAAATCCATGAACGAGCAGCCGAAAGATACAAGCTACGTTTATTCTGATTACGAGTACGAACATTATCACGACCCCAACGACGAGCTTCAGACAAGTTATTACCTTCGTTACCAAAACGCTGAGCACCAAAGTAGTTTGGTACACCCACTTGAGCGACTTTTTCTAGACGTTTTACGACATCATCGCAGTCTGTTACTTCAGACAAGGTCAACTCGAATTGGTTGCCAACTAAATCACCCGGACGCAATTTTTTGTTGTGTCGTGCTGTCGCAAGAATTTCGATGCTTGGGTACTGTGCTAAGAACGCTGAAAAGTCAGGCTCACCTTTAGGTAGGTGTACACTCAACCACTGCTCGGTCACTGCGTGACGGTCTTTCAAGCCAGCCCAGCTTACGTCTTTCGACTTAACGCCACAGGCTTTAGCCAACTCATTGGCTACGAAACTCGTGTTTTCACCTGTTTTACGAATGCGCACCATTAAGTGTTCGCCTTCACCCGTAAACTCAAAACCCAAGTCTTCGATAACGACAAAGTGTTCAGCTTTCGCTTTTAGTTTTGCTTTCGCAGTTGGTTTACCGTTTAGATAAGCCAATGAAGATAAAATATCTGACATGCTGTTCTTTTCGTGTTGGTGCTTATGCACTTTTGGTAATTAGGACCACCGCTTCACATGCGATGCCCTCTTTGCGACCCGTAAAGCCTAAACGCTCGGTTGTCGTTGCTTTTACGTTCACATTGCTGATGCTGGTTTCTAAATCTTGTGCAATGGCTTGGCACATAGAGTCTATATGAGGCGCCATTTTAGGCGCTTGCGCCATGATAGTAATATCGGCATTGCCAATCACATAGCCTTGCTCTTTTACTCGGCGGTACACGTCTTTCAATAACTCACGGCTATCCGCGCCTTTCCACTCATCGTCAGTATCAGGGAAATGACGACCGATATCGCCTGCGGCGATCGCCCCTAACAGCGCGTCACACAACGCATGAAGGGCAACATCACCGTCTGAGTGTGCGATAAGACCTTGTTCATAGGGGATGCTCACACCACCGATAATTACCGGGCCTTCACCACCAAACTTATGTACATCAAAGCCATGGCCAATACGAATCATCATTATTCCTTATTCTGACTTAAATAGAACTCAGCGAGCGCTAAATCTTCAGGCTGAGTAATCTTAAAATTATCTGAACGCCCGGCGACTAAAGCGGGCGAGAAGCCTTTCCATTCAAAAGCAGAGGCTTCATCGGTAATCGAAACGCCTTGTTGCAGCGCTTCGCTCAATACATTCCACAGAGGTTCCGCTCTGAACATTTGTGGTGTGAGGGCGTGCCACAAATCGGCTCGCTCGACAGTATGATCAATTTGCCCTTGAGCGCCTCGCTTCATCGTGTCTCGTACTGGGGCTGCTAAGATTGCCCCAACATCATGGCTCATCGCCCTCGATATTAACTTGTCGATATCACTTAGCTGAACACAAGGCCTTGCTGCATCATGCACCATCACCCAATCACCGAGCTGTTGCTTCTCGATATAATCTAAAGCAGAAAGAACGGAATCCGCTCTTTCACCTCCACCGACGACTCGAATCACTTGTGAATTCTGAGTAAGGGGTAGCTCTGGGTAGTATGGGTCATCATCACTGATTGCGACGACAATTTGAGAGACTTGAGGGTGAGCTAGGAGCTTCTCAACAGTATGCTCTAAAATCGTTTTACCATTGATCTCAAGATATTGCTTCGGACGGTCAGCCTTCATTCGGCTACCAACGCCCGCCGCAGGAACAACGGCAATCACGCTTTGAGGTTGAGTCAACATTAATGGGATTCCTCACCAATGATGCGATAAAACGTTTCGCCTTCTTTAACCATGCCAAGCTCATGACGTGCGCGTTCTTCTATCGCATCTAAGCCTTGGCGTAGGTCGTCGATTTCCGCAAACATCTCAGCGTTTCGAACTTTTAATTTTTCGTTAACTTGTTGCTGAACTTGGATTTCATTGTTCACACCGTAGTAATCAGAGATACCATTTTTACCGAGCCACAGTGTGTGTTGTAGCCAGCCAAACACTATGAGCAGTACTAAAGCAAAAATTCGCATAACACCTTTCGCCGGTTGAAAAAGAAGGAACTAGAATAAGGCACATATATACCATAATGAGCTTATTGGTGCGAGATATGTGGTGTCAGGGAATCAATAAGTCGGGGAATTATTGTCGTTAGGAACCAGTGATGAGATTCCTGATCCACGTCATTCCCAAGAACGAAGAGCCAATAAGTTGAGAACCTATCGCAGGGAACGCAAATAAGAGATTCCCTACTCCTTCCTTCGTCAGTCTAGGGAATGACGAATTTTAGGCAAAAAAACGCCCTACCGAAGTAGAGCGTTTCAAAAGCTTTAAGTTAACAATTCGCTAGGAATTATTGACCTTTAACGTTTTAAAGACCGCTTTCGTTGTAAAAAGGGGGGAGCTTTAGAACCTAGAGCTTCTTCCCGCCAATTTCTACAGACAAAAAAATGCCCCGCATTAGCGAGGCATTCAAAGCTTAGATTAACAATTCCTTTGGTTTAAAAACCAGAGAGATTATTGACCTTTAACTTCTTTAAGACCGTTGAAAGGAGCTTTAGAACCTAGAGCTTCTTCGATACGGATTAGTTGGTTGTACTTAGCAACACGGTCAGAACGGCTCATAGAACCAGTCTTGATTTGACCTGCAGCAGTACCTACCGCTAGGTCAGCGATAGTTGCGTCTTCAGTTTCGCCAGAACGGTGAGAGATTACAGCTGTGTAACCTGCGTCTTTAGCCATCTTGATTGCAGCTAGAGTCTCAGTTAGAGAACCGATTTGGTTGAACTTGATAAGGATAGAGTTAGCTACGCCTTTCTCGATACCTTCAGCAAGGATCTTAGTGTTAGTAACGAATAGATCGTCACCTACTAGTTGAAGCTTGTCACCTAGTAGTTCAGTTTGGTGCTTGAAGCCAGCCCAATCAGACTCGTCTAGACCGTCTTCGATAGAAACGATTGGGAATTGGTTAGCTAGCTCAGCTAGGTAGTGGTTGAACTCTTCAGAAGAGAAAGTCTTACCTTCGCCTTTCATGTTGTAGATGCCAGCTTCTTTGTCGAAGAACTCAGATGCAGCACAGTCCATAGCTAGAGTAACGTCTTTACCTAGTTCGTAACCAGCAGCTGCAACAGCTTCTGCGATAACTTCTAGAGCTTCAGCGTTAGACTTAAGGTTAGGAGCGAAGCCACCTTCGTCACCAACTGCAGTGCTGTAGCCTTTAGACTTAAGAACTTTAGCTAGGTTGTGGAATACTTCAGCACCGATACGTAGACCTTCTTTAAGAGTCTTAGCACCAACTGGTTGGATCATGAACTCTTGGATGTCAACGTTGTTATCAGCGTGCTCACCACCGTTGATGATGTTCATCATTGGTAGAGGCATAGAGAACTGACCAGCAGTACCGTTTAGCTCAGCGATGTGCTCGTATAGAGGCATGCCTTTAGCTGCAGCAGCAGCTTTAGCGTTCGCAAGAGAAACAGCTAGGATAGCGTTCGCGCCGAACTGAGATTTGTTCTCAGTACCGTCAAGGTCGATCATGATTTGGTCAACGTCAGCTTGAGCTTTAGCGTCTTTACCAACTAGAGCTTCAGCGATTGGGCCGTTTACAGCTTCAATTGCTTTAAGAACACCTTTACCTAGGAAACGTGATTTGTCGCCGTCACGTAGCTCAAGAGCTTCGCGAGAACCAGTAGATGCGCCAGATGGAGCAGCAGCCATACCTACGAAACCGCCTTCTAGGTGTACTTCAGCTTCTACAGTTGGGTTACCACGTGAATCGATGATTTCACGACCTAGAACTTTAACGATCTTAGACATTGAATGTTTCCTTCTCGTTGAATATATAAATGTCAAATTTAAAGGTAGCAGCACAACTTACGCTGCTACCTGTATTCCTTTTACTTCTCTAACTCGCCGCGCTGGAACTCACCAGCCGCTTTAACGAAACCTGCAAACAATGGGTGACCATCGCGAGGTGTTGAAGTGAACTCTGGGTGGAATTGAGCTGCAACGAACCATGGGTGGTTCGGGTTCTCAATAACTTCAACCAGTTTCTTGTCCGCAGATAGACCCGATACTTTTAGGCCCGCTTTTTCGATTTGTGGACGAAGATTGTTGTTCACTTCGTAACGGTGACGGTGACGTTCATGGATCGTCGCGCTACCGTATAGTTCGTAAGCTTTCGTACCTTTCGCTAGGTGACAAAGCTGTGAACCTAGACGCATTGTGCCGCCTAGATCAGATGTCTCTGTACGCTCTTCAACTTTACCTTCGCCGTCTACCCACTCAGTGATTAGGCCAACAACTGGGTATTTAGTCTCAGAACAGAACTCAGAAGAGTGTGCGCCTTCCATTTTCGCAACATTACGAGCGTACTCGATAAGTGCTACTTGCATGCCTAGACAGATACCTAGGTACGGTACTTTGTTTTCACGTGCGTATTGAGCAGCAAGAATCTTACCTTCAACACCACGGTCACCGAAGCCACCAGGTACTAGAATTGCGTCTAGGCCTTCTAGAATTTCTACGCCACGAGACTCAACGTCTTGTGAATCTACGTATTTAATATTAACGCTTAGGCGATTTTTCAAGCCTGCATGTTTTAGCGCTTCATTTACTGATTTGTATGCGTCTGGTAGTTCAATGTACTTACCAACCATACCAATCGTCACTTCACCCGTTGGGTTAGCTTCTTCGTAAATTACTTGTTCCCATTCAGACAGATCTGCTTCTGGAGCTGTAATGCCGAAACGCTTACATACAAGATCATCAGTGCCTTGAGCTTTAATAAGCTGAGGGATCTTGTAGATAGAGTCAACATCGCGCATAGAAATAACTGCATTTTCTTGCACATTACAGAACAGAGCAATTTTCTTACGCTCATTCGAAGGAATGTTGCGGTCAGAACGACAAACTAGGATGTCAGGCTGAATACCAATAGACAGTAGCTCTTTTACAGAGTGCTGAGTCGGCTTAGTTTTCACTTCGCCCGCAGCTGCTAGGTAAGGTACTAGCGTTAGGTGCATGAACATTGCGCGTTCACGGCCTAGTTCTACTGCTAGCTGACGAATCGCTTCCATGAATGGTAGAGATTCGATATCACCAACCGTACCACCAACTTCAACGATCGCGATATCGTGGCCTTCAGCGCCAGAAATAACACGCTCTTTGATAGAGTTAGTGATATGTGGGATAACCTGAATAGTTGCACCTAGGTAATCACCGCGACGCTCTTTTGCTAGTACGTCTGAGTAAACACGACCTGCAGTGAAGTTGTTACGCTTAGTCATCTTGGTGCGAATGAATCGCTCATAGTGACCAAGGTCAAGGTCTGTTTCAGCGCCATCTTCCGTAACGAACACTTCACCGTGCTGAGTCGGGCTCATAGTGCCTGGATCAACGTTGATGTAAGGGTCAAGCTTCATCATAGTCACTTTAAGACCACGAGCTTCTAAAATAGCCGCAAGAGATGCTGCAGCAATACCTTTACCTAGAGAGGATACAACCCCGCCAGTAACAAAAATGTAATTTGTCGTCATGTTTAACCTGAAATTGGTTGAATGAGGGAAATGGACTACTTCTGGACGGGATGAAAATATACCAGAAGCCCCTTATCGCCACAACGTGAAATCTATCACACTGCTATTTTTTATTTTTTGCTTCAAATCAATTCATGATAAAAGCTTTGGTTATCTTTTCTCCGCTACTTTTACCTCATCCCACATGGAATCAAGCTGTTGTAGTGAAAAATCGGTCAAACTTTTATCTTGTTGACGCACTTTTTCTTCCACCCCTTTAAAGCGACGTGAAAACTTCAAGTTGGCCTTATTGAGAGCTGATTCAGGATTTTTACCTAAATGTCGCACCAAATTCACCGTTGCAAACAGCAAATCACCCAACTCTTCTTCAACCAAATCTTCGTTTGGTGTCACTTGAAGCGCCTCTTCCAGCACCTCATCCATTTCCTCTATTACCTTGTTGGCAACTGGGCCAATTGAGTCCCAATCAAAGCCATATTTCGCTACCTGCTTTTGAATTTTTGTAGCACGTGAAAGCGCAGGTAGAGAGTTTGGTATTGAGTCTAGAATACTTTCTTGAGTTTTGCCTGCTTGTGCCTTTTCTTTGGCTTTTTCCGCTTCCCAGTTCGCATTGATTTCTTCGTCGCTAGCAAACTCGGCATCCGAGAACACATGAGGGTGACGGCGTGTTAGCTTCTCATTGATGCCATCAACCACATCAGAAAACTCAAACAGCCCCTGCTCTTTCGCCAACTGACTGTAAAAAATCACCTGAAACAGTAAATCGCCAAGCTCTTCTTGCAGATTCGACCAGTCTTTGTTGTGGATCGCATCCACCACCTCATAGGTCTCTTCGATAGTATGCGGGACAATTGTTTCAAAATTTTGTTTTAAATCCCAAGGACAGCCACCTTCTGGATCGCGCAGCTTAGTCATGATCTGTTCAAGTTGTTCAATCGGGTGATTCATCGTTTTCTTCCTATTACTGTCTTTGATTTTTAAATTTATAACGTCTTCTAAAACTAAAAAAGGCGAGCAGCCAAAACCACTCACCTTTCTTGATACTGTCTAATTCTCTAAATAATTGAAGCTGTGGCTAGGCGACAAGCAAGCGAGACTCCTGAGCATAGCTTGCCTATGTGATTGAGCGAGTGCGCGCAGTCAACAACGCCATCAGCTTCAAGTATGACGAGAATTTTAGCCCAAGCGTTTGACGCTCATAACATCTTTGATCTGCTCGACTCGGCTCGTCACTCGACTCAGAATCTCAATATTCGTCACTTCTAAATCGAAGTCCATTACCGATAATTGACGTTTGTAGTCGATACGACTCTTCATTGTCGTCACGCTGATCTTCTCGTTAGAGAACAGTGAGGTGATGTCTTTCAATAAACCATTGCGCTCTAGCGCTTCAACACGCAGCGTTAGGATGTAAGAACCGACAAAGCCATTGCCCCAAACGGTATCAATGATACGCTCTGGTGCGTGCAGGCTTAGTTCACTCAACTGCTCACAGTCAGCACGGTGAACCGAGATACCGCGACCTTGAGTGATGTAGCCTTTAATCACATCACCAGGAATCGGCTGACAACAGCGAGCAAGGTGCGTCATTAGATTATCAACGCCTTCTACTACCACTGCGTCTTTCTTAGGACGACTCTGCTGTGCTGGCTTGCTTTCCGACTCAAGCAACTTCTCTAATGCTTTCTTGTCTTCTTCTTCCGCCGTTGGCTTGTTGACTAACGCATTGATGTGATTAACCACTTGGTTAATACGCAAGTCGCCACTACCAATACCTGCGTAAAGCTCGTCTGGCGTATTCACGTTAAAGCGTCTTAGTGCGTATTGGTCGGCATCTTTTAGGGTTGCGCCTACTTTCGCTAGCTCAACTTCCAGGATGTCACGACCCGCTTCTAGGTTTTTCTCACGGCTCTGCGCGCGGAACCAAGCATTGATTTTCGCTCGAGCACGACCAGAGTGAACGAAGCCTGTGGTTGGGTTTAACCAGTCACGAGATGGGTTCGGCTCTTTCTGCGTGATGATCTCAACTTGGTCACCCATCGATAGTTTATGAGTGAACGGTACAATACGGCCCGCTACTTTGGCACCGATACAGCGGTGTCCGACCATCGAGTGGATGTGGTAAGCGAAGTCCAACGGGGTTGCGCCCATTGGTAAGTCGACCACGTCACCACGTGGAGTAAATGCGTATACACGGTCGTCGAAGACTTGGCTACGCACTTCATCCAGCATCTCGCCAGAGTCCGACATCTCTTCTTGCCAGTCGATAAGTTTACGCAACCAAGTGATTTTCTCATCGTAGCCACTACGCCCACCAGAAGAGCCTTCTTTGTACTTCCAGTGCGCCGCCACACCAAGCTCAGAATCTTCGTGCATCTGCTTAGTACGGATCTGAATCTCAATAGTCTTGCCTTCAGGGCCAAGGACTACGGTATGAATCGACTGGTAACCATTTGGCTTAGGGTTCGCCACATAGTCATCAAATTCGCTCGGTAGGTGTTTGTATTTGGTGTGTACTACCCCAAGACCGGCGTAGCAGTCTTGTAGCTGGTCAGCGATGATACGTACCGCTCGCACGTCAAAAAGCTCATCAAAGGCCAAGCCTTTCTTCTGCATTTTGCGCCAGATACTGTAGATGTGTTTTGGTCGACCGCTTACTTCAGCGTTGATGTTAGAACGCTGCATTTCTGCGGTTAAGTCATCAACGAAATCTGTGATGTATTGTTCACGAACGATACGGCGCTCAGACAGCTGTTTGGCAATCTGCTTATAAGTGTCTGGCTGCTGGTAGCGGAAGGCGTAATCTTCGATTTCCCACTTAAGTTGACCGATACCTAAACGGTTGGCCAGTGGTGCGTAGATGTTAGAACACTCTTTTGCTGCCGCTCGGCGCACAGCATCAGGGGCCTTTTTCACCTCGATGAGGTTACAGATTCGCTCCGCAAGTTTGATAACTACGCAGCGGAAATCGTCAACCATGGCCAATAGCATGCGTCGAACGTTATCCACCTGACCCGAGGCAGCACTGCCTTCAAGGGTTACGTTTAGCTGCCCTAAGGCCGCCATTTCTTCAACGCCGTCAATCAGCTTAACAATTTCTTTGCCGTAGCTTTCTTCGAAGGCTTCGCGCTCAAAAACGCCACTTGATACCACTGGGAAGAGTTGTGCTGCGACTAATGTTGCACGATCCATCGACAACGTGACCAAGATTTCAATCATCTCACGTCCACGCCATAGCAAGAGTGATGCTTGCTCGTGATCTTTTAATAGCTCTTCACAGTGAAGATAAACTTTATTCAGTTTATTTGAGGTTTTTGCGTCTTGCTTTAATGACGCAATCCAACTTTCTAGCTCAAACTGTTCGCTTGGGTTTAAATGTGCGCTTCGTACCGCAACCATCGTGCCTTCCTAGTTATTCTGTTTTATACCCAATTCAATATGACTAACTGGTTCCAAGTTAGTTCGACCATATTGATATCAGCGCAAGTATCCCTGCGCCTTTGTCATTCATTTTTAAGCCTTATTTACGGGCCTTTAAGCCTTGATAAAGAGAGCCATCGATTCGAGATGGCTGGTGTGTGGGAACATATCCAACATACCAAGTTTGGCTAATTGGTAGCCTTGCTTTTCTAAGCTCTCTGAATCTCTAGCTAGAGTAGCAGGATTACACGAAACATAAACCACACGCTTCGCTCCTAATGCTGAAATTTGATCAACAACACCACTCGCTCCAGCACGAGCTGGGTCCAGTAAGATTTTATCAAATTTCTCTTTTGCCCAAGCTTGTGCAGATAGGTCTTCTTCAAGGTTCGCTTGGTAAAATTCGGTGTTGCTCAACTGGTTCAATTTAGCATTCGATGAGGCTTGCTGAACCATCTCATCGACACCTTCAACACCAACCACAAAAGCTGACTGTTGAGCGATAGGCAGACTGAAGTTACCTAAGCCACAAAACAGATCCAGCACTCGCTCATCCGCTTTAGGTTCTAACCATTCAATCGCTTGAGCCACCATCTGCTGGTTGACCTTCTGGTTCACCTGAATGAAGTGGTTTGGCTCGAAAGGTAAGGTGACGCCTGTTTCGCTGTAGCTAGGTGCATCACCAACCAAACGGACCAACTTGTCGGTTTCTGGCATTGAGTACAGTATCGCGCCTTCTTCTTTCGCCAACGCAATCAATGCTTGCTCATCTCTTTCAATCAAAGGCTTGAGGTGGCGTAGCACCATTACCGGGCCAGTATCACCCAATACCAATTCAACGTGTCCTAAAGACGTAAGGTTGCTGAAAGTGTTGAGTAAATTTTTCAGCTTTGGCAGCAATACATTTAGGCGAGGATCAAGCACGGCACAATCTGTGATGTTTTCTATCTGCTTGCTCTGCTTCTTACGAAAACCGAACTGAAGCTTGTGCGTTTTCTTATCAACAAACAAGCTGATACGCGCACGACGACGGTAACCGGTTTCATCACCAACAATCGGTTGAGCCATCTCTGTCTCATCCGTCTTATATTGGTTCATCAAGTGCGTAAGAGATTGTGCCTTGTGTTCTACCTGAGATTGGTAACCAAGGTGCTGAAGGTGACAACCGCCACACTGATTAAAGTGTTTACAAAAAGGCTTTAGACGTTGCTCGCTTGGCTTCAGCAATTTGATGAGTTTCGCGCGTGCAAACTTACTTTTACTCTCAGTAAGCTGAATAACCACCTGTTCACCAGGCAATGCGCCGTCAATGAAAACCGGTTTGTTTTTCTGATAAGCGATGCCAGCGCCATTGTGATCCATTCGTTCAACCAAAACCGATTGATGCTTGGTCTCGAGTTGAGTTTTCTTTTTTGGTTGGAAAAAACGTGCCATTGCTTGTGCCTAATGTATCTTTTAATAAGTAATTGGTATCCAGGACTCACTATTCTGTCTTGGAATCATTGTCGAACGTCACGGCTTTGATTAAGCTTACCGTTCACTTAACCGCCATTGTGTGCGTTATTTTCCCATATCCAGACCTCGATGTAATTAAAGAACATGACCAGATATGGCTTAAGAGCCCGTGTAATTACCTTAACTCTAGCTCCAACCCTGATTATTGGGCTGCTATTGAGTGCATTTTTCTCATTTAACCGCTATCAAGACCTTGAAGGTCAGGTGGTCAACACAGGTACTAGCATCATTGAACCACTGGCAATTGCGAGTGAATCTGGCATGCAACTCGAAAGTCGAGAGTCTGTTCGTCAGCTAATTAGCTATGCACATCGAAAGAACTCTAAGCTGGTACGCAGTATCGCGGTGTTCGATGAACGCCATGAGTTATTTGTAACCTCAAACTTCCACCCTGATTTCGAAAGCCTGACTTATCCAAAAGATAAACCAATTCCGCATTTAAGCTCTTCTGACCTACTCGATAACACACTGATTCTTCGAACCCCGATTATTGCAGAAGGCCAGTACATCAACTCGGCTAACGGCCAGTCTCAAGCCAACCAAGCGATTGGTTATATTGCGATTGAATTGGACCTTTCTTCACTTCGTTTGCAGCAATATCAAGAAGTCTTCTCTGCCTTCTTAGTGTTGATTCTTGGATTGGGTCTTTCTGGTGTTTTTGCTTTCCGATTGATGCACGATGTAACTCAACCGATCACACACATGAAAAACATGGTGGACCGAATTCGCCGTGGTCACTTGGATGTCCGTATCGAAGGCAAAATGCACGGTGAGTTAGACTCGCTGAAAAACGGTATCAACGCGATGGCGGTATCGCTGTCGGAATATCACGTCGAGATGCAGCACAGTATCGACCAAGCCACTTCGGACCTGCGCGAAACTCTTGAGCAACTAGAGATTCAAAACGTTGAGTTAGACATCGCGAAAAAACGTGCACAAGAAGCGGCACGTGTTAAGTCTGAGTTCTTGGCAAATATGTCTCACGAACTAAGAACACCACTTAACGGTGTGATTGGCTTTACTCGCCAGATGCTTAAGACTCACCTGTCGAACAGTCAGACGGACTACCTACAGACCATTGAACGCTCTGCGAATAACCTACTCAGTATCATCAACGATATCTTGGACTTCTCGAAACTTGAAGCCGGTAAACTGGCGCTAGAAAACATTCCATTTGAGTTCCAAGCAAGCCTAGAAGAAGTTGTGAACCTTCAAGCGACCAACGCTCATGAGAAAGGTCTAGAGCTTACACTTAAGATTGATCCAAAAGTACCGGCAGGCGTTGTTGGTGATCCACTGCGTATCCAACAAATCCTGACCAACCTAGTGGGTAACTCAATCAAGTTTACCGAGCGTGGTAACATCGATATTAGCGTTGAGTTACGTTCACAAAGCGAAGACAACATCGAACTACAGTTCATGGTTCGTGATACGGGTATTGGTATCTCTGAGCGTCAGCAAGCGCAACTATTCCAAGCCTTCAGCCAAGCAGATGCAAGTATCTCTCGTCGCTATGGTGGTACAGGCCTAGGTCTGGTTATCACCCAGAAACTTGTGAGCCAAATGGGCGGTGAGATCAGCCTAACCAGTCGCCTACACCAAGGTTCAACTTTCTGGTTTACGCTAAGGCTATCAACCACCGATATGCCGATGACAGAGCTAATTGAGACTCAATGTCTGCAAGACAAGCAACTGCTGCTGATCGAGCCAAACATGCAAGCGGCTTCGATTACTCAACAAATCCTGACCCAAGAAGGCTTAGTCGTTACCTACCGTTCGGTGATGCCTGACGAATCAACCTCGTACGACTACGTACTGCTGAACCTCGCAGCTAACCAAGATTATCAATTTGATACGGTCAGCGGCTGGGCAATTGGCGCGAAGAAGATTGCTCAGAACGTGATCATTGGTACACCGAGTACCGAGCTCGCACTTGGTGAACAATTGATGAAAGAAGTCGATGTTCAATGCATCACCAAACCTCTTTCTCGTAAGAAGCTCCTGCAAACTCTGGTGTCGAACCAAGCGCCAACCTTGATTGCACCAGCAATTGAAACCCATTCAGAAGAGAAGCTACCACTGACTGTAATGGCTGTGGATGACAACCCAGCTAACCTGAAGCTTATCACCGCGCTACTCAAAGAACGTGTGGAAACAGTCATCAGTTGCACCAGTGGTCAGCAGGCTATCGACAAAGCCACTGAGACTCAATTTGATATCATCTTCATGGATATTCAGATGCCACAGATGGATGGTGTCACCGCTTGTCAAAACATCAAGAAGCTCGCCAACAACGCCAACACACCTGTGATTGCTGTTACCGCACACGCCATGACGGGCGAGCGCGATAGACTGCTAGAAGCAGGCATGGATGACTACCTGACCAAACCAATTGAAGAGCATGTGTTACAGCAAGTATTGATTCACTGGAGCCCAACCTCTGAGGTTGAGCACATCGAAAAGATCAATCCAGATCACCCTGCAGTATCAGCCGAGGTCGACAACAGCCAGGTGTCTGAAAGTAATGTTAGCGTGCATAAGAACATCATCATTGATTGGCAAGCTGCGATGAAGCAGGCCGCCAATAAAGAAGATCTCGCACGTGATATGCTGCAAATGCTGGTCGACTTTATCCCTGAGGTCTATGACGCGGCTGAGAAAGCGATCGAAGACACGGATTACCCTGTGGATCAGCTGATACACATCATCCACAAGATGCATGGCAGCAGCTCATACAGTGGCGTCCCAAGGCTTAAATCAGTCTGTGCCACGATAGAGAAAGAGCTGCGCTCAGGTACTTCAATTGAAGATATCGAGCCAGAACTTTTTGAACTTCAAGACGAGCTCGATAAGGTACAAGCGACCGCTGTTCACTACCTAAAACCAACCAGTGATTAAATCGGCTTAGCCTCGAATTCAAGGCAATAAAAAAAGCAGAGCATATAAGCTCTGCTTTTTTGTTTATGCTATTTACTCAGTAACGAGCGAACACCAGGATGAGTTAGAGATTACGACTCAAAGAGTACCGTCGCTACCGCATAATGACGCTCATCTGAAATAGTCAGGTGAATCGAAGTTGTGCCACTCGCTTGCGCAATTTCTCGAGCTTTATTGTGCAAGCTCAGCACTGGCTTGCCATGCTCGTCGTTCGAGATTTCGAAGTCATGAAAAGTAACACCCAATGCGATGCCTGTACCTAGCGCTTTTGATGCAGCTTCTTTAGCTGCAAAGCGCTTAGCGAGATAACGACCTTTTTGCTTTAGCTGTTGAAACACTTCAAATTCAGAGTCCGTCAGAATACGCTGAGCAAATGCCTCACCACTGCGTGATAATGCTTTTTCAACACGTTCAATTTCCGCGATATCTGTCCCAAGCCCTACAACAGCCATAATTACCCTTTAACTACTTATTGATGATGCCACTTAACAAACTAGATATTTAACAAACTAAATGTTGTTACGAGCGTTTTCCATTACAGCTTTCATGTCAGCGACGGCTTTGTTCAAACCATCAAAGACTGCACGTCCCATGATTGAGTGACCGATGTTTAGCTCGTAGATTTCTGGCAGTGCCGCAATTGGCGCCACGTTGTGGTACGTCAGACCGTGACCGGCATTCACCGTAATACCTAGATCATCTGCGTAGCTTGCGCCAGCCGCAATCTTTTTCAGCTCATCTTGTTGGTCTTCTTCTGTTTTCGCATCAGCGTAGTGACCCGTGTGAAGCTCAATGAACGGTGCACCACACGCTTTTGCTGCATCAATCTGTTCGCGGTCAGCATCGATAAACAGCGACACTTTAATACCAGCTGCAGATAGCTTTTGCGTAGCCGCTTTTACTTTCTCAAGCTGGCCAACCACGTCCAAGCCACCTTCAGTAGTTAGCTCTTCACGCTTTTCAGGAACAAGACAAACAAATTCAGGCTTAGTATCTAGTGCAATCTGAACCATCTCATCCGTCACTGCCATTTCTAAGTTCATGCGAGTTTGGATAGTTTCAGCCAGAATACGTACATCGCGATCAACGATGTGACGACGGTCTTCACGCAGGTGAATGGTGATGCCGTCAGCACCAGCGCGCTCAGCAATTTCAGCTGCGTGTACTGGATCCGGGTATTTAGTACCACGTGCATTACGTAGTGTTGCAATATGGTCGATATTAACGCCTAAAAGGATTGAGCTCATTTTCCAATACTCCGTGCTCTAGAAAGACCTGCTCTTGGCAAAAACAGTTCTCTACTTTTTAATGGTTTGCCGCCAAGATACGGCTTTAAGGCTATGCGTGTAAAGCGTTTTGCCGCTTTTAACTGCTCTTTAGTGATAAACCTACGTTCGCTGATCGCAATAAGTTCATCACCCATAAAAGTCAGGTTGTCTCGTCGCACTGAAGCAATGAAACCTTTCTGCTCTCGATAGCGATAAGTCATTGTTGGATCAATCGGTTCACCGGTACCTGCACAGTGTAAAAAGTCGACGCCATACCCCATAGCAGATAGCAGTGCCAACTCAAAACGACGCAGTGCTGGCTCTGGATTTTCATTATGCGCCAGCTCTGTTAAAGCATGAAGATAGTCGTGAAAAAGAGCAGGCATTGGCACTTCAGCCATCAGAACTCGACCAATCAGCTCGTTCACATACATTGCGGAATAGAGGTTAATGCCAGTGAGAGGCAAACCTAAACTGATAGGCTCAGCTTGACGCAGTGTTTTCATTGAGCTGTTCCCCGACCACTTGAGTAGTAGAGGCGTAAAAGGCTGCAACGCTCCTTTTAAGTTGGAACGCTTGCTACGAGCACCTTTCGACATCAACGTAACACGGCCAAACTCTTCACTGAAAATATCCAGTATTAAGCTCGACTCGCTATATGGTCTACGGTGCAATACAAAGCATCGCTGTAACCCTTCGCTCAATGATTTATCCTTCTTACAGATACAAAAAGAGAGAGTTCGCACTCTCTCTTCAACTCACTATTTTGATTTCACATCCAGTTAAGGAAAGTGAAGTTCAATCTAGATTATAGATCGTCGATGTAGCCTAGTGAACGAAGTGCACGTTCATCATCAGCCCAACCAGATTTAACCTTAACCCAAGTCTCTAGGTAAACCTTACGACCGAATAGCTCTTCCATATCGATACGTGCTTCGCGACCAATCGTTTTGATCTTCTCGCCCGCTTTACCAATCACCATTTTCTTCTGACCAGTACGTTCAACAAGAATTAGTGCGTTGATGTGGAAACCATCGTTGTCTGGGTTGTAGTCGAAACGTTCGATCTCAACCGTTACCGAGTAAGGTAGTTCATCACCCGTAAAGCGCATCAGCTTTTCACGGATAATTTCAGACGCCATAAAACGCTGCGAGCGATCCGTCACATACTCTTCTGGGAAGTGGTGTGTCGCTTTAGGTAAGTGTGCACGTACGTGCTTACGCAGTACATCAATGTTCTTACCTTGCTTCGCCGAGATAGGCACAACATCAATGAAGTCCATCTTCTTAGAGACTTCCATCATGTGCTGCATCACATTGGTACGGTCTTGAACGTTATCTACTTTGTTGATGCAAAGTACAACTGGGAAGTCAGTCTTCTTCAGCTTGTTCAGAACCATCTCATCGTCTTCAGTCCAGTGAGTACCGTCAACAAGGAAGAATACTAGGTTCACATCACTCAGTGAGCTGTTTGCCGCACGGTTCATCAAGCGGTTGATTGCACGCTTTTCTTCAATGTGAAGTCCAGGAGTATCAACGAAGATCGCTTGGTAATCACCTTCAGTTTCCACGCCCATAATACGGTGACGTGTCGTCTGTGGTTTACGTGATGTAATAGAAATCTTCTGTCCCAGAATATGGTTCAGAAGCGTCGACTTACCTACGTTTGGGCGACCTACAATAGCGATGAAGCCACAGTGTTGGTTTTCCGGTAGGCTAGGTTGTTTGCTATCAGATGAAAAGAATGCATCGATATCGAATTCTTGGTTGTTATCAGACATTGCTTAGTTGCTCTAATGCTGTTTCAGCAGCCGCTTGTTCTGCCTTGCGGCGGCTAGTGCCTTTACCGATAACAGGTTTATCCACACCTGCCACTTCACACTCAACCGTAAACTCTTGGTTGTGTGCTTCACCTTTAATATTAGTCACTGTGTAGACAGGTAGAGGATTTCTTCGACCTTGTAAGAACTCTTGAAGACGAGTTTTAGGGTCTTTTTGAGATACTCCAGGCTGAATAGCTTCTAGGCGAGATTGGTACCAGCTTAAAATAATGCCACGAACCGTCTCGGTATCACTATCTAAATAGATAGCGCCGATGATCGCTTCTACAGCATCCGCTAGAATAGAATCACGACGGAAACCGCCACTCTTCAACTCACCTGGACCTAATTTTAAGTAATCTCCTAGTTCGAATTCACGACCTAGTTCTGCCAATGTATGACCACGTACTAATGTTGCGCGCATGCGGCTCATATCACCTTCGTTTATCTTAGGAAAACGATGGTATAGATCATCAGCGATAACAAAACTTAAAATTGAATCGCCCAGAAACTCAAGACGTTCGTTATGCTTACCAGCGGCGCTGCGGTGAGTCAGCGCCAAGTGGATAAGATCGGCATCATTGAACTGATAGCCAATCTTTCTCTCTAGTTTATCAATTGGAGAATTCATGCTCTCTCGATGTGTTAATTGATCGATTAATGAATCCCACCGATGCGATTAAAACGCACACCAGTAGGAATCCATGTTGGAAGTACACTGTCTGAACCACGTTCGAATTCGAAACTAATCCAAATAGCAACGGCCTTACCAACAAGGTTTGCTTCAGGGACAAAGCCCCAGTAACGGCTATCAGCACTGTTGTCACGGTTATCACCCATCACAAAGTATTGGCCTTCTGGAACGACCCATTCGTTAACACCGTTACGAGGTTGATATGCTTGCACACGGTCACGACGCAGTGGGTTAACTAAGATTTGGTGCTCTACATCTCCAAGCTGTTCATTCAGCTGAATCAGAGGCACACCATCTTGAATAAATTGGCTCTCTTCAACGTTACTTAGTTTCACTGGTTCACAGCTACTTGTACCTTTCGCCTGGATACAGATTTCTTTACGACTGCTATAACGAATAGTATCACCTGGCAAACCGACAACACGCTTGATGTAGTCAATGTTTGGCTGAGGCGGGTACTTAAATACGATTGAATCACCACGTTCTGGCTTGCCTGTTTCTACCAATTGAGTGCGCCATACTGGGTCTTTAAGACCGTACGCGTACTTCTCTACCAAGATGAAATCACCAACTAAAAGCGTTGGCATCATCGAGCCAGATGGGATTTGAAACGGTTCATAAATAAATGAACGCAAGATCAAAACAAATGCAATTACCGGGAAAATGGACACACTGTTCTCAACCCACCAAGGCTGAGCCGTAACTTTTGCGCTGGTTTCAGCGTCTAGGCCATTCGTTTGTGCTTCCACATCAGCAAGCTTCTGCTGGCGTTTCTTCGCCCACACAAACTTTTCCAATGCCCATACAATGCCGGTCACTAGAGTTACGATCACTAAGATAAGCGAAAATGTATTAGCCATTGATATCCCTTAAATTTCATTTCTTTAAAAATAACGAAAGTGAAAGAGTATAACTCTTTCACTCTGCTTAATATTTCTAATTTTTATCAATCACACTGACTAGATGCTTAAAATATTACGCAGGAAAAATCGCTTAGTTCGAGGCGCAAAGTGCAGTGACTAGTGGGCCTAATTACAAAACTTTGCAACAAAGAAATAAGCGATTTTAACCAGTAATATTTAGCAGTTAGTTAGTACGATTGATACTAGTCTTTGCCAACGTGAAGAATTGCTAAGAATGCTTCTTGAGGCAGTTCTACGTTACCGATCTGCTTCATACGCTTCTTACCTTCTTTCTGTTTCTTCAGAAGCTTCTTCTTACGACTCACGTCACCACCGTAACATTTCGCGATTACGTTCTTACGCAGTTGTTTAACTGTCGAACGAGCGATGATGTGGTTACCGATAGCCGCTTGAATCGCGATATCAAACATTTGACGAGGGATGAACTCTTTCATCTTCTCTACAAGCTGACGACCACGAGTTTGCGATTGATCTTTGTGTGTAATCATCGCTAGTGCATCAACCGTGTCACCGTTTAGAAGTACGTCTACACGAACCATGCTTGATGCTTCAAAACGTTGGAAGTTGTAATCCAGTGATGCGTAACCACGAGACGTTGATTTCAGACGGTCGAAGAAGTCCAGTACTACTTCAGCCATTGGAATATCGTACACAACCGCTACTTGGTTGCCGTGATAAATCATATCAACCTGAACACCACGCTTCTCAACACACAGTGTGATTACGTTACCTAGGTAGTCAGAAGGTACTAAGATATTACAACGTGCAATCGGCTCACGAATCTCGTTGATATCATTGATAGCAGGCAGCTTAGCTGGGCTATCAACATACAGTTGAGTGCCGTCTGTTTTTTCAACTTCGTATACTACGGTTGGTGCAGTTGTGATTAGGTCTAGGTCGTATTCACGCTCTAGACGTTCTTGGATGATCTCCATGTGAAGCATACCCAAGAAACCACAACGGAAACCGAAACCAAGTGCTGCTGAGTTCTCTGGTTCGTAGAATAGAGAAGCATCGTTCAGGCTTAGTTTACCTAGTGCATCACGGAAGTTTTCGTAATCATCAGATGATACTGGGAACAGACCCGCGTATACCTGTGGTTTTACTTTCTTAAAGCCAGGTAGCGCTTTTTCACAGCCGTTTTTAGCCAGTGTTAGCGTATCACCAACCGGTGCACCTAGGATGTCTTTAATACCACAAACAACCCAACCTACTTCACCAGTGTTTAGCTCTGTAGTATCGATTTGCTTAGGCGTGAAGATACCTAGACGGTCTACACCCCAAACTTGGCCGGTGCTCATTACTTTGATCTTGTCGTTCTTCTTCAGAGAACCGTTCTTGATACGAACAAGAGAAACAACACCAAGGTAGTTATCGAACCAAGAGTCGATGATTAGTGCTTGTAGTGGCGCTTCAGGATCGCCTTCTGGAGCAGGAATTGCTGAAACAATGTTTTCTAGAACATCGTCTACACCGATACCTGTTTTCGCAGAACAGCGCGTTGCTTCCATCGCGTCGATACCTACGATCTCTTCAATCTCTTCAGATACGCGCTCTGGATCAGCTGCTGGAAGGTCAATCTTATTTAGGATTGGCACAACTTCCAGATCCATTTCGATCGCTGTGTAACAGTTTGCTAGAGTCTGAGCTTCTACACCTTGACCAGCATCGACAACCAATAGTGCGCCTTCACAAGCTGCAAGAGAACGTGATACTTCGTATGCGAAGTCAACGTGTCCCGGAGTATCGATGAAGTTAAGTTGGTAAGTTTCACCATCTTTTGCGGTGTAGTTTAGTGTCACACTCTGAGATTTGATGGTGATGCCACGTTCACGCTCAAGATCCATCGAATCAAGGACTTGTGCAGCCATTTCACGATCGCTTAATCCTCCACAAACTTGGATTAGACGGTCAGATAGGGTCGACTTACCATGGTCGATGTGGGCGATAATCGAAAAGTTACGAATGTGCTTCATAATTTGGTGTGACAAACTCTTTAAATTAGGACGGTAAGAAAGCCGCAAAACTATTTAAAAATAGCTAACGGTGGCGGCATTTCAATCAAGTTGGCAGATTCTACCCAATTTAACAGCAAGACGCATCATAAATTAGACTAGCGGCTCACCGAGGATTCGAATCAATACGACTTCTTGCTTGGATTTGTCTTCCATCGGTTTAGCGAGTCGCTTCGCTAAAGCAATACCACCAGCAGTAAATAGGGCTGCGCTCAGTATAACAATCCCCTCGCCCCCTTGAAGTAAGGGTTGTAACAAGAGTTGTCCAATGCCAGCACCAATCATCAACATGAAAAGTGGGATAAGGTAAACAATAGCTGCAGACTGAAGTAGGCTTTTTTCAGGAAAGCCGATTTCTACAATCTGACCCGCTTTCACAAGGCTTTTGGTTTTTAATTGCCAAAACAAAGATTTGTTGCCAACCGCTTTGGTGACAATACCAGTACCGCAGCTTTTTTGTGAAGAGCAGCTGCTGCAACTGGTTTGTTGTTCGCAGCTCAATTGAACAAAGTATTGCTTACCTTTTTGTTCAACTGAGCTAACGGTAGCCAGCGCGGTCATCATTGCGCTGACACCTGATTATTGAAAGTAACTGATTGAGCGATACGCTTGGCCGTGGCTGGCGGGATATCACCTACGACAGACACTTCTCTGTCACCAATCACTAAACTGTGCAAAGTTCTACGCCCTTGACGTACCAACTGGCCTTTCAATGAGTGTTCGTCTTTGTCGGCGATATATACCGAAAAGCTAAATAATCCATCGCTGAAAAGCTGACTCTCGACCATTTTATCGGTCGCAGCCATTTGGTAACGGCTCAATTCTTTTGACTTAAACCCTTCTGGCACCCATGAAGCTTGCCAGTCGGTCTCACTCACCAAACCCTCAGGTAATGATAAAACCTTCGGCAGTTGCGCTTGGTTTAAGCCGCCCATAGCTTCCGCGATTTTATCGTTCACGACATAAGAGATAGTTCGGTACTGTTCCAGTATTTCACCATCACGGTCTAATAGGTCGGCACGTAGAGGAAGACTGGTTTTCTCGTCTACCCAAACCACGTATGAGTAGCGAAGGCCATCTTTTGGCACTACGCGTAATACTTGAGTCGTGCTGCCCGCTTCACGAGAACGCCCAACTTTTACAAAGTCGTAGTACTGGTTCAGAGATTCAATATCTCGATTGATCATCGGAATAACAGGCGCAACCATGCTGCCTGACTGGATCGTAAACGGCTCTGTACCCGGTTCGATGTAGCTCACTTCATTACCGCGACGAATCACTTCACGAACAGGGCCACTTAGATAAACAAGGTGTGCGAGTTGTTGGTCGTCGTTAACCGCATGGCGATAAACAAGAGGTTCAATACTGCTCTTCTTGATCAGTATGTAAGAGAGTTCGTAATTTAGATGCTGACTGGCCTCGTTCATTTGATGCAACAAGGCCTTTGCAGTTGTTTCCTCTGCAAAGGCTGTTGGAGACATCAAGCTGAACAGTGTCAGTGCACTGACCAGGATTTTCTTCATTCAATGTCCGATTCTAGATGTGCATCTTCCATAGGCGACGCATCACTGTTTAATCTTAGTTGTAGCTCATAATCTTCTAGCATTGCATGAACACGTTTACGCTGCTCTTGCAAATTTGCTTCAGACGCGGGTCTCTCTACCGACTCGCGGGTTAAGCTTACTGGCTCAGCGGATCCCGCAAATGGAATCGTCTGAAGTACAGGTAACTGTTCTGGTGTCGCTGGATCGCTGCCACCATATTGTTGAACACCTAATACAACCGCTAAAGAAACACACGCTGCCACAGCAACTTGTCCAAACTGTTGTAACCACGCTGGAAGCTGACGCTTCGCTTGCTGAGGTTTTGGTTGCTCTTCAATTGGAGCAACAGTAGGTTCAACATTCACTTGGTGCAGGTTTGGCATCGCACTGTGTGCAGGCTCATCTTCAAGCGCTGCTGCCACACTATCCGCAATGTTCCAATTTTTAGTTTCTGGCGCATCCCCACGCATAACGTCACCGATTAAGTGGTAACTCTGCCAGGTATTCATGCTTTCTTGATCAGACTCTAGATCTACAATGAGAGCTTTATCGATCGTTTCACCATCCATGAGTGCCGAAAGCTTTTCTTTATCAGCCATTATTTTCACCATAATTATTACAAGTTCTAGCGCTGCAAAAGAGGTTTAATTTTCTTTTCCACCGCTTCACGAGCTCGGAAGATACGCGAACGTACGGTTCCTACAGGGCAATCCATTACTTCTGCAATCTCTTCGTAGCTCAAACCTTCAAGCTCACGCAGCGTCATTGCAGTTTTTAAGTCTTCTGGCAGCGCTTCAATCGCTCCAAAAACGACTTGTTTCAATTCTTTTGACAGCGTTAAGTTCTCAGGGTTCGATATTTCTTTTAACGCGCTGCCTGTTTCGTAATATTCAGCATCTTCTGCATCTACATCCGTTGCGGGCGGTCTACGTCCCTGGGCAACGATATGATTCTTTGCGGTGTTCACGGCAATTCGGTACAACCATGTATAGAAGGCACTCTCGCCACGAAAATTAGGTATCGCGCGGTAAGCTTTAATAAAAGCTTCTTGTGCTACATCAGGTACATCACCGGAATTATTCACGTATCGAGAGATAAGGTTACAAACTTTGTTTTGATACTTAACCACTAGTAAGTTAAATGCTTGCTTATCTCCACTCTGAACTCGCTCAATCAACACTTGATCGGTTAGCTGCTCGTTCATTCGAGCGGGTACTCCTATTGTTATAACCCTCACCTTCACAGATATGGGTACTAATTATGCGAAATGTAGTATTGACACCACCGTCTACAAGAGCACTATTGTGACTAAGCCAAATACCGAAAGTTCCAACTTTCTTAAAATTATTTGCCATTATTGTTTCACAATGTGATGTAATAAAAATAGCTATCCCTATCAATTTGGGGAAACTAGAGCAAAAGCAATGGTATTGAGCAATTAAATATTTCTAGATAGCTGTCTATATCTTGATTTTGCATGGCGTTTTAGGACGACTCTGAGGGGATTATAACAGTCTTACCGCAACTCCTAAAACAAGACAAAGTCAATTGAGAGTAGACAACTCGACTATAGCCCGGGATTTAATAAGTTTTATGAACGCAAACCGTGAACATCAATGTGATGTATTAGTGGTAGGAAGTGGTGCGGCAGGCTTGTCATTAGCCTTACGCGTAGCAGAACATGCAAAAGTAATTGTATTAAGCAAAGGACCACGCAGCGAAGGATCGACGTATTACGCACAAGGCGGTATCGCTGCGGTGTTCGATGAGTCGGACAGTATTGAGTCTCACGTTGAAGATACTCAAATTGCCGGGGCTGGGTTATGTGAAGAAGATACAGTTCAATTCATTGCTGAGAATGCTAAAGAGTGTGTGCAATGGCTGATTGATGGCGGCGTTCCATTTGATAAAGATGAGAACAGCACTGATGGTCAACCTAAGTATCACCTAACTCGTGAAGGTGGACACAGCCACCGCAGAATCCTGCACGCTGCCGATGCAACTGGCATGGCGATGCAGACCTCACTGCAAGATAACGTCAAGAATCACCCAAACATCGAGATCTTCGAGCGCCACAACGCGCTGGACCTGATCACTGAAGATAAGATTGGTGGATCGAAAGACAAGGTGATCGGTGCCTACATCTGGAACCGCAACCAAGAACACGTAGAAACCGTACGAGCTAAATTTGTTGTGCTTGCTACTGGCGGCGCATCAAAAGTGTACCAATACACTTCTAACCCAGATGTCTCTTCTGGTGATGGCATTGCTATCGCTTGGCGTGCGGGTTGTCGTGTAGCAAACCTAGAGTTCAACCAATTCCACCCGACTTGCTTGTTCCACCCAGAAGCACGCAACTTCCTACTAACGGAAGCACTTCGTGGCGAAGGCGCTTACTTGCGTCGTCCGGATGGTACACGCTTCATGAAAGACTTCGATGAGCGTGGTGAATTGGCGCCTCGTGATGTCGTTGCTCGCGCAATCGACTTCGAAATGAAGCGATTAGGTGCAGACTGCATGTACGTCGACATCAGCCACAAGCCTGAAGAGTTCATTACTGCGCACTTCCCAATGATCCATACTCGTTTGATGGACTTGGGTATCGATATGACCAAAGAGCCGATCCCGATTGTACCGGCTGCGCACTACACCTGTGGTGGTGTGATGGTCAATAAAGATGGTCAAACGGATCTGCAAAACCTCTACGCAATTGGTGAAGTAAGCTACACCGGTCTTCACGGTGCGAACCGTATGGCATCAAACTCACTACTAGAATGTGTGGTTTACGCATGGTCGGCAGCAAAACACATCGTAGAGAACATTGAACAGTCTCAATTGTGTGCGGAGCTTCCTGCATGGGATGAAAGCCAAGTCACCAACAGTGATGAAGAAGTTATTATCCAGCACAACTGGCATGAACTTCGTCTATTCATGTGGGATTACATGGGTATCGTACGTACAGACAAGCGACTTGAGCGTGCAATGCGTCGTATTCAGATGTTGCAGCAAGAGACTCACGAGTATTACAGCAACTTTAAGGTGTCGAACAACCTTTTGGAGCTGCGTAACCTACTTCAAGTCGCTGAGCTAATGGTTCGCTGTGCAATGCAACGCAAAGAGAGCCGCGGCCTGCACTACACATTGGATTACCCAGAGCTGGCTGAAGACAGTGGCCCAACGATTCTGACACCAGAGAAACGTCAATCGTAACTTGGCGCATTCGTCATTCACGAAAAGTAATCAAACGAAAGGGAGCCTAGTGCTCCCTTTTCTTTTAACTCATGACTTGTCGATTACTTTAGCTTAGCGAGCGCATTCGTTGTAAGTTCGCCAAAAAGTGCCGATACTCTTGCTCTTGGCAACTGTCTCGCCATAGTAGTACCGAGTGACCACATTCAAATTGTAATTTTACGAAGAATTGCGCCCAAATCTGATCGACCGACTTTAAGCTGTATGTACTGCCATTCAAACGCACTTCACCATCATCCTTATAATCAAGACATCCTTGAGCGCTGGTGATAAGCATGTGATTGGCACGAAACAGATTGAAGGTTAAGTACAGACAATAAAGGCTGACTGCCAGTGGAATAGAAGAGACAACGATAAAAAACAAAAGGCACCCGAAAACAGTGCCTTTTGTTAATAATGCGAAATACGAAGGGTTAAGCTGAAGCTTAACGAACCTTGCTGAGGTTGTGTGCGACAATTTTATCAACCATTGAAGCGTGACCTAGGTTTTCACTACGGCCGTGGCCCATCACCCAAGTAAACAGGTCTGGATCATCACACTCTAGTAAAGAAACAAACTCGCGCTGTTCCTGCTCTTGCAATGAATCAAAACACTCTTCGAAAAATGGCATGATGACTACATCAAGTTCTAACATGCCGCGACGGCAACCCCATTTAATTCGTGCTTTCTGCTCTGCAGTGTACATTGGCTATCCTCACCTATAATTTTTCTTTCTTGGAGTGTAACAAGTCATACGCTCTGCAACTACTATGTGGGTCACAGTCCCTATCTCCGCTCACAAAAAAACCTAGGCTGACAAAGAAACAGAACAGGATTAACATAGAGCCAAATAAAATTCTTAGGAAAGATAAAATGGATTGGAAAAACACCTTTCAGCCGCACGCTCATACGCAAAACGATTCGCTTCCAGAACTGATGATGACACACGTGTCAGACTGGAGTGCAATTACCATGGTAGGCGATGACAAAAAATCGTACCTACAAGGTCAAGTAACGTGCGACGTCGTGACTCTTCCTAATGATGAATCCACATTAGGCGCCCACTGTGATGCAAAAGGAAAGGTATGGAGTATCTTCCGCCTATTCCACCACAACGGTGGTTACGCGCTTATGCAGCCTAAGTCTGCGATTGAAGTTGAGCTCGTAGAAATCAAAAAATACGCAGTCTTCTCTAAGGTCGATATTGAGCAAACCAGCGATGTGGTTATCGGTGTGATGGGCGCTGCTGCGGATCAGTACATCGACTCTATCTCAGAGAGCCAAGGTAAAGTTCGTGCGATTTCAGGCGGTACAGCCGTTCAAGTTGCTGACAACCGCTGGGCTCTGCTTGTGACAGAACAAGCTGCAGAAGCATTGGTGACTAACAGCTCTGCGGAGAAAGTCTCAGAGGCGCTATGGCAGTATCATGAAATTATCGATGCTCAGCCTAATCTAACCAAAGCAGAGCAAAATGAGCATATCCCTCAGGCGCTTAACCTACAAGCGATTGGTGGCATCAGCTTCACCAAGGGTTGTTACACAGGTCAAGAAACAGTAGCTCGCGCTAAATACCGTGGCATGAACAAACGTGAAATGCGCATTGTTTCGGGCCCAACAGCGGAAGTGCTAACACTAGAAAGCCCTATTGAGCTAGAGCGCAGCGTTGGTGAAAACTGGCGTGGAGCGGGTCAACTGATCAACGTATATCAATTTGCTGACAACCAAGCAATTGGCCTAATGGTGCTACCGAACAACCTGGATGACGATGTTCAGCTGCGTTTGACAGCACAACCCGATCAAATCTGGAGTATCCAGCCACTGCCTTACAGCCTTGACGACGAGTAATTACGTGGAAACAGTGATTACACAATGGCTGGACCAACAGCAGGTGAGCTATCGCCTGCTGTTACAAAGTAAGCCAACCACCAGCATCGAAGAAACCGCGCAAGAACGAGGCATCGACCCATCTCAAATGGTGAAATGTATTCTGCTCAAAGACATGGGCAATCAATACGCGCTAGCGTGCACCGCTGGTGATCGCTCCGTCGATCCGAAGAAAGTGCGCTCAATTCTAAATTGCCGCCGCATGACCTGTGTCTCGTTAAGCGATGTAGAGTCTATTACAGGCTTTAAGCCCGGTTGTGTTGGCCCGCTTGCATTAAAGAGGCACATGCCGATCATCTTTGATCCTTCGATCCAGAACAATGCAACGGTGACCATCAGCTCTGGGGATCGAATGGCAGGTATCGCTTTGGATCCCAATGATCTCATGACGCTATGTACGCCGATCATCGCTGAGATCAGTCGATGATCGGATCAATACAGTGATTGATCGCAAACTCTTCCCCTAGTTTTCACTGGATACATATTTAGTGTGAAGCTCGTCATAAGATAACTAGATTAAAGTTAAATATTTAATCAAAATTAAAGCATAAGTAGTCACAGGTAAAAATCTGCGTTATTGTGAATTTACTGACTAGCCCCTAGGCAAATCAGTACAAGTGAATCCACTGAGTAACATCAGTATCCACTTTTGTGTAATGCATCTGTGACTATTCGCCCGTTTTAGACGGGCTTTTTTTTGTCTTAATTTTACAATTTGATTACACAAACAAAAAAATCCCGCCTATTCTTATACTTGTCACATTTAAGCTGCTTAATACCGAACAGGAAAGTTCACGGCAGTTCACTACTCAGTATTATTTTGGGGAGGAGCTCACGTAAAAATAGATATTTACTGTAGAAAGTGCTTAGAACAGCACAAATATCTAATTAACGTCAACGCTACTGCATATTACTCCATGCTTATCACAATTATTATCTCGGAGTTTTTCTATAATGTGCAGGCTAGGTAAATATAAGGATAATTAAAAATGAGACTGTTTAAGCGCTATACACCGAGTATGATTGCTAAACATGTAAGTCGACTTTTCAAAGGACGAATCTACATTTACGGCGTAGGGAAATTTGAGTTCGATAACGGCAAGCTAGTGCTGCCAGACCGAGCAGAGAAACGCCACTTTGAAACAGTGAAAGAAATAAATAGTGAAATTATGAAGCTGCGCTGTGCTTACGCATAATCAAATTATCTAGAGAATTCAAAACAAAAAGGGTTGGCTAACGCCAACCCTTTTTTCGTACCAATGATTCGAACGAAACTTTGGTGCGAAACATTAGAAACAAAGTCACTATCGATGAATCACAGGGGGCTTCGCTAAGTCAGGAAGGTTACCCGCTAGACCTAACGCTCGCTTCATGATTTCATCTTTCGCACAAGGAAGTTGACCTGCGAGCTTCATACCGATACCACGAATCAGCTTCTTCGCCGGATTATCGCCTTCAAATAGGTCTTTAAAGCCCTGCATCGATGCAATCATCTTCGCGGCTTCTGCTTTTCTCCAGCGCTCATAACCACGTAAGTTACGTTTGGTACCGATGTCCTCGCCCGCAGCCCAGAGCTTTAACAGCTCTTGCGCTAGGCTGGCAGCATCTAGCAAACCAAGGTTAACGCCCTGCCCTGCAAGCGGGTGAATGGTATGCGCAGCATCACCCACCAAAGCCACGCGCTCTATGGCGAAGTCTCTCGCGTATCGCATGCGCAGTGGGAACGCAAAACGCTCGCCAACCACTTCACACAAGCCTAGTTTAGAGTCGAACTCAGCTGTTAGCTGTTTATTAAACTCCGCATCCGACATAGATACGAGCTTCTCGGCACGATTTGGCTCAGTAGACCAAACGATAGAACTCATATTGCTCGGCTGCATTGGTAAGAATGCCAACGGGCCCTGTGGTGTAAATATTTGACGAGCCACACTATGGTGCGGTTCAGCAGTTTTAACGTTCGCAACAATTGCACTATGCCCGTAGTCCCAATGTGTTAGAGGGATATCTTGCTGCTTGCGAACCCAAGAATTAGCACCATCTGCGCCAACGACAAGCTTAGCCGTCAGTGCTTGACCGTTATCTAAAGTCAGCCATGCTTCGCTTTCACCAATTGCCATTGTTTTGCACGTCGCTGGCATGTATAGACTGACGTTTTCTTGCTTTTTAACCTGCTCAAGCAACGCCAATTGAATCACACGGTTCTCAACAATATGACCTAAATTAGGCTGCGCTAAACGCGTTGAGTCAAATTCAATGCGAGCGAAGCTATCTTGTTCCCACACTTCCATCGCTTGATAAGGTGCAGCACGTCTTTGCTCAATTCCCTGCCACGCACCTAGATTACGCAAAATCACTTCACTAGAACGGCTCAATGCAGAAACACGTACGTCAGGCAGTTCATTAAGCCCTTCGCTTGGTGCCTTACCTTCAATTACAGCCACTCTCAGATCACTGTCTTTCAAAGCTGCAGCAAGGGCTAAGCCAACCATGCCTCCACCAACAATTGCGATATCAACACTTTGCATCATTATTTTTCTACCTTATCTTTCTACTAGGCCAAGCGTATGACGCAAAAGTGGACCTTTAAGTGGTGGAAGGTTATCCATAACAGCTAACCCAAGGTTACGCCCGATACGAGCGGTTAAAAAGTCATTTGAGAATAGATGTACTAGGCTCGATGTCAGTGTAATCGTCGCCCCTCTATCCTGTTCTCTACGTTTTCTAAAGTTAACAAGACCAGTGTATCGACCAACATCATCCAACTGAGTACACAACTCTTCGGCTAAAGAAGCCACATCACGAATACCGAGGTTAAAGCCCTGACCCGCGATCGGATGAAGAGTTTGAGCGGCATTGCCGACAATCGCAAATCGATGAGAGATATTTTGCTGACGATGACGAAGAATCAGAGGATAGCTCGCACGCTTACCCACCTTATCTAAACGGCCTAATCGCCAACCAAAATCATTCTGCAGCTGTTCAAGGAACTGGCTGTCGTTTAAAGCCATGACTTTATCAGCTTGTTGTGGCGGTAAGCACCACACTAGCGATAGACGGTTGTCCGTCATCGGTAATAAAGCAACTGGCCCATGATGGGTAAAACGCTCAAAGGCGCGACCTTGATGAGGCTCGCTCGCCACAATGTTGGCAATGACAGCCACTTGCTCAAAGTCATGCTCACTCAACGAAATATTCAGTTGTTGGCAGCAGGTAGAGATCGCTCCGTCAGCTGCAACCAACAACTTAGTAGTAATGGTTTGCCCGCTGTTAAGGTCAATGGTCGTCAGTAAATCACTACGCTCAATTTTCGCTACTGAATCAGGGCACAACATCGTAATTGCCTCTTCTGACTCCAGCTTTTGCTGATAGATTCGACCGACATCCGCCAACTCGACCACATAACCAAGCGCATCAACCGCAAGATCTTCGCTGTAGATATCAGTCATTCCTGCATGCCCACGATCCGAGACATGAATATCTTTAATCGGGGTTGCTACTGGAGCGATCGATTGCCACAACTGCAATGAATCAAGGATCTGCACTGTGCCATAAGACAAAGCAATAGAACGAGAATCAAACCCAGGATGAGCTTGATGATCAACCTGATAAGGTTCCACTACCGCAATCGATAGCGAGCCTTGGCTTAGGTGATTCAAGGCAAGCGCCAAAGTCGCCCCTGCCATCGCACCACCAGCAATTACAACATCATACTGAGCCATCATAACCTCAAACTGGCAAACGATTAGTGAATGGTTGGAGCTACATCTTCAGATGGGCGTGCACCAAACTCAGCATGAATGGTTAATGCACACGCTTTTACGTGCTCAATAACGTGCTCTAGAAGTTGCGCTTGCTCTTCCAGATCATCATCTTCATCAATACCTAGCTTTGCCATCTCTTCAAGATCAGCCAGCGCTTCTTTAGTGCCTTCCGACGCCTTATTTAACTGAGCGCCAACTAGCCCTAAACCAGAGATAAAGTGGTTGATCCAATCAGACACACCGTCAGCTAAATCAAACAGGCTCGCACTTGCGTCTTCGTCAGGCAATAGCATAGACAATTCCATGCCTGAACCCGTGATCTCACTAGTGGTTACTTTCAATGTTGCTTCCGCTAACGTTAATGCGCGATCCGGCCAACCCATGCCTTCGTTGGTGTAATCAAAGATCAGTGGTTGCCAGCTCTTATCTGCTAGGCTTAAGCCTCCGCTTAACATACCCGTTAATAAGCCATGCATCTCAGCAGGGGTTACGGCTAGACTTGCCGATTGAAGTTCAGTCGCAACCGTTAGGTAGTCAGGTAAAGTAGTTTCGCTCATCAGATAGCTCGCTCAGTTATTCTTTATATCGATAGTATAATCGTACCACTTCACCCCAATTCTGGTAAGCATCGATCCCTAGCAATTGAAGGATGACTGACTACCAATTGTTCAATTTGCTGAATTACTGTGTGCTCAAGCTCTCATTTACAAACAGTCACTCTGAAAAGCTTGAATCTTAATAGCGGTTTACCTATAGTTTCTCCCTCAGAGGAGATTGCTTCCTCATCGGTACTTGCACTTTTTGTTTCAAGAAAATAACGAAGAGCAACAGCCTTAAAATAGCGCGTTAAAGAGTTCATCCATCATGAGTAATCAAGCGGTAGACGTTGAAATATTAGGAAAACTGACTCGAGTAAATTGTCCAGCAGGGCAAGAGGAGTCATTGATTGCAGCGGCGGCCGATCTTGATAATCGATTGAAAGAGATGGCTGAACGTACTAAGGTAACCAATGAAGTGAAGCTGCTGACTATCGCAGCTCTGAACATTTGCTATGAATTACAAACTAAGAAGTTTGAAGCAAATGACGAACAAAACGCACTGACCGAGCGAATGGAACAGCTCACAACATCGCTTTCAGATGTTCTCAGTAAGGTTAAGCACGGACAGCAATAGCGTACACAAAATTTACCCTGGAGTGTTTGTCAGAGGATTCACGTCCCCGAGCCGATAAGCAATCCCTAAGGGTTAGTACTTGAGTGCTATTGAGCATGCTCGGCCCGACCGAGAAGCCTACGGTAATCATTGCTGATCCGCCTTGAACTCGCTGGTTCAAGGGCCATCTATTCTCAACGGCACTTTGGGGTATCCCTTCTTATGAAGACGCTCACACGCAGCGAATTTCGCAAACAGATCCGCATCAAACGCAATTCCCTATCTAGCGAACAACAAACTCAATCCGGCATAGACCTAGTTAAGCAGTGCGCTCAACTTGATGACATTCAGTCTGCCCAACATATCGCACTTTATATCTCTATCGATGGTGAACTTGATACCCAACCTTTAATTGAATGGTTGTGGGCGCAAGGTAAGCAGACCTATTTACCTGTATTACATCCTTTCTCTGACGGGCATCTGTTGTTTTTGCACTATTCTCCGACAACCCCAACGGTATTAAATAAATACGGCATCGTTGAACCACAGCTTAATCAAACGTTGGTGAAACCTTGTCATCAACTCGACCTGATTCTTACCCCGCTGGTTGGTTTTGACTCTCATGGTCACCGGTTAGGCATGGGTGGTGGCTATTACGATCGTACTCTGGCGAAATGGTTCGAGACAGGACAAGGGGCTACACCAATTGGTTTGGCTCACGATTGCCAACATGTCGATACCCTACCAATTGAAGAGTGGGATGTTCCGTTACCTAAAATCGTGACTCCAAGTAAAACTTGGCAATGGGAAAACAACCATTAAAGCGCTATAATCGCGCCGCAAACGTTAACCTCGATACTCAAACGTTAACTTAATACGCGAAAGACTAATTCAAAGCGCAAGATCTTATTCAGGAGAATGGCATGACTCAAGATGAAATGAAAAAAGCAGCTGGTTGGGCAGCACTTAAATATGTTGAAGAAGGCAGCATTGTAGGTGTTGGTACTGGCTCTACGGTAAATCACTTCATCGACGCACTAGGCACAATGAAAGACAAAATCAAAGGTGCAGTTTCAAGCTCTGTTGCTTCAACGCAACGCCTAGAAGAGCTAGAAATCAAAGTGTATGAGTGTAATGATGTTGCTAAGTTAGACATCTATGTTGATGGCGCAGACGAGATCAACCCAACTCGCGATATGATCAAGGGCGGCGGTGCAGCTCTAACTCGTGAAAAAATTGTAGCGGCTATCTCTGATAAATTTGTATGTATTGTTGATGGCACGAAAGCTGTTGATGTACTGGGTAAATTCCCTTTACCGGTAGAAGTTATCCCAATGGCACGTTCATACGTTGCGCGTGAGCTAGTTAAGCTTGGTGGTGACCCGGTTTACCGTGAAGGTTGTACAACGGATAACGGCAACGTGATCCTAGATGTTTACGGCATGGCGATTGAGAACCCGAAACAACTAGAAGATATCATCAATGGTATCGCTGGTGTGGTAACAGTTGGCCTATTCGCACACCGTGGTGCAGATGTGGTTATCACAGGTACACCTGAAGGTGCAAAAATCGAAGAATAAATAATAGAAGATTGAGTTTTTCTGTTACTTCATTACATACGGTGCCCAAGGGCGCCGTTTTTTTGCTTTGTACCTGTAAAATTATGTCTTATTCCGTAATTTTCTTACCCAAAACATTTTTTTTTTGTTACTTTATTGTTCAGAAGACGCACAGGGAAAACGTTTGTCTCCTAACAAAGTGGTGAATTTGTTCCCCTTTCAGCCATTTTGTAGCACGTGCGCCGCATTTGCCCAACCTTTCCATTTTAAGGACGAGAACAATGGCCAAAGTTTCACTGGAAAAAGAAAAAATAAAAATTCTACTTCTAGAAGGTCTCCACCCTTCTTCAGTAGAAGTACTTCAAGCCGCTGGTTACACAAATATTGAGTACCACAAAGGCTCACTACCTGAAGATGAACTACTTGAAGCAGTTAAAGATGCTCACTTCATCGGTATTCGTTCTCGCACAAACCTTTCCCAAGAAGTGATTGATGCTGCTGAAAAATTGGTTGCTATCGGTTGTTTCTGTATCGGTACTAACCAAGTAAACCTTGAAGCCGCTGCAAAGCGTGGTGTACCTGTCTTCAACGCACCATTCTCAAACACTCGAAGCGTTGCTGAGCTGGTTCTTGGTCAGGTTCTATTGCTACTACGTGGCATCCCAGAAAAGAACGCTCTTGCGCACCGTGGCATCTGGAAAAAGAGTGCAGACAACTCTTACGAAGCTCGTGGTAAGCGTTTAGGTATTATCGGTTACGGTCACATTGGTACTCAGCTGGGTATTATTGCGGAAAACCTAGGTATGCGTGTTTACTTCTACGATATTGAAAACAAGCTTTCACTGGGCAACGCAACGCAAGTTCACACCATGACGGAACTGTTGAACAAGTGTGACGTGATCTCACTACATGTTCCAGAGACAAACGAAACCAAGAACATGATGGGTAAAGAAGAGTTCGATCGTATGAAGCCGGGCGCAATCTTTATCAACGCGGCGCGTGGTACTGTGGTAGATATCCCTGCACTGTGCGGTGCGCTTGATTCAGGTCACTTAGGTGGTGCGGCGATTGACGTATTCCCAACCGAACCAAAAACCAATGCTGACCCATTTGAGTCACCATTAATGCAGTTCGATAACGTAATTCTAACGCCACACGTTGGTGGTTCTACTCAAGAAGCTCAAGAGAACATCGGTGTAGAAGTGGCAGGTAAACTTGCGAAATACTCTGATAACGGTTCAACGCTATCAAGTGTTAACTTCCCGGAGGTATCGCTGCCATTGCATACGGGCACATCTCGCCTATTGCACATTCACCAGAACCGTCCAGGTATCCTAACTCAGATCAACACAATCTTCGCTGAAGAAGGCATCAACATCGCAGGTCAGTACCTACAGACTGCCGCTGATATGGGTTACGTAGTGATCGATGTTGAGGCAGACCGCTCTGAAGAAGCACTGCTGAAACTGAAAGAGATCGAAGGCACGATCCGTGCTCGTCTACTTCACTAATCATCGAATTCGATATTAGAAAAACAAAAAGGCTCTCATTGTGAGAGCCTTTTTAGTATTTGGCCTATGGTAGGCAATTAGATCATGATGATCTAATTACTCTTCAAGCTGATAGATCACATTCACACGATCACGAATGGTGATCGTTGAGTCTTCATAAGAGTTAGACTCCGTTCTCGCATCCATCGCCATAGAACGCATTAATACTGGCTGGGAAGACTGTGCGTTGTAATCAACACGCCACACGTCTCCAAGCTCACGCTCAAAACCAGTCGCTAATGATTTAGCTTTTGCTCTTGCGTCTTTGATTGCTTCTAAACGCGCTTGCTCCTGATATTTCGCTTGGTCACGCACTTGTAATTGGATGTTATCTATCTGGTTAATCCCTTGAGCAATGGCAATATCCATATACTCATTAAGATTTGATAAGTCCTTAACTTCAACCGTCACATTACGTGAAGCTCGGTAACCGACTAGCTCCGGCTTGCCGTCTTTCGGGTAGTGATATTGAGGTGCTAGGTACAGGTTAGAGCTATGAACACTCGCCTCATCAACCCCAGCTTTATGCAGCTTATTAAGGAAGCTCGTCACCACTTTATCAACGGTGAGCTTTGCTTGCTCTGCGGTCATCGTTGACTCTACAACTCTGACTGAAAATGTCGCCATATCTGGCGTCGCCACCACTTCACCGTAACCGGTTGTCGAAATGTGTGGAAAAGATGGCGAATTAGCCAGTGCGGAAAAACTTACAGCACTCAGTGCAGCTGTAAGAGTAAGAGAGGTTGCTAACATCTTTGGTACAAACTTCATGGGGGGAGACCTATGCTAAACAAATGTCTTTTCATCATAGAGTAATTTGCCGTTTATCCAATCTAGGCACCGCACTTCTAACAGAACTTTGACGCTGAAAAAACCACCAGCTTACTGTGGTAAGTGTTCATGAGCAAAACTCAAAATCGCTTGCGAGATCTCTTTAAGTACCCCACTTTCAAGCTGCCAATGATGCCAATAAATCCGATAAGACAATAAAAAACCGGGCGTAATATCAATCAACGAACCTGATTCTAGCTCCTCGATGATCTGTAACCTTGGAATCAAACAGTAGGCAACACCCGACAAGGCCAAACGCACAAACGCTTCAGAGCTACCAACTGTATGGTTGATCACGCTGTCTCTAGGCACATTAAAATGATCATGCAGAAACTTCTTGTGGAGGTCATCGTATTGATCATAAGACACAGCTGGAGCCTTTCTCAATGTGGTGTAGTTGACCCCTTCCGAGAAGTAACGCTGATGAAAGTCTGGACTTGCCACACACACATAATCCATGCGACCAAGGTAGTCGGCACTGCAACCAGGAATCGCTTGAGACTCCAAACTAATTGCACCAGCAACTTCACCACTTTTGATCTTCTCTATGGTTCTCGATTCGCCATGAATAGCGAGGTTCAATTCCACTTGGCGCGACTTCATCACGTCCGACAAAGCTGGCAGTAACCAAGTTGCTAAGCTATCCGCGTTAGTAGCAATGGATATTGATAGAGGCTGATTCCCATCTTCATTCATCAGCTCGGGAACCAGTTCATGCTCCAACAAACGGACTCGACGATATAAGCCTAGTAACTTTTTACCAGCCGGGGTTGGCCTAGGTGGGTTTTCCCTTACCAAGGCAGGTTGAGCGAGCCACTTTTCTAGCTGTTTAATGCGTTGAGACACCGCAGACTGGGAGATATATAACTGCTCTGCAGCCCTTTCGAAGCTACGTTGTTTCACCACAGCATCCAGCGCTTCTATCCACTTATAATCCAATCCACGCATCAATTTACTTCCTTTTTAAGCTAACTCAACCCCACATTAGCAACTCTAATAATAGATTAAAATCATTAATTATACTTATTTTAAGGGTCGGAGTATCTTCGCCATATAGCACGTAAATATCGTTAAATAAGTGGAGATTAAAATGAGTTTTTGGGTTTTATTACAAGGTTTTGGTCTAGGGGCAAGCATGATTATCCCTATTGGCGCTCAGAATGCGTACGTCCTAAATCAAGGGATAAAACGCAATCACCATTTAACCACAGCAACAATTTGTAGCTTGCTCGACACCCTATTTATCTCGCTAGGCATTTTTGGTGGTGGCGCTATCTTGTCGCAAAATGAAGTCCTGCTCACTTCAGTGACACTAGGTGGTATCGCTTTCCTGACTGTCTATGGTTTGTTGTCACTGCGGAGTGCTTTTAAAGCACCATCAGACAAGGAATCAAAAGGTGAAATATTGGCTCGTGGTAAACGTACTGTCATCCTAGGAGCATTAGCAGTTACAGTATTAAACCCACACCTCTATTTGGATACTGTGGTAATTCTTGGTTCCATCGGTGGGCAATTTGAAGGCAATGATAGAATCGCGTTTGCTATCGGAACTATCTTGGCATCATTTGTTTGGTTCTATTCGCTCTCACTTGGCGCTGCAAAACTTGGCCCAACACTATCTAAACCAAGTGTTAAGAAAGGCATTGATATCGCTGTTGCAACCATGATGTTTGCTATCGCAGCAGTACTCGCTAATGGACTTATTGAGCAGTATTGGTAGAAATAGCCTGAAAATATAGCTCCAAAAAAAAGGCGGATAACCTAAGTTATCCGCCTTTTTATTAAACTTGTCGAAGCTTTATTAGCCCTCAACTTTGTTCATGTGAACATCCATTTGTGGGAATGGGATTTCGATACCTTCTTTATCCAAGCCTTCTTTGATTGCTTGCATTAGGTCGAAGTAAACATTCCAGTACTCAGCAGTGCTAACCCATGGGCGAACCACGAAGTTAACTGAAGAGTCAGCTAGCGTGTGAACACCAACTTGAACACCAGGTTCTTTCAATACACGCTCGTCAGATTCACAGATCTTAGTCAAAAGCTCTTTGGTCTTTTGTAGATCTGCACCGTAAGAAACACCGATCATTAGGTCGATACGACGTGTCGCATGACGAGAGTAGTTAGTGATTGGGCTGCCGATAACGCTGCCGTTTGGTACGACAACCATTTTGTTATCAGGCGTTGTTAGAACCGTTTGGAAGATTTGAATCGAATCAACTGAACCAGCAACACCGCCAATTTCTACGTAATCACCAGATTTAAATGGACGGAATGCAACGATAAGTACACCTGCTGCAAAGTTCGATAGTGAGCCTTGTAGTGCAAGACCAACGGCTAAACCAGCGGCACCAATTACCGCAACGACAGACGCAGTTTGAACACCAAGGCGACCAAGAGCTGCAATCAGAACGATAACAAACAACAAGTAACGAACTAAACCATGGATGAACTCAACAACCGCTCGGTCCATCTTCTTCTTCTGAAGAACCTTAGCCACACTGTTCGCTACAGCTTTTACGATTAGGTTACCAATAAACAGAATAACCAGCGCAGATATAATGTTTACCCCGTACTGAATAAACAAATCTGAGTTATCCGTTAACCACTGTTCTGCGTTTGAAAGACCATCCACAAGCGGGGTCTCAATCGCTGTAGAACTCTCAGCCATAATGTGCATCCTCTATGTAATATGCTATGAGCTAAACTGCCTTAAACCAAGTCTTACTATTTAACCGCCACCTTTAATTTATGCAATTAAATCATAACGTTAACGTAAAAACTTGCTAAGTCCTTTTTACGAAACAGAGTGTCTACCCCTGTTTTTCGGCACGATATCCTATCTTTGACAGATTGCAAAGTCATATTTATGTAAGCCTTTGAATAAAGGAAACTTACGCATAAACACAAATACCGATAACTAAAAGACTACGAAATTTATTCACCACGCGCTAGGTTTTTCACATAAATAATACAACTTTTTATCAGACATAAAAAACCCGCTCAATGAGCGGGTTTTTAAAACTTAGAGACTACTTAATTCAAAGAATTATAGTACGTCTACAGCGTTAAGGTCAGCGAATGCTTTCTCAAGACGAGTAACCATAGAAGCTTGACCAGCACGTAGCCATACGCGTGGATCGTAGTACTTCTTGTTTGGTGCATCTTCACCAGTTGGGTTACCGATTTGACCTTGTAGGTAGTCACGGTTTTCCGCTTCGTATGCACGGATACCATCCCATGTAGCCCACTGAGTATCAGTATCGATGTTCATTTTGATAACACCGTAGCCGATAGACTCTTGGATTTCTGCTTCAGTAGAACCAGAACCACCGTGGAATACGAAGTTTAGAGCGTTAGGTGCGATACCGAACTTCTCTGCACAGTATGCTTGAGAGTCACGTAGGATAGTTGGAGTTAGAACAACGTTACCTGGCTTGTATACACCGTGTACGTTACCGAAAGATGCTGCGATAGTGAAACGTGGGCTAACAGCGCTTAGTTTCTCGTATGCGTAAGCAACGTCTTCTGGAGAAGTGTAAAGCTCAGATGCGTCCATATCAGAGTTATCAACGCCATCTTCTTCACCACCAGTACAACCAAGTTCGATCTCAATTGTCATGTTCATTTTAGCCATGCGCTCTAGGTACTTAGCACATGTTTCGATGTTCTCTTCTAGAGACTCTTCAGAAAGGTCTAGCATGTGAGAAGAGAATAGAGGCTTACCAGTTTGAGCGAAGAACTCTTCACCAGCGTCTAGTAGACCGTCGATCCATGGAAGTAGTTTCTTAGCAGCGTGGTCAGTGTGTAGAATAACTGGAACACCGTAAGCTTCAGCTACAGCGTGTACGTATTTAGCACCAGCTACAGCACCAAGGATTTGTGCACCTTGACCTTCAAGTTTAACGCCTTTACCTGCGAAGAATGCAGCGCCACCGTTAGAGAACTGAACAACTACTGGAGATTTAACTTTAGCAGCTGCTTCTAGTACTGCGTTTACAGAGTCGGTACCAACAACGTTTACAGCAGGAAGAGCAAATTTGTTTTCTTTTGCTACTTCAAATACTTTCTGTACGTCATCGCCAGAAATCACACCAGGTTTTACAAAATCGAAGATCTTAGACATGGAAATAGTCCTATTTATTCTATCGTTTTAAGATTAAAAAACTTAAGTTTAAAAACTTGCAATCGTTTGCTCACAACTTATGCCATTCTAGCAAAAAAGTGTGATATGCAGCAAACGTTAAAAGGCGAGATTCGCATCTCGCCTTTCTAAATCAATTATGCTTTAGCACGCTCTTCAAGCATTGCTACTGCAGGAAGTACTTTACCTTCAACGAACTCAAGGAAAGCGCCGCCGCCAGTAGAGATGTAAGAAACGTCAGCTTTGATACCGAACTTGTCGATAGCTGCTAGCGTGTCACCACCACCTGCTACAGAGAAACCTGCAGACTCAGCGATTGCTTTAGAAATACCAGCAGTACCCGCTTCGAAATTCTTGAATTCGAATACGCCTACAGGGCCGTTCCAAAGGATAGTTTTTGCGTTGCCGATGATTTCAGCTAGAGCAGCAGTTGAATCTGGACCTAGGTCGAAGATCATGTCGTCGTCTGCAACTTCAGAAACGTGCTTGATTTCAGCTTCTGCGTTCTCGTCGAATGCTTTCGCACATGCAACGTCAGTTGCTACTGGAATAGCACACTCTTTCATTAGTTTTTGAGCTGTTTCAACTAGGTCTGCTTCGTATAGAGACTTACCTACGTTGTGGCCTTCAGCAGCGATGAACGTGTTCGCGATACCACCACCAACAACAAGTTGGTCAGCAACTTTAGATAGAGACTCAAGAACAGTCAGTTTAGTAGAAACTTTAGAACCACCAACGATAGCAACTAGTGGACGCTCTGGGTTGTCCATTGCTTTACCTAGTGCTTCTAGCTCAGCAGCAAGAAGAGGACCAGCACATGCTACAGGAGCGTGAGTACCAACACCGTGAGTAGATGCTTGTGCACGGTGAGCCGTACCGAATGCATCCATTACGAAGATGTCACATAGAGATGCGTATGCTTTAGATAGCTCTTCTTCGTTCTTCTTTTCGCCTTTGTTGAAGCGAACGTTTTCTAGAACAACTAGTTCACCAGCGTTTAGCTCTAGGCCGTTTAGGTAGTCTTTAGCTAGTTTAACTTCGCAGTCTAGTGCGTCGTTTAGGTAGTTAACTACAGGAGCTAGAGAGAACTCTTCGTTGTACTCGCCTTCAGTAGGGCGACCAAGGTGAGAAGTAACCATTACTTTTGCACCAGCTTCTAGACAAAGCTTGATAGTTGGTAGAGATGCTAGGATACGTGCATCTGAAGTTACTTTACCGTCTTTTACTGGTACGTTTAGGTCAGCACGGATAAATACGCGTTTACCTGCAAGTTCCAGGTCAGTCATCTTGATCACAGACATGATTTGTCCTCTCAAATTTAAATAAAAATAAAGTTTGGAAACTCAGCAACCCTGCCAAGCCTATAAATTATTCAACTGGTAGTTCTTTAACTACTAGTAATATGTGGACTCTCGTTATTTATTTCAAGCTAAAAAATAAATAATCCGCACATTTGCTTCTAGGTCTTACTTCTTGCCTTCAGAAGCTTGCATTGCAAGAACCGTATCTAGCATTCGGTTCGCAAAGCCCCATTCGTTATCACACCACACTAGCATTTTCACTAAGTGGCCATTGCTCACTCGAGTTTGTGAACCATCAACAATTGCGCTATGGGGATCGTGATTAAAGTCGATGGAAACAAGCGGCGCTTCAGTATAGTCAACTATATTGTGTAATGTACACTGGGATGCATTAACAATGGTTTGATTTACGTCATTAACTTTCACATTTGTATTAATTGTGACACTTAAATCCATCGCTGTTACGTTTACCGTCGGTACACGCACAGATATTGCTTCGAACTTGTTAGAAAATTTCGGGAAGATTCTTTCAATACCTTTATGCAGTTTGGTATCGACAGGAATAATGGATTGGCTTGCTGCACGAGTACGACGAAGATCGCTGTGGTAAGCATCAATAACTTGCTGATCATTCATTGAAGAGTGAATGGTCGTGATGGTGCCTGACTCAATGCCAAAGGCTTCATCAAGAACCTTTATAATAGGAACGATACAGTTAGTAGTACATGAACCGTTAGAAACGATTCTGTGGTCGGCTTCGATAGTATCGTGATTCACACCGTAGATAATGGTGTTGTCTAAGTCGTTAGCACCAGGGTGTGAAAACAGCACCTTTTTAGCGCCAGCCGCAATATGTGCTAGACCATCAGCTCGACAGCCGTAAACACCGGTACAATCGAGAACGATGTCCACTTCTAGGTCGCGCCAAGGCAACAACTCGATATCAGCAAGGTGTAAAATACGAATCGTATCGAAGTCACCTTTGTCTTCCGCACCGAGGCCATGATGGACATAGATGTGTTCTTGGTCGTTAGAGATCTTCTTACCGAAGCGACCGTGACTGGTGTCGTATTGTAATAGGTGAGCCATAGCGTCAGGCTGAGCCAGCTCATTGACAGCTACTACTTTGATTTGTTGGCTTTTGCCACTTTCATAAACAGCGCGTAATACATTACGCCCTATTCGTCCAAATCCGTTTATCGCGACTTTTAGCATAGTTCCGTACATCTAACCAAAATTTCGTGCAACAGATAATAACTGAATCCTACCCAAAAGGCATTAGTTGAGTGACCTAACTCGACAAAAGCAATATATAAGCATTGAGCATCATTCCAGACTAATGTAGTTATTACAATAATGAGTGTTACCTAGTTCTACGGCTGTTTCTAACCCAATTTTCTCAACCAAAGGAAAAGGTTATGTCTGGATACCCAGCGACTCATTTTTGCAAGACATGTAATAAAGAAACACCACATAGTGAAATTCTTGTTCGCCAGACAAGCAGTTACGATACCGACAAAAGTTTACTCGGTAGAATTAAGCTTTTTGCTAACTCAATTATCAATGGCGGCCACTACTACAACATGGATCGGTACGTGACATGCAAAGTATGTGGTACTAAAGAGTTGGATAACTGGGGGAATGAATTCGAATAGCCTAAAGTTTGTATATCACTAAAAAAACCGAGCTCAACGCTCGGTTTTTTTTCTTTCATTACACTGTTAGCACAAGCCTAGCAATCAATGATTAAGCAAGAAGCTCTTTTGCTGTGTTTACTACGTTTTCAGTAGTGAAACCGAACATCTTGAATAGCTCACCTGCAGGTGCAGATTCACCGAACGTTGTCATACCGATGATCTTGCCACCGAAACCAACGTACTTGTACCAGAAGTCAGCGATGCCAGCTTCTACAGCGATACGAGCTGTTACGTCAGATGGAAGTACAGATTCACGGTACTCAGCATCTTGCTTGTCGAATGCGTCAGTTGCAGGCATAGATACTACGCGTACCTTCTTACCTTCAGCTGTCAGTTCAGCAGCAGCGTTAACCGCTAGTTCAACTTCAGAACCAGTAGCGATAAGGATTAGCTCTGGCTTACCTTCACAATCTTTCAGGATGTAACCACCCTTCGCGATGTTCGCTACTTGCTCTTCGTTACGCTCTTGCTGTGCAAGGTTTTGACGAGAGAAGATTAGAGACGTTGGGCCGTCTTTT